>CATJSX010000075.1 GCA_949743265.1 uncultured Peptococcaceae bacterium
AAGGAAAACAGGGAGTATATCAGTGAATATCATGAAAACGGAAATGGCTTATTGGCAAAAGTTTGATGTTGATGTGGTGATGGGAGCGTTAAAGGCACATATCAACCAGAGACAGGAGTACAGAGAAAGCTACACGCGAGGGATAATGCGGAATATGCAGGAAAAAAAGAACGGTAAAAAGAGTGCGCTAAACTATTCAATAAGCAAATCACAAAAGGCAAAGCAAAGTATAGCAGATAATTTTGCAGCAACGCCGAGAGATTTGGATTTTTTGGTGGAGTAAAAAGAAGAACAAAAGAAAAGAGGGTTTATTTGAGCAACAAAAAGCAAAGCAGAGATTGGACGGGGAATAAAAGGAGTATCTACGCAACAATAGGCGCGGCAAACCATGCCGAAGAAGCAAGAGAAGAAAACGATTATTATGCAACCGATCCCAAAGCGATGGAGCTGTTATTGGCAGAGGAAACATTTTCGACGCTTATTTGGGAACCGGCTTGCGGGGCAGGTCATTTGGCGAAGGTATTACAAAAGCATGGGCATTATGTAATCAGCACAGATTTGATAAACAGAGGCTTTGGTGTAAAGGAACCTTTAAATTTTTTAGCTAGTACAGCAACTGGTTTATATGGCGATATTATTACCAATCCGCCGTATAAGTACGCAATGGAATTTGTAGAGAAAGCATTGGAGATAGTGCAGGAAAGTCAGAAAGTAGCGATGTTTCTTAAATTGACCTTTTTGGAAAGCAAGAAACGCCGAAAGCTGTTTGAAGCAACCCCGCCTAAAGTGGTTTATGTCAGCTCAGCAAGATTGAACTGTGCTAAGAACGGCGATTTTGAGAAGTATCAAGAGTCGGCAGTAGCCTATGCATGGTTTGTATGGGAGAAAGGATTTCAAGGGGATCCCATTATTAAATGGATAAATTGAAATACTAGAGAGGACTGAGAACATGATAGAAATTAAAGTTAACAAGGGAAGAGTTAACGGAAAAGGCGGTAAGTTTAGTGATATAAGAGAAATGATGTTAGACTTATTTGATTGTCATAAAGCGCTGTATAGAATAATTAAAAGCACCACTGAAAAAATAGGAGACGAACAAGAAAAAGTCATGATTGGTGCTTTTATCGCATTTCTGATTGAGTTTGATTTAGTTGAAAAAATGAATAAACAATTACAACAATATATCAACGGAGAGATGGGAAAATGAACATTATATTACTGATGATGTTATTGTTATTTGCAGAGCTTGCACAGCCGCAGTCTGCAATGGCTGAACCAGTACTGTATGATGTACTACTAAGCGAAGCGCAACAGCAGTTTGTGGTTAAACAAGCCGAAAAATATAATCTATCGCCAAGTCTATGTTTTGCGGTGATGGCAGTTGAAAGCGGCTTTGATGTAACAGCTAATAATAGTAGCAGTCATGGTATTATGCAGCTAAATAGCAATACTTATCCAGCTTTAGCACAAGCGTTAGGCATAGCAGATTTTGACGTTTATGATTTTTATGACAATGTGCAAGCTGGTATTTATAAACTGTCACTTGAGAGAGATTACTGGCAAGAGCAAGGATACAGTGATGAAGAAGTATTTTGCGCCATGCTCATTAGTTATAACAGAGGGCGAGCAGGGGCAAGACACTATATTGAGCAAAATGGATTAGAAGCAGAATACATCAATAAAGTATTGGCGTATAAAACCAAACTGGAAGAAGGAAGCAGATTATAATGATTAACTATCAAGCGCCATATCGAGGCAAGTATAAAATAAGCTGTCCTTTCGGCAAAAAAGGGAGCTGGGCGGCAGGGTGGCATATCGGAAACGATCTGGTGGGATTAGAGAGCAAAGATATTTATGCTATTGGCGAAGGAAGGGTTACCAGTATTAACGCCCATGGAAAAGCCTATGGCAATCATCTTACCGTTTTACACCCTGATGGCAAAGAAAGTTTGTATGCGCATTTGAGTGTTATTAAAGTGAAGAAAGGGCAACGCGTTACTAAAAATACCCTATTGGGCATAGAAGGCGCAACGGGTAACGTTAATGGACGACATTTGCATATAGAAGTCCATGAAGGCGGCTGGCGGTATCCGCCAAAGAATAGCACACCGCAAGATTGCAAATGGCTTTTAGATATCAGAAAATTATTATTAGAGGGTGAAAACATGGATAAAAAAGAAATACCGCAATGGCAGAAAGAGGCTTGCAAAATGGTATGTGAAACCAAAAGTTTCACCAATGCCGACGATTGGCTGAAGAAAGTGGAAAATGCAGAGATACCCACATGGGGTGAAATCTTTGGTGTTTTAGCCAAATGTTTATAAGAACTCGTCGCATGAGTTAATAAACAGCGTTATCATCAATCATTAAAAGGAGCGTGATGACAGTGAAAGGTATAACGAGAGCAGATTTAAGCGGAGAAATGGGTGAACTGGCTGAATTGTTAGGTGTAGATGTGGTATTGAAACTGTGTCAACTCTATGGCGGGGATAATTTATATATTCCCGTTAATGGTGAGCGCATGAGTGACGATATGCGAGAAATGCAAGAAATAATAGGCGCAGTGTATTATGAGCAGATGCAAAAACGCTATTGTGGCAATATAATATACTTTCCATTGCCACAAACCGCGCTTAAGGAATTTATCGCCAGTCGAGTACGTTGTGAATATGACGGAACTAACCGCCGCAGGCTGATGCGCAAGTATAATTTGACAAAAAACAGCTTTTACCGCATAATAGAAAACAAACAGAAAGAAAAACTACCAGAAGATGATAAGCAATTAACGTTGTATGATTTTTTAACCGATTGAAAAGGCTTTCCCTATGGGAATAGCTATCAGATAAAGCAGAGATTATAATAGAGACCAGAACAGAAAACTGTTATGGTCTTTTTTCTTTTGGGGTGATCCTTTGAAAAGATGGTACGCCATTAAAATTGTTATCGGCAAAG
>CATJSX010000076.1 GCA_949743265.1 uncultured Peptococcaceae bacterium
AGTGTTTTTATGGTTTTTGTGGACAGTCAATCCTTTTGGGAGACTGTCTAAAATGGTGCCTATCATTATTTTTTTGGCGGCAATTATTCTTTATGTTCAGATTTTAAAGCAACAGAAAAAAAATAATGTATCCATTATCACCAAAGATTTAGCGCGAAGCGTATTCGCTGCAAAATTAGAGCAGCACCATGAACAGTATTATTTAGCTTATGGCTGTCAAATTTATGAAATTGACGGCATTTTTCAAGGACGAAATCGCCAGAGGTATTTCAGTAAGTGTTTTTTGATGGAGGATAATCAATTAGTCAGTCGTCAGCAAGTTCAGGAAGCCTTAAACGGTCATGATAAAGCTGTGCTTGTTGCCAACACTGATTTTTCGCAGGCGGCAAAAGAATATGTTCAGCAAAAAAATGAAGGCGATTGGCTGCTATTAAGTCAGCAAACGTTGCTCGACAAAATGGAACGCTGGCAAGCGTTAGCCAGTGAGGAAGAAATGGCACAATTTTTGTCAGACCGCTATAAAATTGCCCAAGATGTGACGCCTCAGAAATCAGCAGCAATGGCCTTTTTGTGGGGAACTGTTCTTTTAGCGCTGTCGCTTTGGTTAGAGCCGTTTTACTGTTATTTTTTACCGTCGCTTTTGCTTTATGGTATCGGTTATTATCGAAGCGTAAAAATTATTTTGCACAAATCATAAGCCAAGGTATTTTTTACAATATATCGTGATGAAATAATTCTAGCCAAAGCCATGGTTTTTCGTTATAATGGAAGAAATAGCAAAAGGCAGGGACAAGCATGAAGAAAAACGCTTATAAAGTGTTGCTGGTTGATGATTATGAGATCAATTTGGAATTGCTGGAAGCGTATTTAAGCAAAAGCGATGACGATTTCACCGTTTTTAAAGCTATGAATGGTACACAAGCATGGCAGATTATTACTAATACTGATTTGGATATGGTGCTTTTGGACGTTATGCTGCCTGATATTTTGGGGTTTGAACTTTGTAAAAAAATTAAAGCGCTGGATCAAACGCTGCCAGTCATTATGCTGACAGCACTTAGTGACCGTTCTAGCCGTGTTTTAGGTCTGCAAAGCGGTGCTGATGAATTTTTGACCAAGCCGGTCGACGGTTATGAATTGGTAATACGCATGCGCAATCTGCTCAAACTTCATAAAGTTACTAATAATTTAAATCTGCGTTATCAGCAGCTTCAACGAGAGTTGGCAGTCGCCAGCGCTTTGCAAAAAAGTTTTCTGCCCACTAAATTGCCGCAAATAGCCGATTTGGCAATAGAAGTAGTCTATCAGCCCAGCAGTTAT
>CATJSX010000077.1 GCA_949743265.1 uncultured Peptococcaceae bacterium
TATCAATCAGTTTCTTTTGCATTCGCCTTCCCCCTTTCTGTGGATATAAGCCATATTTTGCCTTCCAACAAATAATAAACTTGGTGTATAAAATATCATGATTTGTTAGACAGGCAAAATGGCATAAAAAAAGAGCCGACAAACGGCGAAACTTCGTCGTTTGTCGGCTCAAAATAGAGCGTCTAACAAATCATGCTTTTTTATACAAACCAATTTTTATCTACCATAAAATTCTAGCACAGCATTTACTGCTTTTCAATGGTTTTCCTCTCATTCTTCTTAAAAAAATCAAACTGATAGCGATCAGTTTGATTAAAATAACATTACTCCTTGTCGATATCTTCGTGCATCAAAGCTGTTACATTATCGACGATGGTATGCTTACGAATATAATTAGTCATATAGTTTAAAAACAACTGACTTAAACGATTCAAACTCGTGTGACGCTTAGTAATATAACCAAAATTATAAATACGCTTCTCTTTGTCAAAAGGAACATAGACAATATCGGATTCTTCTGGAAGATCGAGAGGCATTCGCAACGCGATGCCAACGCCGAGCCCTTCTTTAATCATATCATTGTAGACGCTTTGATTGTCTAATATGATTATTTTAGCATCTTCACCGTATTTTTCTTTTTCTTTCAAAATGGAAGTATCAAAACTTTTGCTGCGATACAATAATATGGGGTATTTTCCTAAGATATACGGCGTTATGATTTTATATTTTGATAAAGCAAGTTTTCGGCTCATAACAGCGTATTGTTTTCCTGTAGATAACGTTGAAAATTCAAATAAGGCATCATCATAACCATAATGATTATCTAACGCAAACAAATCATAGCATAGCACGAATTGCCGCGTTTCATCATACAAAAGACATTGCAAACTGGCAGAAAGTTCTTCAACAATAGGATTTACAGCAACTTCTGGATGAGTATTGCAAAAATCAACGACCATTTTAGTCAAATAATTGTCGACAGCGCTTTGTCCAGTATAAAATTCTAACTTACCTTTAGAGAGATGATCAATTTTGTTATAAGCGCCTTTTAATTCACTCAAGCCATCAAGAAAAGGTACCGCCAGTTCAACTAACCGCAATCCTTCCTCCGTTAATTGAACCCCTTTGTTACTGCGAAATAGAAGTTGTAACGCCAATTCACTTTCCATGGCACGAATACTTTGACTAAGAGCGCTGGGCGTCATGTGCAACTGTTCACTGGCAGTATGCAAAGAGCCAGTTTGCTTAATGATAATTAAATATTGGAGCTGTTCTGTGCGCATGACGCTTCCCTCGCTTTCGGTCACTATATATTTGCAACGCTTATCTCATAGATATTATAACATTTTGGCAGAAGCAAATCCATTTTTACAGCAAAATAATTTTATAGAACAATGCCGCCCCACAAAATTCCGAACGGAATGGCAATGAGCCAAATAATTGGTGAAGCCATAATAGTGTAGCGATAGAGATCGCGTGCTTTTACCCAATCAGTATTAGCAAACATAATGCCTGCCATTGGCGTCGCTACTGGTGTACAAAAGGCTAACTGCGAAAAAATCATCAGCATAATAGCGATAGGCGTTGCAGAAATACCTAATGTTTCCGTCATAGAAGTCAACACACTCATCAAAATAATGCAAATAACGCCATTATTCATAACTTGTGTTAACAATAAACACATTAAAAGCAACATAATGATGAACATTGTTGACCCAAAACCAGTTAAAAACGGTCCCAATAACCCCGCTACAAATGTTTTGATGCCAGTAGCGTCACTAGTCAGCATAGAAGCAATGGGCATAATTAACGCACACATAATCAGCGTTTCATAAGAGGCGCCTTTTTTTGCTGCCGCTCCGAAATCCATAATTGCTTTTTCATTATGTCGTAAAATACACAATAAAATAATAGCCAGCATAATTTTTCCGCTCATGCCAATACTATTCAAAAAAATAGTTATATGCCAGTCCGACGGCATAAAATTAGGCAATGTTAGCATCAAGATAACGGCTAACAATATAAAAATCATCAATTTTTGATAACTATTCATTTGAATGGATTCCTTGTCAATTAACGTCTCATCAAGACATTTCTTTAAAGAAGAAACATCAATGCGAAAAACAAAACGGCAAATTAGCGTATATACAGCAAATACAACGATTTCTAACGGCACAGCAAAAGCAAAAAATTTGCCAGCGTCGATTGTCACCCCTGACATAGCGGTATAAGTGGTCGCAAGTACCGCGCCCGTAGCTCGAAAGGGAAAAACTACAGCGCCTAAGATAGCCGCTATTGTTGTGCCAATAATCATAACTGTTGGATAGGGATCGTAAGGCTTTGCCTCCATCTTATGAGCGAGATTGTAAATAATTTCCCAAACAATAAAGAGCGCAACGAAACCGCCAACTAAAAATGAACCGACAAAAGCCGCAATAATTAAGACAAAACTAAACAGCCAAGGTTTTTGGCGCAAAATTTTTAAACCAAGCATTCGGTTAATAATGACATTAGTGACTTTGCTTTCTGAAACCAATGTCATAAACGCAAAGAAACAAAGCAGCATGACATAAATATCACTACCAAAGCAAGACGCCAGCAGCCCGCTTACGTTAGTAAGTCCTGTAGTACATAAGCCAATAAAAGCAGCAAAACATGGCCAAATAATGCCGACCGTTGACCATGCGACCAATAAACCGATGAAAATGCCTAATACGTGCATACCTTGCGGAGTGATTGGATCAACGGCTGGAAGATATTGAAAACCGAACATAATAATCAGGACTATGGCTGATTTGGCATAATAAACCATACTTTTGGAATCTGTTGAGATTAACGGCATGATACTCACCTCGTTTGATAAATTTTTATAAAATAATGATGCTATTGCGAAGATATTGACTCCAGTTTTAGTGCCTGAGCGATGTTATGATACAAAATATCCGGCAGAATATGCTCTTTGATACCGCAATGAAGATAAAATTCTTTGGCATCTTTTATAGCTAGCAATGGATAAGCTGAACCAAACGTCATTTTTTTTGTCAAAAAATGGTTGGCTGCGTCAATATAATCCCGATATCCCGGCGCATTAACCAAATACATATCTGGACACAAATAAACATTGCGATAATTGAGCGCCAAAGAACAATTTGGTACAATCCACGGCCAGCCGCCATGCACTAAAATCAGTGTTAAATCAGGGAATAGCTGAGCAACATGTTCAATGGCTTCTGGGCGATAATAACTGGCATCTGCTGGCAGACGTCCACCATAAGTCAGCATGACTGGTATAGCGTTTTGCATACAATAGTCATAAATTGGATAAACACTTTCTTCATCAGCATACCAAGGCGTATAGCCCATTTGGGGATCCATAGCAATGGCAGGCTCCATTGCTACACCGAGCGCCGGACCATTTTGAACATAAGTTTTGATCTCTTGCAGACATTGTTCGCTGCCTTCTCTAGGACTCATGCCAGCAAAAATGATAAATCGCTCTTGAGTAGTTTGGTCAAATTGCCATAACAATTCATTTCCGCAGTTAGATGATTTTCTAATAGCAAAAATGCCTTTCTCTACTTCACATTCATCCATTTCCTGCAACAACAACGTCATTGAAGCTGCTTTAGCTGAAGGGGATACTGTACAACCATGTTGTAAAGCAGTAATATCGGTACGCCCTGTAGCTGCACCTACAAATAAAAAATCTTTAGCATACGCGCCAACGGGAGGGCGCAATCGACAATCGATCGTTTTCATGAAAAAACCTCCTTTAGTTACCTATATGCGATTTAATGGTTATAATATAACGGCTCGATAGTTATATTATAAATTTTCATGGAATGTATTTGTATAAAGTCTTTGGGCTATTACAGTGTTTTGTATGAAGAAAAACTTAACGCTAAAATTTAGAGTTACAAAAACCTTTTTTGCACAAGACTTTTATATGAACTTGACTATTTGAAGAGAAAATCATATTGCGAATCAATAATTTAGAAGAATTAACAGAAAAAAACAGTGAAAATAGTTAATAAACAACAAAAAACTGCTGCAAAATAAGAAAATGCTGTCCAAATAAAGCAATTTTGGGCAAACAAATTCTACTTTGCAGCAGTTTTTGGCTGGGATTCTTTTATTAACGATAACATTCCTGCATTAGTTGGTGTGCTAAATGTACACCATCAGCAAAAATTTGATTTTCTTCCGATTGTCGCAAAATGACATAATCAGCTAAAAGTTTTTCAAAATTTTTCTGCTGTTCTACAGAAAGTTTGGTCATGAACTGTCGGCTCTGCTCAAGCCATTCTTCAGAAAAAGTACTTTTTGCCGTTTTTAAAGGTAATACAGCAGCTAATACCGCTTGCTCATCGTCAATATTTAATGAATTTATTGGTGATTGATTGCTCATTGTTTCGTTCCCTCCCAAATTATAATTAAAATAATTTACTATTATTCATTATAAGTTTTCTCGCTTAGATTGACAAGGAATACATTAGTGATTATAGCGAAACTTTTTTCAGTTTGAGACAATATTTAAACAGTGATGATGATAGAGGTAATAGCAAACGCTATTTACACTGAAAAATAAAAAAGATCTATCATAACATTTAAGCTGATAGATCTTGTTGTGATGATTATTATTCCGTTGTAAAAGGCAGCAAAGCCATTACTCTTGCTCTTTTAATAGCTATCGTTAATGCTCTTTGATGTTTAGCACAGTTGCCGGAAATACGTCTCGGCAAAATCTTGCCTCTTTCAGTAATATATTTCTTCAACTTTGCTGTATCTTTATAGTCGATGGAATCGACTTTATCAACGCAGAAAGCACAAACCTTTTTTTTGGGTTTTCTGCCACCGCGTTCACGTCTGTTGTTATTTACACCAGCCATATTTTTTATCTCCTTTCTTTAAAAAGGTATTTCGTTGTCATCAAATACGATTTCCTCACCTAAACCGCCGAAAGAATTATCAAAGCCGCCATTATTTTGTGACTGCGCTCTTGGCGCTTGTCCGCCGCCACCGTTTTGTCCTTGAGAATTGCTCAAAAACTCCACATTATCAGCGATGACTTCCGTCACCCAGCGTCTTTGTCCATCGTTGCCATCATAAGAACGAATCTGCAAGCGTCCTTCTACGGCGACTTGTCTGCCTTTGGAAATATATTTGGCGCAGTTTTCCGCAGCTTTATTCCATACAACGATAGGAATGAAATCGGTTTCTTTTTCACCGCTTTGATTGCTGAAACGCCGATCTACTGCCAGCGTAAAACTAGCTACCGCCGCGCCGTTAGGCGTATATCTCAATTCGGGATCTTTCGTCAGTCGTCCGATCAAAATTATTTTGTTCATCAAAAACACCCTTTCTGCTTTAAAAGGGAAGCCTCAAAAAAATTATTCGCCTACTCTAGTAATCATATGGCGAAGAACGGTTTCGTCTATTTTTAATAAACGATCGGTTTCGTTAACTACCGCTGTTTCAGCGTTGAATTTAACCAGTACATAATAACCATCGCGATATTTTTTGTCAATTTCATAAGCTAATTTGCGCTTACCCCATTGATCAACACTGGCGATTTCAGCACCTTGGGATTTCAAAACTTCATTGAATTTTTCAACGGTTGCCGCTGTTTGTTCTTCAGTAACATCCGTTTTAATAATGTACAGCAATTCATATTCACGCATCGTGTGCACCTCCTCCCCCTGGACTAATGGCTCTTGATTTTCAAGAGCAGGGACTTACAATTGATTATTATAGCAAAGATTGGCGCATTTAGCAAGAAAATTTTTATTCATCTGCGTAAAATTACAATAAAAGCATTACAAATTGTAAAACATTGTAATTTTAAAGTTAAACCAGACAGATGGCAGTTCTAACTTTATTACTGTAAAGAAATATACTATACCAGTAACCTCAAACTGATGCAACCAGCTCAAAAAATGAAAAGAAAACAAGATAAAGTATTTCCTAATGCAGAAAAAATATTCACGAAGGAACTACATTCAAAAAGTAGAGAAAGATAAAAAATTATCTATTTGAAAATGAAATGTAAAACATTTACAAAAATATAATATATAGATTTGATTATGAAATTTTAGGACATGTTTTTTAAAACAATGTCTTTTTGATCTATTGAAAAGATAATTGGAATGTGAAATCATAATACTATGACATGTCAGAAAATATAAATCTCAGGAGGCTAAATGATATGATAAATGCACAAAAACGTGTAATGTTAATAGGATTAGATGGTGCTGATCCAGTAGTAATTGATCGCTTAATTAAAGCGGGAAGATTGCCTAATATAGAAAAGGCTCTTCATTCTGGAACAACAACAGCAGATTATAGTATGATCGGTACTTTACCAACAGTTACCCCACCAAGTTGGACAACATTAGCCACAGGTGCTTATCCACGTACACACGGTGTAACTTGCTATACAAATCATACTTTAGGAAAGCAATTGGACAAAATGGAAGTTAACTGGGATTCTAGACGTTCTGAAGCAGAACTTATTTGGGAAACATTTGGTGCACAAGGCAAACGCTCTATTATGATGAATTACTGCCAAGCTTGGCCACCACGTTCTTTAGATGAGCAAGGTATTTATATTGATGGTACTGGCGTTATTCCTTTTATGCGTTGCAATGCCGAAAGTCAAAAAATAATCACTTTAAAAGAAGGGGATTTTGAATTATCGTTCATCCCTCACGATATGAAAAAAGGTAATGCTGATTGTGTTGTCACTGGAGAACAATTTGAATCTATGATGAAACAATCGTCTGATATTCCTGATGATCCCTATGGTTTTCAAAAGATGGTGGAATATTATCCAGAGGTCGCTTTCCGAGATGGTTATACACCAGAAGCAAAGGAAAACGCGGCCGATCGCATCATCTCTCCATTAAAAGAACCAGAAAACTGGGAATTTGAGCTGCCTACTGGTGCAAAGGTAGCTACTGTTATTATGAACGAAGGAACTATAAGACGTTTCTTTGTTGTAAGTGCTAGTGATGGGCAAACTTATGATACTATTACTGTGTATAAAAACAAATATTTGCAAGAGCCACTAGGTACTGTCACTGGAAATATTTGGAGTAAGCCGATCTATGATATGTATTTGAAAAATGATGAAGAAATCAGAATCGCTTATGCCCTCCGCCCCTTAGATATTGCAACGGATGGCAGTAGCGCAAAAATCTATGTTACAAATACAGTGAATATGAATGACACTCAATATGTCTGGCCAAAGGATTTAGGCGAGGAATTATATCAATCTGTTGGTCCAATGTTTGGCTTTGCTAAATTCGATTCAAGCTATCAAACGGATGAAACCAGCAGAACACTTCTATTGGAATCATTGGAACAAACATTAATATGGGAAATGAAAGCAACAGAATATCTATTTAACAAATACCCTGATTGGGCATTATATTATACGCATTTGCATGGTATAGATCAGTACAATCATTGGTATTTGAACAAGGCGCTAGAAGGTACTTGCGAGCTATGGCAAGATAATTTAGAAAGTATCTTTAAAATGTATGAGCTGCATGACAAATTTATTGGTTTTGTATCCAAATTTTTGGATGGTAATACTTCGATTGTCATTGTATCTGATCATGCCGCAGTACCACACTGTGTTGGTGATGTCAATCCTGGTATTAGTAATATTGAAGGCATTTCATATGGTGTTATGGAAGCTTTGGGTTATACTAAAATTATTCATGAACCTATTGAAAATGGAAAAATCGAGCATTCCAAAATCGACTGGGCACATACTATAGCTATTAGCCAGCGTTCCTCTTATGTTTACTTAAATCTAAAAGGAAGAGATCCACAAGGCATCGTCGAACCAGAAGATTATGATAAGACAGTCGCAAAAATTATTGATGATTTATATAATTACCGTGATCCACTGAACGGAAAGCGTGTGGTCGCTTTCTGCATGACCAGAGAAGAAATGGAACTTGTTGGTATGGGTGGAGATCATTGTGGAGATATCTTAGTACAATTAGTCCCAACTTATAATATGGAACACGCCGCTTCTCCTTCTCCAGTAAAAAATGAAGGATTTTCTTTGGGACTAGTATTCATTTTATATGGTGCAGGTATCAAACAAAATACGATCATCAATCGGAAAGTTCGCAGTGTTGATATTGTACCAACGTTATGTCATTTAGCTAATATAACGCCTTGTAGCAATGTTGAAGGTGGTGTTATTTGGCAGGCCTTAGAAGGTTTTGTAGAAAAAACATACCATTAATCTTCTAATTCGTATACAAATGGTTCAAGTAACCACTTGTATACGAAATTGAAATCATCACCTAAATGAAAGGAGCTACGGCATGATGACAAAAAATAAAGTAAATATAGTGACAATCATTCAATGGTTAATCGTTTTTTTGATACCAATCACTATCAACTTAGTTCCTGTAAGCGAAATATTTACACAACAAATAAAAATATTCTTCATGATCACAACAGCAGGTATTTTAATTTTGGCATTTGAATTTTTCGATTATGGTTTAGCTGCAATGTTTATTCCTTCAATGTACGCAATAGCAGGCATCGTTCCAACAGCGACAGCATTTTCTGGTTATGCCAATAATATTCCGTGGCTTGTACTGGGGGCTTTATTATTAACGATTGTACTAGATGAAACTGGCATCTTAAAAAGGATTGCTTATTGGTGCATTTTAAAATGCGGCGGAACATTTAACGGAATTGTTTGGGGAATTTTTGTCGCTGGTATGATTTTAAGCGTGCTAACTTCTGGTAGTGCCAATTTCTTATTAGCTCCGTTTTGCTTTGGCGTGTGCAAAGCGTTAAATCTAGGCAACTCAAAGGAATCGGCTATTATTATGTTTTCTGGCTGTATTTCAACTATCTCTACTTCTGCACTAATCTACAAACCAGCTTTTATGGCATTGGCTCTCGGTGGAGCAAAAACCGTTGATCCTAATATTACAGTATCATGGTTAGGTTATTCTTATCACAATCTGCCTAATATCCTATTTTGTTTTCTTCTAGTTCTTGTTTCATTTGTTATCTTTCGTCCCAATAGCAATAACATCAACGGTAAAGCATATTTCCAACAAGAATATGAAAAATTGGGTAAAGTAAGCACAATTGAAAAAAAAGCATTTGCCATTACTGCCCTTTTATTTACATTCATATTAACAACCAATATTCACGGTATTGCAATGGAATGGGGGTTTGTTTTGATTCCATGGCTATTTTTACTACCCGGCATTAACTGTGCTAACAGCAATAGTGTACGCAAAGTCAATTTTTCTATGGTATTATTTATTGGCTCTTGCCTATGTATTGGTACTACAGCAGCAGCACTGGGAATAGGCACCTTGATTTCTCAAACGATAACCCCCTTATTAGAAAATTTATCTTCATTGGGCGTTATTGCTATTATTTGGATATGCGGTTTTATTGTAAACTTCATATTAACTCCTATAGCAGCTTGTGGTGCTTTAACTGGACCACTGACACAAATTACAATAGATTTAGGATTAAATCCGTTAATATCTATCTATACTTTAATCAGTAGCATGGATCAATTGTTATTCCCATATGAATATGCATCTTATGCTATATTTTTCGCTTTTGGTATTTGCAGCATGAAAAACTTCATCAAATTTATGAGTGCTAAAACATTACTCCATTTCGTCTTTATGATGATAGTTATGGTTCCTTGGTGGAAATTCATTGGATTATTGTAAAGTCCAAATGCACTACAAATAGGCTGCTGCATTGATAAATCAATTTGCAAGTGGAATATAATGCAATTTTCTACTAGCTAAACAGCGATATATGATCATCATGCAGCAGTTCTTTATTTTTTGATAAAAAAAGAAAAATACTTTTTTTGAAAAGTATTTTTCCGGTTTGAGCCATTGAGGAAGTGATATGGTTATTTTATCGATATCAATTCCAACATAAAAACACCTCAAAAGAAAGAGTTCAGATTAAGAGACTGCTCATCTAATAAGTGTCGCTACTTTGTGCAAAATACGGAGAGGAGCGAAAATGGCAACCAATAGCCAGCCCATATGCGGAAAGCTTATTAGAGAGAGGATTAGTTTTGCAAGTATGAGCAAATATGCTCAAGGAAAAAATGATCAACCCTTCAATCTAATAAAAACATTATCTCCTAGTTAGATGGGAGATGTAAAGAAGTTAGTCTAAGGATTTATAGGTATTCCTTGAACAACCTAAATACATTATACAAGGAGTAGAAAAAATTGGTTCTATTAGAAATGAAAGATTTTTCTTATAGAGTAGGCAATCAAGTATTGTTAAAAAATATCAATTGGACGATCAAAGAACATGAAAACTGGTTAATTTTAGGCTTAAATGGCAGTGGCAAAACCACTTTGCTCAGTGTCGCTTCCGGTTATTTGCCATCAGAAGATGGTACTATCAATTTATTAGGCGAGCCCTTAACTGTACATAACCGCAGAAAGTTATGTCAGCAAGTCGGTTTAGTCAGCGAAAATTTTTTTTCTAAATACTTTCGTAATGAAACTATGAACGATATTATCTTTGGCGGTTATTATGGACAACTTGGTCAGCTAGGTGACTTGACCGATAAACAGATCCTATACGCTAGAAAACTAATGCGTCAATTTGGGATCAATCAAAGCAGTCGCAAACCTTTTTGGCTACTTTCTAAAGGCGAACGTCAAAAAGGTTTGTTGATACGTGCGTTAGTACATAAACCGCAAATGCTTTTTCTTGATGAACCCTGTTCGGGATTGGATATTTTTGTGCGAATGCAACTCCTACAATTATTTAGCCATCTATTTAACGAAGGTATATCACTTATTTTCGTCAGCCATCATTTTGATGAGATTACAAACATCTATCAAAAAGCTATGTTGTTGCGTCAAGGAGAGTGCCATTCTCAGGGTGAATTAACCCAAATACTTCACGCTGAAAATTTAAGTGATTTTTTCCACTCAAACGTGCAAATAGACATTCAAAAAAACGGTCATATTCATTTTGAAATATGTGATAAACAAAAAGCGCTAGTCATCAATTTTCCAAAACAGGAGGCAAATAAAAATGGAACATGATAAATTATTGGAACAGCGCTCTAAACGATGCGTATGTAAATTTTGCGGCCATCCGCTAAAATCTAAATTCATTATCTTCAACAAATATGGCGGGCAAGGAATGGAATTATTTTGCGAACATTGTCAGAGAATCGAATATGGTGTAGAACCAGAAATATATCAATTAGCTAAGCAATTTGTTGACGACTTTGAATTCAACTATTATTTGGATATGGATGAAAATAACATTAGCAGAGAATTAAATATTGCGAAAATAAACGAGATTCTATCGTGGGCTATGAAAAAAGTTGGTATACTTACCGAAGAAGGACTTGGAAAAATTTGATATTTGCCTATAACAAAACTTTGGATTTATACTACATATATCCCTATCAATAGAAAGGACTAGAATGAATAAATCAGAGTCTATATTTGCCTTTTACGTTAAGAATGCCCACGCGATATGGCGAACATTTAGAGTTCTGCAATGGCTCGCAAATGCAATTTTCACATCAGCATAACGGCTATGAACTATGTTATATTTTGAATAAAAGGGTGCAACTCGAAATCAGTCATGTTATTTTAAATTTAGCCGTGCAAAATTGTATAATCATTGCACCAGAAACAATGCACAAAATAATACCAACACAATCAGATACTGAATATTTAATAATGAATTTTTCTAGCAAATTAAAACGTACTATCAAATCGGGGTATTATGACGACGCACTATTTGTTCGACTAGAACAAGCTGTTACCACAGAATATGTACAGCACATTATTACAGATCACTACAACAATACCACAACCATTGAACAAATCAAAGAAGAATTAGTATCACGTAAATGGGCATATAAGTTACTATTAGGAAATTTATGTTCCAATTTATTATTCGGTATTTTGCGCAACTTTTCGGCAGAGTTATTCGCAGGAAAAGATATGAAACAGTATCAAGATAATTACAATCTCGCTTTATTAATCAATAAGTACATTTCACAACATTTTATGGAGCCACTTACTACACAATTTGTTGCTGAATTATTTCATGTCTCAACCAAACAGTTAGGAAGAGTATTAGAAAAATACTACCAGAAATCTTTCACACAAATTATCAGCCTTTATCGTCTAGAAGAAGCCAAGCAACTATTATCTACTTCAAGTTTATCTTTAGAAGAAATTGCCTATAATATTGGTTTTACTTCAACTAGATCACTTTACGATCTATTTCAACGTTACGATGAAAAATCGCCAAATGACTACAGAAAGAAATACTTGTGAACTTCAGCTTTTCTCTAACGCATACTCCTCTCTTTAAATACAAAACTCTTGAACAATTTTAACATCCAAGGGTTTTGTATTTGTATAGTATACATTAAACATTTTACTACTCATATAAGACGCAATAGAATTTCATCAAAAAAATTAAAAGTCATCTAACCAAAAGATAGTTCATAAATTTTGAATTTATTTTGTTCAGATTAGTTGGTGTTTTAAAAAGACTAGGGTATAGCTAAAAATTTTTCATATAGCCAACGTGCATATTTTATATCATAACAATTTATTTTTAAATTTACCAAAGCTCGAAATGGTAGTTCCAATCTTCTTAAAAACAAGCGGTCACGTTACTCGATTATCATATCCATATTGATTACTAAACATGTTCTATTATTTCCGTCGGTTAGAGAATTTGCCAATCGTATCAGCAATGTTTTTTACAGCTGCTCCACCATTTGGAATAAGATCCACTAAAGCAGCTACTGCATCGACCGCTTTTTCCTTTGCATTCTGTTTTTTCTCCCAACACAACTCACAGTATTGTTTTGAGCCGTCAGGCAACTGCGTGTAGCATTCTTTGCAAACATAATAAAGTCTTTCCCCGCACTTTGGGCAATAATCAAATTTTTCAGGATAAGTTTGTTTGTTTTTATTGGTTTCGCATTTTTTATTGATACAACCTTTTAAACAGCTCATTCCCTTCTTCCCCCTTATACAATACTCAAATAAATTGGTTTGTCCGTTGCGTTCAACTGCCGAGTTAAATCAGAAACGGTCGTTTTCAATTTTGCCCTTGAACGCCAGAAGCCTTTCTCCGTTCCGTCGTCATCTTCATCCCACTGAACCAAACGATCAGCATGTTTAGCAATGGTGTTCTCAATAAACTGTGCATAGCCGTCAAGAACCATCGACATAGCAGCCAATTCATTCAATTCGCAATAAATACCAGCACGCAGCAAAAAAGCTTGATGAATAACGGCAAAAGATTGTTTAATCCCATTCATACGCTCTTTGATTACTTCGGCGCTGTTTCCTCTGGCTTCTCTATATTTTTTATCAACCAAATACTGAATATCCGACTGCATAGTTAGGGTCAGCTGATACGCCGCTTCTGATAACGCTCGCAATGCTTGGGCCGTCAAAGCATTTTTCAATTCATTATCAGCGATATACTTTGATTCCTGATACAAGTTCATGCCGCTATAGTACAGCCCGATACGATCGTTCTGTTGTCCTTGCAAGATTCTTTGCACGCCAATATCAATCATATTGATTTGTTCCGTAATAATCTGCAACTTGTCCTGCAAAGCGTTTATTTGCAAAATATTGACCACTTGCAGAGGGTTAAGTTCCGCAGATAAATATTCTTTTTTGATTGGCAATTTCGGACCATACTGCCCATTAGCTTCCCGAATCTGCGCCGTCATTTTGCCATGTTCAGTAACCAGCTTGAGCCGCCCTTCTTCCAAGCCCCTGCGCGTATCTTCGTCCATATCAACGACATAGCGATAGCCTTTTTTCAATAGAAACTGCACTTGCGTGGGCAAAACATTTTGCTCCAATAAAACATTATATACATCATCAACGACAGCAGGCACGACCCGCTCCAAAATATCTTTTAATCCATCAGCCAGCAACGCCGCAGGATACGCATCGTCTGTAAATGATAGCTCTTTTGACGAAAGAACTGTCCCTAGTGCCGCATTAACATTTTTAACCGAAAACATTGTCCATCCTCCATCAATAATAAAGTCTTCTATTTTTTTAAGTATAACATATTTTTTCCATCTCCGACAATCCTTAATTTAAACGTGTTTTATTTTGGAGCAATTTCGCAAGGAAATTATTTTTCGCTGAAACCTTGTACAAAATATTGTTCACCTTGTCAATTATTTTCGCAAAATGAATTGTTTTTCCTCTTCTTTTCCTCTATAATGTAGACTGTATGATACTTTGCAAAAATTCAGCAGTTTAGGAAAGGTTGTGATGATAGGGTTGGATAAAAAGCTGAAACTTTACGGCTTTAACAACCTCACCAAAACACTTAGCTTTAACATCTACGATGTTTGCTATGCAAAAAGTGAGCGAGAGCAAAAAGACTATATTGCTTATATTGACGAACAGTATAATTCTGAAAGACTGACCAAAATTCTTTGCGATGTGACAGAGATTATCGGCGCTCACGTTTTGAATATTGCTAAGCAGGACTATGAGCCGCAGGGCGCCAGCGTAACGCTGCTGGTCTCGGAAGAGCAGCTGTCCCAGGATAAGGTTGATCCGTCGTGCCAATACCGCGGCGTAAAAATTCTGGAAACCCGCGAAAGCGTGGTTGGACATTTGGATAAAAGTCATCTGACAGTACATACTTATCCCGAATATCATCCAGACACTTCTATCGCAACTTTCCGCGTTGATATTGACGTTGCTACTTGCGGGGAAATATCGCCGTTAAATGCGTTGGATTATTTGATCGGCAATTTTGATTCGGACATTATCACCATAGACTACAGGGTGCGTGGGTTTACTAGAGACGTCAACGGCAAAAAATTATTTATGGAAAATACGATGACTTCTATTCAAGATTATATTGATCCGAAAACGTTAAATCGCTATGATGCGATGGACATCAACGTATATCAGGCAAACATATTTCATACAAAAATGCTTATTAAGGAAATGGAGCTGCAAAACTATCTCTTTAATACCGATTCCTATGAGCTGCCGCCTAGACAGCGTTTAGAAATCTCCGACAATCTCCGTCGGGAAATGATTGAGATTTTTAGCGGCATGAATATATACGGAGAAAAGTGAGGGCAAATCATGAATGGTAAACTTTCACAAAAAAAAGCACCTCTGGCAGAAGCCTTGGCCCGTTACCGCAAAAACCGCATCGTTCCTTTTGACGTGCCCGGACACAAGCAGGGCAAAGGCAATCCTGAACTAGTGGAATTTTTGGGTGCGCAATGTCTATCGGTAGACGTCAACTCAATGAAACCATTGGACAACTTAAGTCACCCTTCTTCAGTGATCAAAGAAGCAGAAGCGCTAGCAGCAGAAGCTTTTGGTGCTGATAATGCGTTTTTCATCGTCGGCGGCACATCAGCGGCAGTACAAGGTATGGTCATGTGCAGCTGTAAGCGGGGAGAAAAAATTATTATGCCGCGCAATGTTCACATCAGTGCCATCAATGCTTTAGTTTTGTGCGGCGCCATTCCCGTTTATGTTAACCCCGGAGCCAATGAAATGCTGGGTATCGCCTTGGGCATGACGGTAGATAATATTCGTATGGCAATGGATGAGAATCCCGACGCTAAAGCAGTCTTTCTCAATAATCCCACCTATTATGGGATTTGTTCAGATTTGGAAGCGGTCGTCGAACTGGCGCATAGCCGCGGTATGAAAGTCATTGTAGATGAAGCTCACGGCACTCATTTCTACTTTGGCGAAGGACTGCCCAAAGCGGCAATGCATTGCGGCGCTGATATGGCTGCCGTCAGTATGCATAAAACCGGTGGCTCGCTAACACAAAGCTCATTGTTGTTAACACGCAGCATGAATCCCGGTTATGTGCGACAAATTCTTTGCTTGACACAAACCACTAGCGCTTCTTATTTGCTGATGGTTTCTTTGGATATCTCACGACGCAATCTAGCCTTAAGAGGTTGCGAAACCTTTGCTCGCGTATTAGAACTAGCGGAATATGCCCGTCAAGAAATCAATAAAATCGGCGGATATTATGCCTACAGCACCGAACTTTGTCAAGATCAAGCAGTATTTGCTTTTGACCGCACCAAACTGTCCATCTATACCCGCAATATCGGCTTGGCGGGCATAGAAGTGTATGATATTCTGCGCGACGAATACGACATTCAAATTGAGTTCGGCGATATCGGCAATATTTTAGCCATTATTTCCGTCGGCGATAACGAACGTATGGTAGAACGATTAGTAGCAGCGCTATATGAAATCAAACGGCGCTATGCCAAAGATCCTTCAGGACTGCTCAATAACGAATATATTGCACCGCAAGTGATTTTGCCGCCGCAAAACGCTTTCTACGGCGAACATCGTTTTCTTCCTTTAAAAGAAAGTTCTGGACACGTTTCAGCCGAATTTGTCATGTGCTATCCGCCGGGAATCCCCGTTTTAGCGCCTGGAGAACGGATCACTGACGAAATTATTGATTATATTGCTTATGCCGAAGAAAAAGGCTGTCTCTTAACCGGTCCAGAAGACGCTACACTGGCAACTGTTAAAATTGTGGAGGGATAAGAATGGAATTATGGTTTACAGAAATTCATACGCCCAATGTGCGTTTTTCCATCAAAGTTGATCGTCAGCTGTATTCCTACACCAGCGAATTTCAGCGCATTGATATTTTTGAATCGCAGGAATTCGGACGGATTTTGACGCTGGACGGCTTGATGATGGTCGCGGAAAAAGATGAATTTATCTACCACGATATGATCGTTCACGTACCAATGGCGACTAATCCTGAAATCAAACGCGTCCTGCTAATCGGTGCTGGCGATGGCGGTGCTGTACGAGAATTGACCCGCTACGACGGTATCGAACATATCGATATGGTTGAGATTGACAAAGAAGTGGTTAAAGCCTGTCGAGAATATCTGCCGTCACTATCCTATAAATTATCAGATCCTCGCGTTCATCTTCACTTTGAAGACGGACTAAAATTTGTTCGCACTCGCGAGAATGAATATGATTTAATCATTGTTGATTCCACCGATCCATTCGGACCGGGAGAAGGCTTATTCACTAAGGAATTTTACGGCAATTGCTATAAAGCGTTAAAAGCCGACGGTATTCTGGTTAATCAGCACGAATCGCCTTATTATCCAGAAGATGCATTGGCAATGAATCGAGCACACCAACGCATCAAAGCATTTTTCCCTATTTGCAAGGTTTATCAGGCGCATATTCCTACCTATCCGTCGGGACATTGGCTTTTTGGTCTAGCCAGCAAGCAATACGATCCGCTCAAAGTGGATTTAAACCGTTGGGAACGGCTGGGATTGCATACGCGTTATTACAATACTGACTTGCACAAGGGATGTTTTGCTCTGCCAACATACGCTTTAGAATTATTAGAACATGGTGAAGACGATGATGAATAAAAATGTAGAAACATTTATTGGCGCCGACAGTACCTATGAAGACGCCAAAATGGTGATTTTCGGCGCGCCGTTTGATGCAACCACTTCTTTTCGTCCGGGGACTCGTTTTGGTAGTAAAGCCATTCGCAGCGATTCTTTCGGCATTGAAACATACAGCCCTTACCAAGATTTGGATTTGCTGGATACTGCCGTTTTTGATGCCGGCGATTTAGAACTCGCCTTTGGTTCGCCGGAAAAAGCATTAGCGCAAATTGAAGAAATGACTACAGAAATTTTGCGCCATGGTAAAATGCCTATTATGTTAGGCGGCGAACATTTAGTATCTTTGGCAATGGCACGCGCTTTAGTCAAACAGTATCCCGATTTGGCGATTGTCCATTTTGACGCTCACGCCGATTTACGGGACGATTATCTGGGCGAAAAATTATCCCATGCCTGCGTCATGCGCCGTATTTGGGAACTCGTGGGTGACGACAGAATCTTTCAATTTGGCATTCGTTCTGGTGATCGAACGGAATTTGTCTGGGGCAAGGATCATGTCCAGACGCAAAAATTTAATTTTGATCATCTGACGGAAACTGTACAAGCTTTAGGTAATCGACCTATTTATGTGACGCTGGATTTGGATATTTTAGATCCGTCCATTTTTCCCGGTACTGGCACACCAGAAGCAGGAGGCGTCACTTTTAACGAAATTTTAGCGGCGTTAATGCATTTAAAGCCGCTGCATGTAGTCGCTTTCGATCTCAATGAATTATCGCCAGTCTATGATCAAAGCGGCGTTTCAACGGCTGTCGCCTGCAAACTATTACGGGAAATGATACTATTATGGGCTTTTCACTAACTAAGGAGGTTATTTTATGGGAAAAATTATGATCATTGGCGCTGGCGGCGTCGCTGGCGTTGCTGCGCATAAATGTGCGCAAGTACCCGAAGTGTTTAGCGAAATTATGATCGCCAGCCGCACCAAAGCAAAATGCGATGCGATCAAAGCGCAAATTGACGGCGGTAAAAGTATTGTAACTACCGCGCAAGTCGATGCTGACAACACTAAAGAACTTATTGCGTTAATCAATCAATTTAAGCCAGATTTAGTTTTAAATTTGGCGCTGCCTTACCAAGATTTGACCATTATGGATGCTTGCCTAGCCTGCAAAGTCAACTATGTCGATACGGCTAACTATGAACCAAAGGACGAAGCAAAATTTGAATACAAATGGCAGTGGGCTTACCGAGAAAAATTTAAAGAAGCAGGTATCACCGCCCTTTTGGGCAGTGGTTTCGATCCTGGCGTTACTGGCGTTTTTTCTGCTTATGCTCAGAAACATTATTTTGACGAAATTCATTATATCGATATTTTGGACTGTAACGGCGGCGATCACGGTTATCCTTTCGCCACCAATTTTAATCCCGAAATCAATATTCGCGAAGTCAGCGCTAAAGGCAGCTATTGGGAAAATGGTCATTGGGTCGAAACTGAGCCCATGGAAATTAAACGCCAATATAATTTTGATCAAGTAGGCGTCAAGGATATGTACCTTTTGCATCATGAAGAATTAGAATCATTGGCGTTAAATATCAATGGTATTAAACGAATCCGTTTCTTCATGACGTTTGGGCAAAGTTATCTGACACACCTCAAATGTTTAGAAAATGTGGGTATGACATCTATTGAACCAATCATGTTTGAAGGTAGAGAAATCGTTCCGCTGCAATTTTTAAAAGCGGTTTTGCCCGATCCCGCATCATTAGGACCGCGAACCGTTGGAAAAACCAATATCGGCTGTATTTTCCAAGGCATCAAAGATGGTCAACCCCAAACGTATTATGTTTATAACGTTTGCGACCATCAGGAATGTTACAAAGAAGTGCAGTCTCAAGCCATTTCTTATACCACTGGCGTACCGGCAATGATTGGCGCTATGATGTTAATGACCGGCAAGTGGCAAGGAGCAGGCGTTTTCAATATTGAAGAATTCGATCCCGATCCTTTTATGGAAGCGCTGAATCAATATGGATTGCCATGGCAAGAAAATTTTGCACCAGAGTTGGTTGACTAATGGTTAATTTCAATCCTCGTGAACTAAAAACGCCTTATTATGTTGTTGATGAAGATTTGCTGGAGCAAAACCTGCAAATCCTAGCTAAAGTAAAAGCGCGCAGCGGCTGTAAAATTCTTTTGGCGCAAAAAGCCTTTTCCATGTTCAGCCTGTATCCGCTGATTGGACGCTATTTGGACGGCACAACCGCCAGTGGTCTATATGAAGCCAAACTAGGCTATGAAGAAATGGGCAAAGAAAATCACATCTTTTCACCAGCCTATCTGCCAGATGAAATTGATGAGATTCTCGCTATTTGCGACCATTTAGTATTCAATTCATTTCATCAATGGTTGACGTTTAAAGATAAAGCGCTGGCTAGTGGTCGTTCTTGCGGACTGCGCATCAATCCAGAATGTTCAACGCAAGCGCACGCCATTTATGACCCTTGCTCACCAGCTTCAAGATTAGGCATTACTAGCGCCAATTTTAAACCAGAATTATTAGAAGGCATTGAAGGGCTTCATTTTCATACTTTATGCGAACAAAACGCCGACGCTCTAGTGACAACCTTGCACGCTGTAGAAGAAAAATTCGGCGCTTACCTCTCGCAAATGAAATGGCTTAATTTCGGCGGCGGTCATCATATTACCCGCACCGATTATGATATAGAAACTTTGAGCCAAGTTATTGAACGCATTCAAAACCAATATGATGTGCAGGTTTATCTGGAGCCGGGCGAAGCTATTGCTTTAAATACGGGATTTTTGGTTTCAATGGTGGTGGATATACTAGACAATGGACTGAAAATCGCCATTTTGGACACTTCCGCTGCTTGCCATATGCCAGACGTTTTGGAAATGCCTTATCGCCCTCCAGTCATCAACAGCGGCTTAGCAGAGGAAAAACTTTACACTTATCGTTTTGGCGGACCAACATGTTTAGCTGGCGATATTATCGGCGATTATAGTTTTGATGAACCGCTAAATATCGGCGATAACGTCATCTTTGGCGATATGGCAATCTACTCTATGGTAAAAAATAACACCTTTAACGGCATGAAATTGCCCAGCATCGCGCGCTATAATAACCGCGAAGGGCTAAAGCTAGTCAAAAGTTTTGACTATGAAGATTTCAAAAAACGTTTGTCATAATAAAAAACATTTGTTAAAAAACTCTGCTGCAAAATAGGTTTTTTAAGCCAAACCAAAGAAACCCCTAGTAAAAATAGTTGGTGTCAGCGTCACAGTTTACTAGGGGCTTTGTTTTGCTAGTTCCGTTACAAAATAGCAGTCAAAGACATTCTAATCACCATTTTTCGACCATATTTTGTCAGAAATTCACTGCAAATAAGCGTCAATCATACGCTATATCTTTTCGAATGTGCCTAATCTTAACGCTAATTAGATTCAAGTAAATTATAGTGTTTTCTCCCTAATTATTTAAACAATAAATTTTCTATAATAAATCTGTCATCAACAAAAATTTTCCCTAAATTATTAAAAAGAACTGTTTTTTTTAGTTATTTTCTATTATAATAATTATAGATGCAGGTAAATTATTTTGAAGGAGCGTCATATATGGAAGGATTTAAAGAAGCAATTGTTACAAGAGAAAATGGCCAAATGAAAATTACTTATCAAGGTGAAAATCTAGGTAACGTCAAAGTATATCGATCCCTTTCACCAGATTTTTCTGAAGCAGAAGGTCAACTAGTAGCCGAAAGCGATAATGGCGTTTTAGAGATTCCTTTCGCTGATGGTGAAAATCGTCCCTATTTTCTTTTAGTTGCTGACAATGGAGCTCGTATTCGTACCGCTGAACGAGTGCTGCAATTTGAAGGTATGGTTAATTTCCGTGATTTAGGCGGTTATCTAACGACAGACGGCTATCGCACCAAATGGGGTAAGTTGTTGCGCTCTGCCGCTCACGATACCATTACAGATCGTGACGTAGTTTACTTGAAAAATATCGGATTAAAAACGGTTGTCGATTATCGTTCTTCTACTGAAGTTGCGGATAATCCTGATCGTCAAGTGGAAGGTATTACTTACCACAATCTTCGACCCTTAGAAGAAGCTGGCGCGACTAATATTCTTAACGTTAAAATGACCAATGAAGCTGATGCCATCAGCGCTTTGAAAGGAATCAATCGAACCCTAGCCACTTCTGCGCAAGCTAACAGTGTCTATGCTCAACTGGTGCGTTTGGTTCTGGACGAAAGCAATCTGCCGTTGGTACAGCACTGCACAGCAGGTAAAGACCGCGTTGGCGTCGGTTCAGCTACTTTGTTGTTGGCTTTAGGCGTGCCAGAAGAAACTATTTTAAACGATTATCTTTTAAGTAATGATAATCAAGTCAAAGAGGATAAATTAAAACAAGGCAAATTTAGTAATGGTCAATTAAGCGAAGAAGTATTAAAAATGTTCAAAGCGTTGGCTATGGTGCGCAAAGAATATTTACAAGCGTTCTTTGACGAAATCAAAGTGAAATTTGGCACAGCTGAAAATTATTTAAAACAAGGTTTGGGTTTAACTGATGCTGAATTAGCCCAAATGCGGGAAATGTTCTTGGAAAAAATGTAATTACCATCGCGCCAAAAAGCCGTCCTAATCAAGATAGGACGGCTTTTTAGCGCTAAAAATTTATGGCGCTAGCTGTACAAATTGTGCCGAAATACTATCACTACCGGCAATTTCCGCTAAACCATTGGTATTTTCAATATGTCCCAGCGGCGTATAGCGATACGACGTAGAAAAATCTTTATAAAACAACACCAAACAATCATCGCCATACAACATCAAATCGCCAATATGAATCTGTCCTACACTCTGCGGCTGTGTCGGCAAATTTTCTGTTAAATAGTAATATTTCTCATTGTTGTTCAGATCTGCCATCGTCACAGATAACGGCAACCGCTCTCCAAACTCTCGCGCTGCAATATTATCTTCAAGTTTAACAATAAATTCCTGATCACTAACAGTCATTTTTAATGATGCAACAGAAATAGGCGCTGCTGATGACGCTATACTTTTTTCCTCAATCGCTTGTTCCACTAAAATCACCGCTGACTCTGCCATCGTTATAACGTCACTATGATAGCAGCTAAGCGAAGCTAAAGCCGTTGTCATTAGAACTGATATCAAAAATGCCATTAAATCATCTCCTTATTTGCCAATAGATTTGCCTAACAATTACATAATAATGAAAAATGAATGGAATAGCAAATTCCTATGTTGTATATTTTACTATGTTCATTAAGCATAGTTTTTCCAACCACACACATATTGGACAATATATAGGGGACTCTGGCAGAAAAGAATTTCTCAAATATAAAATTTTCGCCCAGATTACAATTGTCAATTATCGCATTGCCAACCAGTCAGTTTTTCGGGAAATAATAAAAAATTTCGCGTCAATCTTGACAAAATGGTTTACAAACACTTACGATACATAGAGAACAAACAATTTTTGCAGTCAAAGAAAGCGAGACGCACGTTTATGAAAAAATTTTTTCTCACTGTATTAGCGTTAGCCGCAGCTTTGATGTCGGCGGGCTGTCAACAGCCTAAAGAAAACGCGTCTCATATGCAGATGATTTATAACGATATTTATGGACTACAAATTCCGCAAGAATGGCAATATGATATTATCGACCATCATGATGGTCTGCCTGCCAGCGGTTTTCTTTTTAAAGATGGCGCACAAATAGTCGGCTATATTGATTTGATAGAAATCCCCGAAGGGCAGCTAAAAAATTTACCACAAGCTATCCATGTTTATCGAGAAAAAACAATTGGTGAATTTGTTGGCGGCATTGTTGAGGTAGTGGGTGATGCGGTTGGCGGTGATACTAACAGCCAATATCATCTTTTGATACCTTTTACCGAAGATACCGGCGAATACAGTTATTTTGATTTGGTATTTACGATGGAGTTTTATGAATCAGAACGCGCTTTAACAATGGCAGAAAGCATTGTTTTGCGTTCTCGCCAAATTCTAGGCTATATTGTTGATTTTACTGCCGAGCAGTTAACGGTTGATACAGTAGAATCAGTAAATATAGAAGATATAATGCGGCTAAAGTCTTCTTCTGGTTTATCAAATGACGCTTTGAGCACCAATAAAGAAAAAAACCAAGAAAAATTGTCTTTATCGCCAAAAACCGCTTTCTATTTACTTGACAGCGACGAGAACTTTCAAACCGTTTCCGTTGATGAATTTACCGACTTTTGGTCAAAAGAACGGGAATGGCTCTATTATATCACTATAAAAGATGATGTTGTAATGGCGATAGAACAATTTAATTGGCGAATGATGGAGGATATAACATGAAAAAAATCATTGGAACAGTAACACTATTGGCGTTTTTATGGACGCCAACAGCATGGGCAGCTGCGTGGCAGCAGCCAAATGGTTTATGGCTAGATGAAACGGGACGGCTTTTGGTTACTGATTTGATAGGCAATCGTATTTTTGTTGTTAATGACGGAGAAACGTCCTTATTTTCTGGCGATCATATTGGTGGCTATCATGATTTGGTTAATGATAAGGCTTTGTACCACGAACCATACGATCTGGTGCCTTTTTGGCAAGGCTATGCCGTCAGTGATCGGGCCAATCATGCCATTCGTTATATTGTAGACGGCAAAGTCAAAACATTAGCTGGCGGCAATTCACCGGATTTAATCAATAAGCCAACGACTGCGGCCGCTTTTCATCATCCGCAAGGCTTAGCTGTACAAGGAAAACTATTGTACATCGCCGATACTGATAACCATATTCTCCGTCAACTTGATGCCGCTGGCAACGTGACGACATTAGCCGGCAGTCAAAAAGGGTTCCAAGATGGTCTCTTCAAAACGGCACGTTTCAATCAGCCAACGGGATTAGCGATAGAAGACGGTAAATTATATCTCACCGACAGTGGCAATCACGCGCTGCGTTTTTTGGAAAACGGTATGGTCAAAACCATTGCTGGCAATGGCGAAGCTGGTTATGTTGATGGTGTTTTAGCTATTGCCCGTTTCAATCAACCGAAAGGACTTATTCTTAAAGATGGTGTCATTTATATAGCAGATTATGGCAATGGCGCTATTCGACAAATCAAAAACAATCGAGTAACGACAATTGCTGATTTGGGTCCACAAGCCAAACCTGTGGATCTCGCTCTATGGGAGAATACGCTTTTAATTACCGATGAAGAAAGTCATTCTCTCTTAACCATAGAGTTGCTTCCACAGCCCTCTATCATCACTACAGAAGGCGTCGACACACCATATTATTATAGTATCCAACGCGCTTTGAGCGAAGGATGGCTGGATAGCGATACTTTTGTAGCAAATGCTACCATCAGCCATGAAGAATGGCTGGCTGCTTTAGCCAATTTGTATTGTTATAGGTATCCCCATACCGTCATTGACAATGTTGTAGCGTGGGCAAATCAAATGGGGCTTATCCGATACCGCTATAATTTTAAAGCCGATGCTGCTTTGAGCCGCGCTGAATTAGCTTATTCATCGCAACAATTCGCCGAAAAATTTGGCTATGACACGAAATGGAAACAAGATCCCCTCAATTTGACCATTACCAACGAAGAACAATGGGCCAAAGACGCTTTGCGTTGGGCATATGGCAATGGATTGATTGTAAATGATGTGCCCAATAAGGGATTATGCGCTCATTGGCTAACTCATTTGGAAGAAAATCGCTAAAGTTTTGTTGCCTAAACTGAAAAAAATCTCGCCTTAAAGTAAACAGCGTTACTTCTGGCGAGATTTTTTTGATTGATTTTGAGTCTAACTGCTGACATTTTAGCCATATGGAGATAATGAAACTTTCTACACACAGTTTTATCACACACAGTCTTTATGATAAACGTATCAAAATATAAGGAGGCATTTCCCATGAAGCTAAAAATCTTAGCCGTTATTTTAACGGCCGTACTCAGTTTGAGCGGCTGTCAAGACGCTGACGCTAATTCGCCAACTGACTACCATGAAACGACTATCACGTTAGGCGATGCTGTCGCCCTCGTCGGCGAAGGCGCTGTTTTTGATGAAAATATGATAACCATTGAAAAAGGCGGTCGTTATGTTGTAAACGGAAGCCATGACCAAATGATGATCGTCGTCGACAGTAAAACAGAAGCCGCAACGCTAGTTCTTAACGGCGTATCGCTGAGCAATACTGAAGGACCAGCCATTTTGTTGCAAAGCGGCAGTGATATTGTCATCGAACTAGCTGAAGGCACAGAAAATTTTGTTGCTGATGGCGGTAATAGCGATTATGACGGCGCTATTTATGGTTTGGTAAGTTATACCATTGACGGCAAAGGTGCTCTTACCGTACAGGGCAATGTCAATGAAGGCATTGCCAGCGAAGAAAATTTAACCATTAACGACGGCATCATCACTGTTGAAGCAGTTGATGACGGACTAAACGCCAGCCATGACGGCGCAAGTCAACTCACTATCAACGACGGTCAACTGCTCATAAAAGCAGGCGGCGACGGTATTGACTCTAATGGCAGCTTAACTATCAATGGCGGTACCATTATTACCATGAGTCCCACCACGGATATGAGCGGCGGCATTGACGCTGACGGTGAAGTGTTGTTCAATGGCGGTACCATTATTGCCAGCGGCGGACATAATTCTTTGCCCTCTGAAAATTCAAAGCAATCGTCTGTTTTAGCTGTTTTTGCTGATGAACAGATGGCACAATCCCTTATGGCAATCAAAACTGGCGAAGATTTGCTGATAGCTTTCGCGCCAGAAAAAAATTACACCGAAGTCCTTTACAGCGCAGCAAATGTCACCCCAAATACAACCTATGAAGTTTATGCAGATGTTACCGGCACTCCTAACGCGCAAGGCATCAGCGAAACCAGCGAAGGCGGCGAACTTGTCAGCGAAATTACTGCTGGAAATTTTAATCAAAGTCATCCGCCAGCTATGGGACCACGAAACGGTCGTGATGAACCAATGCGAGAAGGTGAGCCGCCACAAGACAGACCACCCAAAGGCGAAAGAGGCGAACAACCGCAAAATAGACCGCCACTAACTGAACGCCCTGAAAAACCAGAAGCGCCACACGAATCGCAACCATCCGCCACTCGCTAAAAGCGTCGGCTGCGCCCACTGTGTACGCGTCCGCTGGCAGAACGATGAATCGTTGTCCGCCCGCTGCTGTTTGCCCGATGAGACGGACGAGTAACCGCAGCGGGCGTTATATGTTGTCGGCGAACATGCTGATTGATCAGATTCGATTGTTTTTTCGTCAAGTTAACGACGCTATTGGCGATAAAATCATACTGCACAGTGTGCGCCTCTGCTTGATAACGTTTTCTGACCAATAATGTAACGCCACTGGCGCAAACAAAACCAATTCCAAACGATATCAAGGCAATTTTACCATAATCAGGCGGTCGTTTGATAATCTTTCCCGTTTCTTCATCATAAAAATACTGATTATTACTGATTCCTCGTGCCAATTTATCTCCAGCGCCAACAATTAGACTTTCAGCAGCGGTAATATAATTTCCTTCCGACAAATACGGCAACGCTAAATCGAGAATATGATCAGCTTCCTGATCGGTAAAATATGCCATAGCATTGCCGCAAGCCGAAAACGTTACTGCGCGATTTTGCATATCAATCAAAAACAAAAAACCGTCATTCTGACTAAGATTATCATAAAATTGATCAGCATATTCTTGACTGGTCAGGCTTTGAGTATCGTTGGTCGTTACGAAAAAAATATCCATCTGATACTGTTCTTCCAGTTTTTGAATGACCTCGTCAAGATGATCAGCTGTTTCACTGCCTAAAAGTTCAGCCATATCATAAATATGAGTCCCGCCATGCGCTATGGAAGGCCAAAAAAACATCAGCAAAAAAAACATCGTCAATATTTTTTTCATAATAACCCTCCGATAATAAAACTTAATAAACTAACTGCAGTAAAAACAGTACCAAATAATCCGCAGAACTTTCCTCGCGAAAGTGGCAATTCTCCATAAACAGCGCCGGTCTGACCATTTAACGCAAAAAGATAATTCCGCCCATGATAAGGATAGCTAAGCAGCCAAACGGGCAGGAGCACATAACGGCTATCAGTATTAACCAGATCAATTTGGTATTGACAGCTATAAACCCGATCATAGCCCTGAACCGTTCTCATGAGTAAAGATTCGCTATACTGACGAAGCTCTTTGTCTAAAGAAAGAGCAATACTATTTTGTTCAATATCTTTTTGCTCCGCCAAAAAACCTGCCAAATAAGCCATGTCAAAAGGTTTTAACTGACTATAATCAAAAGACTGTATACAAGTCAACAGTTTGGCTTCATCATGATTCAACGCTTGATGAAATATGTGTTGAAAACTAATGGAACCTTCGCGCACAATTTGATATTCACTGACTTCTGTATAGCGAACATTGCCATTTTGCCAACTGTGACTAGCAGAGGCTTTAGCGTTTAATTGAACGTTGACTTCTCCCTCACTCAACCAATATGGCAAATACAAGCCGGTAATCTTCTCAAGCTGCTTGGGCGCAGCAAATCCTTTGGCGGTAAACCATTTACCCTTACGCCAATCTAAAAAACGATTGATAGCTTCTTGGCGACTAATCTGAAAAGGAATTATTCCGTCAGGCTCTCGCTTGTCATAAAGACGGTCGCTAATAATGACAGGATTGTGACAATAACAGCAAAACGTTGCTAAAGTCGTTTCTTTTGTAAAAATTTCTGCACCGCAAGCAGGACAATAGTAATGTTGTGGCGGCTCACGAAAAAGCTGTGGCTGTTTTTGGTTGTTTTTAGTCAATTCCGCTAAAGAAATTTGACTTTGACAATAGTCACAATGACAAGTCTGGCTCTCTGGCTCAAAGCGCAATTCTCCACCGCAGTTGGGACAATGATAAATCTTTGTCATAATGCGCTCCTTTACCCTAATTTTTGCCCGCAATGCGAACAGAAGTTAGCTCCGTTCGTTTTGCTTCCACAATTTGGACAAAAAGCAGCTGTTTGTTCTCGATTAGCGCCGCAGTTGGCGCAAAAATTGCCGCTAGCCATATGACCGCAATGACATCGCCATTGCTGATCAACTGACGATGCTTGATAAAACGCCCCCATATTTCGCGCTGCCATTTGATAACCTAAAAAACCGTTAACAGCCCCTTGCGCATTGCTTGCGGCTTTTTCCATACCACGCGCCGCCGCACCTTGGCAATATCCCGCTCTCACTAACGGATCGCTAAGCATAGCGCCTTGATTACGTAAATTGATTAACTCTTGTGACTCATCATCATAACTCAACCCGATAATAGCTGCTGATTCAACAACTATGCCTAAACGCTTTTGCCAGCTGTCGTCCAAAATTTGACTGAGATACTGACTAAGCAGTCGACTTTTGCTCAATAAAAAAGAAATCCGCTCGCCTTCGGCGGAAAGCTGATTGATAGCGCTTTGCAGCGCTTCCACAAATTCGCCAATCAACTGCTCATTAAGTTGAGCGCTAGTCAAATAATCCTTTTCTCCCAAAGGCGTTTGCATAAAAAATAACAACGGATCAGTGACCTTGATACTAAATATCCCATGCGCCCGCAAAAAAAGCTCCGCGTTATAAAAATGGTCGTAGTAATTGATAGGATTTTTAGTACCGAATTTGATCCCTTTAATTTCACTTAAATTAACATAATAAACTTGCTGACGCTGACTAGGCACGCCGCCGAAACGAAAACGACTCAATAAATCCTGTACCGCTTCGTCTAACTGGTCGGCAAAAATTGACGGCGATTGCGATTGATTAACCGTATAATAACCTTCTTCTGCTGTGTAATCGGCGATTTTACCGCCATCCAAAAGCATCATCACGTGATTGGAGGGAACATGAATAACCGAACCATTAGGAATAATATCATGACTCTTAGACCGCTTGAGATTGGCTCCCTTAGTGATTACCATATCATCAGCTGTATATATCGGTTCAATGGCTTCCAACCATTGATCAGAAAGCGCACCAGCAGCACCGATGGCAGCTTTAACTAAACCCATAAAAAAACCTCCCTTTAGTTAATATGTTCAAAATGAGTGAATAACCAGTGTTGGGTATCCAACGTAATATTGTACTTAGCGTGAATCTTTTCGCTGGTACTGCCACTAGAAAGCAGCCCTTCTTTAAGACGATAATTATAACAATAGACGGCACATTGAAAAGTAATCAAATAGCCGCTGTTTTCCTGCCGACAATTAGCAATGACCGTCCCTTCAAAAGAAACTTCATCAAAAACAGACGCCAATGCTTCTTTTTGTAGTTTAGTAATAATATGGGATACTTGTTTGTGCAATTTTTCATCACACTTATGCAATAATGTCGTATTTTGCGCTGTAATAGCGCCAAACACAGACAACAATGCGTCTTCTGCCTGAATGGCGTATTCTTCCAAAGTAAAATCAGGATAAATTGCAGTAATCTTAGGCAAACAAACTTTTGTCATATTATTCAACTTATTTGATGATGCCGCAGGCTCTTTAATTAAACTTCTAGCGGCTTTAGCGCCTTTATGCATCATCAAAAAACCGCCTAAAAGCATCAAAAGCCCCAAAATAATCATCAACAGTTGTTCCATAAAAAAGCTCCCTTTCAAAATAAATGTTACATTGCTAAACAATCATTCAATACTAAGCTATTATTTAATACGCCGCTTCAAAACTTGCCACACGCTAAAAATCATTGCTGTATGATAAAAACTCTCGTATGGTTTCATTGTAATAGATTTTTTGATGTTTTTCAATAATAGATCGCTCGGTCTTTTTGTAAAGTTCAAAAATATTGCCACTACCTCATTTTATCAAAATTATAGTCTTATAAGTAACGGTAAAATAGAAAAACTTATATTGTTTGTTCATCATTAGATGATTTGTTTAGATTTATGGAAAATTTCAGTGATAACTATAGTCATAATTTTTATCTTGTGGTATGATAAGATTGTAGCAGCATTTAAGCGTAAGCCATTGAAAACACAATGATGAAGGCACCGCGGTACTAGTGCTGCATATAAATGGAAGGAGGCACGATAATGAAGTATTGGCAGTATAGTGATTTACAAACTATGCCTGAGTTGGCAGAAAAATTTGCTTTATGCATTGATGATGTGTTAAAAAATACAGCGACATTACAAAAGCGGATAGGTGTTTGGGGAGCATCAGCGTATGCGCCATGTTTTCGACTGGCTGGCGGCGAGTTAATTTTAGCCTCGTCGGTGCTGGAATATTATTTGCATCAGTGGGAAAACTCACCACAAAGTTTATCTTTTAATGAAGTACAATCTTTTTGCGACGATATGCAAAAACTCATTGGTTGGGAAGAAACAGCGCCAATATTAGAATCATGGTGCAACCGCAACTTGCGAGACCCCTATTTTATTGACAAACAAATCAGACAGGATAAATACCATTGGGATTATGTACTAAAAGCCGATATTGATCCTCGAGCAGTCCCATCTGATTATTTACATTTTGGTTGTTATATTGCGTTATCTTTTCGGCAACACAACACGATTTTGCAAGAAAATATCGCCAAGCAAGTCGCCAGCTTTGTCATCGATCTGGGCTTTTCGGAAATGCTGACTTTGGAACAAAACGGTTCAGGCAACTTGCCTGAAGAATTACAATACTATCATGATGGGTTTATCACATTCCGTGCTAATGATGCAACGGCCATGATACGGATTCATGTCCATAAAGAAGAACTTGCCAGCTATGAAAAAGTTCTGACGTTACTGTGTGAATTGTTAAAATGCGGCTTTCCCAAAAGTTTCTGTATTGATTTTAAAAGCAGGCAAAAAGGAGAACTGCCTTTGCGAGGCTTACCCAAGAAAGGCGTTTATCGTTTATTTGCCAATGCAGCCGCTTATCCTGAATTGTGGGATAAAATTGAAGAATACAGCCGTTTAGCGATGCACAAAGGCGCTTGGTATTTAGGACTCAGCACAGAAGACTGCGCCATGCCGGGTACCTTCGCCGTTTTGGCGTTGGCGACAAAAGAACGACGGTATTTTCCTTTGATTATGACGTATATGGATTTATGCGATCGTAAAATTTCTTCGATACAAGCTAAGTATTCTATGTTTTTAGTTGAACATTTTGGTCTTGACGAAGAAACGTTGCCTGTGCTTTTGCACTGCATCTGCGCTTATGAAGGACATCGTAGCGCACAGGCTTTTTGGGAAGCTTTTACTGATGAAAAAGCGCTAAAACTGCTTTTAAACGTCAAGCCGCAAATTTTACAGATGGCATCGGCTGATGATATTGCTGATTATTTGTTAGGCTATGAGCCCAAAGAACAGCCTAAAGCATTAGAAGAATTTGCCCAGCTACTTTGGCAGCATGTTTTGGGTGTCATTTTCGGCAAAGCTACAACCAAAAAACGCATGGAATTGGTGCAAAATGCGCCAGAACACTTAAAAACTTTGTACGATCGACTGTTAAATGAACCAGTTCTCCTAAGCGAAGATGAAATCGAACGTCTACTAGCGTGAACTTAAGGACAGAACGGCTGACAGTCACGTTAAGAAAGCAGGGAAGCAACAATGGCTAGAATCGTCCATTTAGGCGCAAAAACAGACCGCCGAGCAACATATTTCAAACAAGCTACAGAAAAACTGGGGATGGAAACAGCGTTTTATACTTATGCAGAATATGAGAAAGATTCTCGACCAGACGATCTATTGAAACTGGATCCGCCGCCACAAGAAGACGCTTTGCTGTGCAAGCTAGCACCATTTGTACAATCTTATTGTCATCAGTTGCAAATTTTGAGCCGTTTGCCTTCTGTACATTTTCTAAATTCTCCTGCAGGAATTTGGGCGGCGCTAGACAAAAAAACAGCCAAGCAGCGTCTGCTTGCCGCCCAAGTATCGACAACGCCCCTGCTTGATTATACAGCGTCTTCTTATGAAGAATTGTTGGATAAAATGACGATGAATCATCATCAGCGCGTTTTTATCAAACCCCGCTATGGTTCCGGCGCGGCTGGTGTGGCAGCTTTTCAAATCAACCGCCAGAATCAACAAGTTTTGCAAACTTCTTTAGCCCTCACCAAACAAGGTCTAATCAACACCAAACGCGTGCGCCGCTTTAGTCAGCCGGAAAAAAACCGCCGTTTGTTGGACTTGTTGCTGCAAGAAGACTGTATTTTGGAAACATGGATTCCTAAAGATTCTGTCAACGGCATAACTTACGATTTAAGAATCGTTTATCAATTAGGTAAAATTGTTTTTGCTATACCCAGAGGAGCCGACTCACCCATCACTAATCTACACTTGAATGACCGCCCGCTGGATTGGGCACAGATTAGTCTGCCCCAAAGTCTTTGGCAAAAAATCGACGAGCTATCCCGCCAAACAATGACTTGTTTTCCTGAATTAGTTTACGCCGGCCTTGATGTCCTCATTCCAGCGGGCGATAGACAAAGAGTTACTCCGTTAATTATTGAAATTAACGGACAAGGTGATTTAATTTACAAAGATATTTTTGCTGATAACCGAATCTATAGCGAACAAGTGCGCTATTTATCTTCATTGGCAAAATACCCCACTTGAAAAATTATTTGGCGAAAAACGACAGGTTTTATCTTGTCAATTATGCCATACATGCGTTATAATGATTGTATTAGTTTGTATAAAAAAGCATGATTTAATAGACGCTCTATTTTGAGCCAACAAACAACGAAGTTTCGCCGTTTGTCGGCTCTTTTTTTGTGCAAATTAGCCTGTCTAACAAACTATAGTTTATTAGACACAAAAAACCAAACTCACAGACAGATCGCTTTTGTTCATTTATGCTACTAAACTCACACGACAGTCGTTGAAGGGAGCCGCCATATGCGCATCGAACAGCTACTCTACTTAAAAGATTTAAGCGAAACCCATTCTATTACGCAAACTGCACAACGTTTCTTTATGACGCAACAAGGACTCAGCAATGCTATTCGTAATTTGGAAAACGAGTACAATGTCACTTTATTGACTCGTTCCAATCAAGGCGTTTCTCTTACTTCCGAAGGACAATTATTTTTAGCAAAAGCCCAAAAACTAATTGATGATTATAACGAGCTAAAAACATCTTTTGTTTCACTTGAAGAAAAGACCGACTCCCTACAAGGTATCGTCAAAATCGCCTGTCACGCACGATTATTAGATGCATTTCTGATAGATATTCTTGAAACCGCCAGCATACGCTACCCTTTTCTTCAATTCAATGTCATTGAAGAAGACGTCGTGGAATTTATCAATATTATTGAAGAAAAAGAAATAGATATCGCCATTAGTTTAATCTCCGATCAATTTTTTGATTATTCCACGTTGAAAACGGTAATTGCTGATAAAAATTTTGTTTTTACTATCTTGTATGCTGATTTTTTCGTTTATTGCTGCAAAAAAAATCATCCATTAGCGCAACATTCCACACTAATCTTTGAGCAAATACTATCTCATCCTATGGTTATCTTTAATCAAATAGACGCTTATCCAAAAGTCTTATGGACTAATCAAATTAGAGATGCCCACAATTTTCAAAATCGATTTGTTACCAACAACACTTCTTTCCATCGGTCAATGATCAAACGCGGTTTAGCCGGTAGCTTATTAAGCGCTTTTGAATTTCGCAAACTATATCGTAAACACACTTACTTAACTGCTATTCCTATTAGCGATTTAGCACAATTCACTTTCTTTGTCATCCATCAAAAAAATGACAATTTGTCGCCTGCCGCTGCCAAAATCTTGGAATTGATTCAAACGTATGATTTTGCCCGCAACTGAATATTGCTAAACAGTCACTTTTCGATCATCTAAACAGCGTCATTTATGGTCAAATTTTTTGTAATTTTATGGTCATTAACAACGCTCAAAATATTTCTAATACGCTTCAAAAACTGTGTCGCCATTTTTAGTGTCCAATTAGCACTAACGCCAAAAAAAGACAGTACTTGTAGAATCATCCCTCTTGCGATATGTTAAAGCTATCAAAAATGAAGGAGAGATTATCATGCATTATACTGGAACCATTTGGCGGCCGCCTTACGAAGCGTCATCATTGCTTTTAGAAGTCACTGCCGGCTGCACCCATCATTGCTGCAAATTTTGTACCCTTTATCATGATTTGCCGTTTCCGTTTAAAATGTCGCCGTTAGAAGTCATCGAAGCCGATTTAAAAGAAGCACAAGAAGCCTATGCCTTGAAAAATCAACAACCGTCACGCCTATTTTTGACTGGCGCTAATCCGTTTGCTTTAACGTCAGAAAAATTATTAGCTATTGCCGCCTTAATTTACCAATATTTTCCTGACAATAAAACTATTGGTTGCTTTGCACGTATCACTGATATAACATCAAAAACCGATGATGAACTGGCTTTGCTGCGCCAAGCAGGCTACAACAGCATCACTATTGGTATGGAAACCGGCGACGATGAAGCGCTGACCTTTATGCACAAAGGTTATCTTGCCCAAGATATCATTACACAGTGTCAACGTTTAGATCATGCTAATATCAGCTATCGCTTTTTCTATCTGACAGGCATTTCCGGTGCGCGAAAAGGCGAAAAAAGCGCTCAAGCAACGGCAACCGTTTGTAATCAACTTCACCCGCAGCTTATTGGAGCCAATATGCTGACAGTTTATCCTGATTCATTGCTTTATCAAGAAATCCAAAAAGGGAATTGGCAAGAAGCCAAAGAATTGGAAAAATATCAGGAGTTAAAAATTTTAGTGGAAAATTTAACTATTCCCGTTCAATTCGCCGCCTTTGGTGCCTCCAACGCAATTCCCATCTACGGCAAACTGCCACAAGATAAAGAGAACATTTTGCTCACGTTGGACAAAATTATCACAACAATCGCCGAAGACGATTTGCGCTATTACCGCAAAAATCTTCGCCATCTATAAATATACAGCTTGATATTTTTTGTCTTAACTTCTTTCACCACTTAATACTCAAAATTGATATACTCTTCCAGCTGGCTCATTTCATGAATGGTGATGCCATCTGGCCGTTTTTCAATAATATGCGCTTTGGATAACTGAGCTAACAAACGTGAAACGGAAACAGCATGAATGCCACAATACTTACTCAATTCGACATTGGTAAAAATAGCATCAACCAAGAAAGAACCGTCAGTCTGAGGAATAGCCAGTGATTTTAGAGCAATTCCTACTACTGAAATTCCACCGCCTAATGTACGGGCAATATGAAATGTTAACTGTTGCCAGTATTCCTCTGCCATTTCCTGCAAAAGTGCATACGCAAAATCATGATGCCCCTTGATATATGTTTCTATTTGAAGGCATGGAATTTTATAACAAATACAATCCGTCTTAGCCAAAAATTCTTCAACTACTTCCTGCTCTCTTTCTGAATAGATACCAATCATTTTCCCCGAATGAAAATAGTTAAGAACAATTTCCTCCCCGTTGGGGGCTAGAAACACACGAGCACAAATACCATTTAACAAATAGTAATTATATTGAAGCCGTTCCCCTATTTTAAAAATATGCTCTCCCGCTCGAAAGCAAATTTTAGGATATTGCTCCACCCATTTTTTCTCCCACATATCACTTTACGCTCCCTTTACCCGAAAAATCGACAAGCCTTAAATTTTGATACCTTTTATCTTATCATAACAAATGTTATGGCAAAATAATTTCAATTTTATTATTATATTCATATAAAATCTTTGATCAAAGAAAAAAATTTCTTATTTTTATTTGAGGTGACTGATATGATAAAAGTAAAAAACATGATCTATTTGATCAACTCAATAATAGGCATCGCGCTAATGTTTGGCATCCCACTCATTCCACCAATTGAGCCGCTCACTAAAATCGGTATGCAGTTGGGTGGTATCTTTATCGGTTTGGTCTATTTGTGGTCAACGGTTGATCTACTTTGGCCTTGTTTGTTAGGTATCATTGCATTAGCTTTTACGGATTACGTTGATTTCTATGGCATATTGCCAGCTTTTGCAGATTATACCCCACTATTTATGCTTTTTAGTATGATGTTTGGCGGCGCAGTCGCTTCTTGCGGTCTAACAGCTTATATTGCTCATTGGTTTTTAAGTTTAAAGATTATCAATGGACGCCCTGATGTATTTAATTTTATTATTATGCTGGCTATGTACATCGTTTCAGGATTTTTTGATCCACTGATGGCTATGTTAATTTTATGGCCGACGTTATATTCAATTTTTAAGGAAGCTGGTTATAAACCGGGGGACGCCTATACCCGTATTTTAATTATTGCTACTTTTATCGCCATTACTTTAGGACAAGGCATCTTGCCATTTTTTGGCGCACAGTTAATTATTTTAAGCGCCTTTCAGGCAGCAAGCGGTATTACTGTTAATTATATGATCTATATCACATTACAAATGCTCATAAGCATCATTATATTGCTTGTCATCACGCTATTGATTAAGTTCATTCTACGCCCAGATATGAACAAAATGAAGAATATTTCTGCCGAAAAAATAAATACAAAACCATTACCGCCCATGAATATTACGCAAAAATCATTTGCTACTATTTTCGTTATCATGATCATCTTTGGCTTAATACCATCTATCTTACCTGCTGAAAGCATAATCGTATCATTTATCAATCATTTAAGCCTACTAGGCTTTTTACTATTGATTCTTGCTATTTTATCAGCATTGCAAATTAAAGGAACGCCAGTCATTGATCTTAGAGAAACAGCCAAAGAAAATGTTATGTGGGATTTATATTTATTGGTAGTTTTGGCTATCTTTTTTTCTGGCAATTTATTGGCAGACGCCACTGGTATCAAACCATGGTTAATTCAGTTATTGATGCCCATATTTGGAAATTTCGGTCCCGTTTTCTTCATTGTCTTTTTATTAATTATTGGCATTTTATTGACCAACATCGCCAATAATGCTATTGTAGGCGCTATCTTTGTCCAAATTTTAACTGCTATGGCGCCATCATTAGGCATCAAAAATCCTGCTCCTATGGTAATTATTTTAACAATGGTTATGTTTTTAGCTGTACTAACCCCGACGGCTTCCCCTTACGCCGCTGTGCTACATGCCAATAAGGAATGGGTTTCTATGAATGATATTTTAAAATATGGCTCGCTCATGCTCATCGTCAACCTCATTATTTTTGTCATTGTTGGTTTGCCTTTAGCCAATTTATTGTACTAAGACAAGTTGAGCATTAAAATGAATAATAAAGGAGTTTTTACTATGTCAATTCAATATCAAAAAATTTCTCACATTATAGAGCAACAGTATGAAGCAGAACAGCAATTTTTGCAGGAATTTGCTCAAGGAAACTATACCGTAAAGAATCCACTCATCAAGCAAAATCCCTAACTTATATTGTCCGCTAACGGCCATCGTGCTGTTTCGGGCACCAATCGCTACAGAAGTAACCATCACAGTTATGGGCAAAGAACCAGCAGGCAATATCAGTCATACTTTTCCAGCAGCAAAAGAACATATTTTACCAATTTATGGTCTGTACGCCGACTATACCAATCAAGTCATTCTCAAGACCGCCACGGGTCAGCAACAAATCATTACTTTGCAAACAGAACCGACAGCCACCAATGTGCATGCAGCTTCCAACATTCGCACCACTGCTGAATATATGGGGAATAATTTAATGTTTTTGACAACAGCTATGGATTCTATGCCCGTTGGTTATGATTATCGCGGCGATATTCGTTGGTATGCTACCGTCAATTTTAATTTTGACCTTAAGCGAATGCCAAATGGTCATTTATTAGTTGGTACTGAACGATTAGTAGAAATGCCATATTATACAACCGGATTGTACGAAATGATTTTTAGCGGAAAAATTTTTAAAGAATACCGTTCTTCCATTGGGGGATACCATCACGATCAATTTTTGATGGATGATGGCAATATTTTAATGCTGTCTTATGAAGCCGATTCCAGCACGGTAGAAGATATCTGTATCTTGCTAGATAAAAATACGGGGGAAATTTTACGAAAATGGGATTATAAAGACGTTTTGCCGCAATATCCAACAGCCGGCTTAGGCAGTCAAGATGAAATCGATTGGTTTCATAACAACGCCATATGGTACGATAAGCGAACTAATACCTTGACAGTGTCCGGTCGTCATCAAGATGCAGTTATCAATCTTGACTATGAACTAGATGAAAACGGCAAGTGCCGATTAAATTGAATTTTAGGCGATCCCGAAGGCTGGCCGCAAAATATGCAAAAATATTTCTTTAAACCTATCGGTGAACTAAGCAACTTTGATTGGCAATACGAACAACATGCTGCCGTTGTTTTACCCGACGGCGATATTATGTTGTTTGATAACGGGCATTTTCGCTCTAAAGATCCGAAAAAACGTATTCCTAACAGCCAAAATTTCTCGCGAGGCGTGCGCTATCGAATTGATACCCAAAAAATGGAAATTAAGCAAATATGGCAATATGGAAAAGAACGAGGCGCTGAGTTTTTTTCTCCGTATATCTGCAATGTTGAATATCACGATGAAGGGCATTATATGGTACACTCTGGCGGTATTGGTTATAAAGACGGGCAAACATGTGAAGGCATGGCAGTTATTGAATGTGTCAATCCAGACGGTCACCGCTATACATTTAATTCCATTACGTGCGAACTTGTCGATGATGAATTATTATACGAATTGCAAGTACCTGCTAATTGCTATCGCGCCGAAAAATTGCCCCTTTATTCTGCTAATGAAGTCTGGGAATCCGGCAAAGGACAATTACTCGGTTCGTTAAAAGCCACGCCAACAACAACGTTAAAAATTAAAGCCGACGAAACAAGCGATGTTGTCGCCGACCAATACAACATTAAAATTGTAGAATGCGATCGTATTTTATTGCAAGGAACTTTTGAAGAAGACACTCTAGCACAAATTTTATTCATTGCAGAAGACAACACTATATTGCGTTACAAAATTGACACCACCCATAAAGATTTCCAAGCCATGTGTGTAGGAACTTTCCAAAAAGCAAACAACCGCGAAATTGATACCTTTATCAACAAAACCGGCTTATGCGGAAAGTATCAAATCAAACTACTATTGCCCTATGGAGAATCTTACAAAATTTATCAGACCAATATAACAATCAGCGTCTAATCTAAATACCCTCGCCACATTAGTCAGCGAGGGTATTTTATCCATCATTCACACTATTAAAAAATCACTTGCACCAAAATTATTCCAACTGCCGCACAAATCAGAGTCAACACGATTAAGGCAACACCCATCAGTTGATACATATCTTTAGGTTTAATCCATGTCGTATTGGAGAACAGCATCACCGCAAAAGGAGATGCCGCTGGCGTCAATAGCGCCAGATGCACGCCAAAAATCAAGAGCACTGCGCCGGGCAAAGAACTGACCCCCATAGCTGCCGAAAAGCTGCATATGATAGGCAGAAACATTACACCCACAATAAAGTTTTGCAAAAAATTAGTCAAAACAATAGCTAAAATCACAATAGAAAGGGTAAAAACCATAGGGGATAAGCCGCCAAATACAGGCGTTAAAATTGTTACCAAAAATGGTTGTAAACCAGTATTTTCAGCGGTTAGCAAATTGGCAACAGGTAAAATAGCGATACAACAAATTAACATGTCCCACATGGTATGTTTTTTGGCAATATCAACAAATTTGAATAATGGCTCGCCATCTACTTTGACCCAAGTCATCACTGCCAAAAGCGCCATAGCTACGCCAGCAGCTCCTAATGCTTTTAGCTTAGCAGTCAACAGCCATTGCGTTGGTAAAAATCCCTGCATAAGAACCAGACCGATAAAAGCAATCAAGAAAAACATCATCCATTTAATTTGTTTAGTAAGCTCCAAATCTTCCGCTTTAACAATATCTGGACCAATATTTTTTAATGGTGTCATATCCACTCTGAAAATAAAGCGAGCGATCAACACATATGCTAAAACCATTAACGTCCCCATCAGCAAAATAAAAATAATCCATTGAGCGTAGCCTACAGCAATACCCGAAATATTTTCATAAAGTTTTAACAAAATCATAGCAATCCCTTTAAAAGGAAAAACGCTCATCCCTACTGTCGAAGCTAACACAACGCCGCCGACCATAACGTTAGTATATTTTTCAAAAGGCTTAATGCCAAACATATTCAAAATATTATATAACATCCCCCAAAAGACCAAAATCATCACATAAGGATTAGCAAAAGAAGTCAGCAACATACAACTTAACAAAAATACCGTTGTAAACAGCCATGGACGACCAGTCAAAATTTTTCTGCTTAAGATCCATGCGGCTAAAAATCGTCCAACCCCCGATTCATTAACAGCAGAAATCAAAATAACGGAAAAAATCATTAACGCCGTTGTATCAGCGCCAAGACCGATAACCAAAAAGTTAGCCAATGTTGTAACATTATACAGCACGACTATCACAATAGCCAGTAAATTAGGCCAAATCATGCCGCTGGTCAGCCAGCCGTAAACCATACCAATAAAAATCCCTATAATTCGCATACCTTCCGGTGTCAACGGTGCTACAGGCGGAATATAACCAAAACCGATCATTAAAGCTGCGCAAATAATAATATGAATATATAAGGAATCAAATTTTTTCTCAGATTTTTCTATCGATGCACTCATTATTCTCCCTCCTATTATTGTTTTCCGTTTTATTTCATTTGACATTTTGATATATCTAGTTTATCATATCCTTAAAAAGGAGGTAATCACCATGCGTTCGGAGCAACTGGAGTATTTAATTGAGATCGCCAACAGCCAATCCATCACCAAAGCCAGCAAAACATTAACTATTACCCCACAAGCATTGAGTCTTGCTATCAAAAATTTAGAGCAGGAGTTAGGCTTCGCTGTTCTCGAACGCACCAACAAAGGTATTACCGTTACTGATGGCGGCAAATCGCTGATTCGTAGCGCTAAACGCTTCTTAGCAGATGTTTCTTTGCTGCAAAAAAAGTTGTCTTCTTCCCCTACTTCAGTTATTAACTGCTCTATTTTAGCAACACTAGGGGGATTATCAACGTTTTTCCCAGAGTTTTTGTGCCATTTATACCAAAAATATCCTCATTCGCAAATTACTATCAATTATCAACCTTATCAAACGGTTATTGAACAAATCGAAAATGATGATTGTGAATTTGCCTTTTATGATAATGTTTTAATTGCTGAAAAGCCGCGGGATATGCTCAGCGAAACACTTCATTTTACCGCTATTTTTTCTTATAAATTATTTTGTATTGTTCCGCAAAGGCTACCTATCGCTCGCCAAAGCAGTCTGTCAATTAAAACTTTGCTGAAATATCCCTTTATTCTTTTAACTCATCAACATAATCTAAATCTATCGCCTTATGCACTTTTTTCCTACTTTGACCAAAAACCAGCAGAAATTATTCACGCTTCCGATTCGATTATGTTTAACGAAATGGTTTCCAGTGGTCTGGGCGTTGCTTTAAAATTGATTCCGCCAAATATTCCAGTGGAAAAATATACTCTGCCTGACGCCAAACTGATCCCTTTAAATTATAAAGATTTCGCGGTTATCTTCGGCTACCTTACCAAAAAAACTGTTGATGAGTTGTCAGCCGACGCTAAAAAATTGCTCTCTGAATTAAAAAAATACGCTACTTTTTAAACCAAAGCGGCAGCATATCGTTGCCGCTTTGCTCATTCTTCTCTTAATATTCTGCGTCAAGAATCTGATACACTGGTGCGCCTTCACATTGTGCTGGCATTCTGACACCGCCCAAAACAGCGATTGTTGGAGCGACATCTACTTCGCGAATAATCCGATCCGTTTCAAACCCTTGCTTCAATCCTTTGCCAGCGGCAATGAAGATAGGAGAAACCGATGTGCCACCAAAACCATAAGTCGTTGACAGCGAATCAGCATGGTCATAATTATAGCCTTCTGCCAAGAAATAAATAATATCGCCTGATTCTGGTCCACCAGTACCCAAGATAACCGCATCTTTATTGCGCAAAGCTAACGCAATAACCCGTTTGCCAGTAGCTTTGTCACGATAGCCATAAAGTGCTGTCATAATTTCTTCTTCTAATTCATACTGATCCTCAGGCTCAACAATACCATTGGGATTTCTACCTTTAATGTTCAAATAAATATGGTTGCCTCGCGTTGCCAACGCTTTGGTGTGCTCCCAATCAATTTCTCGCAATTCTTCTCCATTAGGCCCCGTTTTTAATACTGTATAGCCCAATTCCTGCATGACACGAATATTGACGCCAGTAATATCGCCTATTAGTGGCGGATCATTTTCAGGACAAACCTGTGCATGGTCAGACACAATCAAAATGGTCCAGCCGTCGTCTAGCATATCCACAAAATCGCCAATATAGTTATCCGTTTGAATATAGATTTTTTCCAAAAATTCCGCAAAATCAGCTTCAGTTAAATTGGGCGTCAAACCTTTATCTTTCATATATTTCACGATCATGTGTCCTTGCGCATCAACATTATGGTAATGAGAAAAGACTACATCATATTTTTCTTGTTCAATCAATAGTTTGAGACTCTTAGACTGCCATTGTCCGATATGATCCCAGTTAGCGATCATGCCATCGCAAATTAGCGTACGGTCTGCGCCGCCCAAAATCGTAGCTGGTGGCGGATATCCGATATTTTCTGTAACGGTTTTGAACAACGTTCTTGGATGCCACAGTAAATCATTGGTAATATCCATACCAGAAGAAATCCACATTTTTACTCTGCTGCCGTCTGCTTTCAATTCAAAAATACGCATATTACGATTTACTAAATATCTCTCATCATTTTTAAAGGCATCATCCAAATAACCTTCGATAAATTCGCCTTCTTTGAGCACAATTCTAGGCTCTGTATCTTTTTTAGATTTATAGATAGCAATCCGATCATACACTCCATTTTCATTAGCCAAAATTAGCGTTGGGCGATGAATCAAGCCATGAGAAAGCAAAATAGTAAATTCTTTGGCATCTTTGGGAGCTTCTGCCCAGCCAATAGCCGGTTTAATCGGCGATAATACCGCATCATAAGGCGTTGCCGTCATAGAGCCTTCGCCGTCCTCTTTGCAGAGCAAAATATTTCTGGTGGCTTTATTGCCCACACCACTGGCGGCTGCAGCCAAGTCGGTACCACTGCCATTTTCGTCTTCGGCAACCAAATCTTCAATCATACAAGGAACATTGCTGTCTGTTGCTGCTTTTTCCTGAAAATGCAATTCTTTTATTTTTTCATCAGCCAACAAAATAAATTCCTTGTCGACTTTAGCCACACCAGAATTGACTGTTGAAGGTTGTGTTCCGTCTACAACATGCAAATTGGCACTGTCAGAACTTGGTGGCCAAGAAGCGCCGGGCCAATGCCAAACCAATGTTTTTTTGCCATTTTCGGCGAAAACGTTCCATAATTGTTCAGCTTTACACAAACGAGAATCCAAATTATATTCCAATAAATCCAAGTTTTCTTCTGACTGTCTCCAGAAACAAGTAATTCCGTGCGTCACTGGATAAGCCCCTGTGGCTAACGTCGTCCACATGGGCGGCGTTACTGTTGGTACACCACCCAACATCACCAAATCATGCCGCTGTGCGCCTTGTTCAATTAAACGCTTCGTGTTAGGCATTTTACCTTCATCGACATAGCGTCTGGTCAAACGAGGATCCATTCCGTCAACGCCTAAAACTAAAATTTTTTCACTTAATGCTTTTCTTTCCATAATCTAACCTGCCTTTCATTATTATTAGCACTTGGCTTAAGGAAAGTATAGCAATAATGCATTCTATAAGGAATAATTATTTATTTTGTTCAAATGCCTTTGCATCAAGTTTTTCTTTCAGCAAAACCGCTGTGAATCCGCTATACGAATACATTTAGAATTGTTTAACAATTTAACTTTCTAGCAAAATTTCTTGCTATTGATTGTTCCTGTGAACAATTTCTCACACAATTTTATGCTTATAATGATAACCTTTTATCAGCTGTTAAGCAGTAAGACTACAATTTATGTCGAATATATTACTTAGTACAATTTTAATTAAATCAAAGAAAGGACTGACTATGATGTATCAAATAATTAAACGCAGAGAGCTCAATCCTACAGTAACGCTGATCGAAGTTGATGCGCCTTTTGTCGCCCGCAAAGCAGAGCCGGGACAATTTATCATTCTTCGCGTCGATGCAGAAGGGGAACGCATTCCTTTGACCATTGCCGATTATAACCGTTCAAAAGGCACAGTTACTGTTATTTTTCAAATTGTTGGCGCTACAACGGAAAAACTCAATCATATACCAGAAGGCGGCTATATCGCTGATTTTGTCGGTCCCTTGGGTAATCCTTCCGAACTAGAAGGATTAAAAAAAGTAGCGGTTGTTGGTGGCGGCGTAGGTTGCGCTATTGCTTATCCTATTGCCAAAAAGCTGCATGAATTGGGCGCTGAAGTTCATTTAATTGTCGGGTTTAGAAATAAGGATTTAATCATTTTAGAAGATGAATACAAAGCTGCTTCCAGCAAACTTTACTTTATGACCGACGACGGTTCTTACGGTGAAAAAGGCTTGGTAACGGTTCCCTTGACTCGATTGTTAGAAGAAGGAGAAACCTTTGATGAAGTTATTGCCATTGGTCCGCCTATTATGATGAAAGCGGTTTGCGATTTGACCAAAGGCTATGGAGTGAAAACTATTGTCAGTATGAACCCTATCATGATCGATGGGACGGGTATGTGCGGCGGCTGTCGGTTAAGTGTTGGCGGCGAAACCAAATTTGCTTGCGTTGACGGTCCAGATTTTGACGGTCATTTGGTAGATTTTGACGAAGCCATGATGCGCAGTCGCATCTATAAACCTTTTGAACGTCATGCTTATGAAGAAGCTTGCAACCTATTTAAAAAGGAGGTTCAATAATCATGGCTAATCTATCCAACACCAAAAACCCGATGCCAGTACAAGACCCAAATGTGCGCAATAAAAATTTCGACGAAGTAGCGCTAGGCTATGATGAAGCTACTGCTATTGACGAAGCCATGCGTTGTTTAAATTGTAAAAATCATCCCTGCATGAGCAAATGTCCCGTAGCAGTCAATATTCCCGGCTTTATTGATAAAATCAAAAGCCAAGATTACGAGGGCGCTTACCAAATCATCAGCGTTGACAGTTCCCTGCCAGCCGTCTGCGGTCGTGTCTGCCCGCAGGAATCCCAATGTGAAAGTGCCTGCATTCGCGGCATCAAAGGCGATCCGGTAGGTATTGGACGCTTAGAACGGTTCGTTGCTGATTATCATAATGCTAATAACACTTCAGCGCCAGCAAAACCAAAAGCTATCGGACATAAAGTTGCTATTGTCGGTTCCGGACCCGCCGGTCTGACTTGTGCTGGTGATTTGGCTAAATTAGGTTATGATGTAACCATCTTTGAAGCACTGCACACTGCCGGCGGTGTGCTGGTCTATGGGATTCCTGAATTTCGTCTGCCAAAAGCCATCGTACAGAAAGAAATCGACACGCTAAAAAGTTTGGGCGTTACGCTGCATACCAACGTGGTTGTTGGACGCTCCTTAACCATTGACGAACTATTTGAAGACGGCTATGAAGCAGTCTTTATCGGCTCCGGTGCAGGTTTGCCTATGTTTATGCATATTCCGGGCGAAAATTTAAACGGCGTCTATTCTGCCAATGAATTTTTGACTCGCATCAATTTAATGAAAGCCTACAAACAAAGCGCCGACACGCCTATTCAGCAAATTCACAAAGTAGCTGTCGTCGGCGGCGGCAATGTTGCTATGGACGCTGCGCGTTGTGCCAAACGGCTGGGCGCTGAAGAAGTTTACATCGTTTATCGACGTTCTGCCGAAGAACTTCCTGCCCGCCGTGAAGAAGTAGAGCACGCAGAAGAAGAAGGAATTATTTTTAAATATTTGACCAATCCTATCGCTATTACTGCTAATAATGATAATACAGTCGGCGGTATGACCTGCATGCGCATGGAATTAGGCGAACCCGATGCTTCTGGTCGTCGCCGTCCCCTTGCCGTTGAAGGTTCAGAATTTAATCTTGACGTTGACTGCGTAATTATGGCGTTAGGAACGACCCCCAATCCTTTGCTGAAATCAACAACCAAAGGTTTAGAAGTCGATAAAAAAGGCTGCTTAATTGTCAATGAAGATGGGCTGACTTCCCGAAATGGCGTTTACGCTGGCGGCGATGCCGTTACTGGTGCTGCAACAGTTATCAAAGCCATGGGTGCCGGCAAATTAGGTGCCAAATCCATTCATGAGTATTTGAGCAAGTAATCATCAACAACATACGAATAAAATCAAAGGCTTTCTTTGGCAAATTTAACCACAGAAAGCCTTTGATTTTATATTTTCAGTAAATCTGCTGCATTTTTATAAAAAATGTTTTCTAATACCTCGGGACGAATGCCACACGTCTGATACCATTCCACCATCAGTTTAAGCGGTACTTGTGGATAGCTAGTAGCGAATAAAAAACGATAGCGCAAATGCCAATTAGCGGCTGTAACAAAATCCTGATACCCCGGTGTACGAAACAAGTATAAATCTGGACACAAATAAACATTTTCTCGTTTGTAAGCAACGCCGCACATTTCCTGAACATAAGGCCAACAGCCATGCCCAATAATCATTTGCAAATTGGGAAACTGTTTCGCTATATTATCAACATGAATAGGATTGTTTTCTGCATAATTTATTCTGCTGTTTCCTCCTGAAAATATCATCAACAAAATTTTTTCCCTTTCACATTTTTCATACAAAGACCATAGCTGTTCATCATCAACCAAATAACTGGCAAAAGACGGAATCATCGAAATCCCACTGCAACTACCATTTAATACATAGCGCTCTATTACCAAAAGAGATTCTTCTAAAGTATCATTTAAATCAAGAGCGGCAAAAGCATAGTATTTGCCGAGATATTTTTCCACTAACTCTACCATATCTGGATTTTGCGCCTTAGTTCCTTGCATAACGGCAATATCTATACCAGCTTCTTGTTTTTCCTGCTCGTACAGCGCCATCGACCGTTGTTCGACCGCTATCGTATGCGCCACATCAAATTTCACGCCATATTTTTCTACCGCTTCTTGCTGAAATAAAAAACTTTCCTTAAAGCGTCCATATGGCGGTCTATTCCTAAAATCAATGATCATGTTTACACCGCCTTTTACAATCTTTACAACATTAACCCTAACTCAAAACTTTCTCTAATATCCAAAAATCCATTTTTCACTGCTTTAGCATCACCAATGACTTCTATTTCACCAGAAAAATCTTTTAATTCCGCCTCTAAAGGATTGTAAGATTTTACGCCAACAGCTAAAATTATCGTATCAATTCCTGTGATTTCTTTTGTTTCATCAGCTTCTTCGATGATAACGCCGTTTTCTCTCACCTCTAATACTCGCGTTTCTAAATGAATTTCCACTTGATTTTTCTTCAGTTCCTGCATTAACTGAATTTTAGGTAATAATGCGCCGTCTTTAGCAATATCCTTTGTCATTTCTATTAAAATTACTTTGTGACCATGAGCGGCAAAAAACACCGCCGTCTCTGCACCAGTCAATCCTCCACCTATAACCAAGATGGATTGTCCTACCGAAACCTTCCCTAATAACGCTTCATTGGCCAAAACAACTTTTTCATGATCCGTCACAAATGCAGAAGGAATAATAGGCTTGCTACCTGTAGCCAATACGACAACGTCTGGCGCTTTTTCGCAAATTAAATCGGCTGTTACAGCCGTATTAAGAATTATTGTCACCCCATATTTTTGCAACTGCTTTTTCTGCCACGCCGTAAAACTAGCGAAGTCCGTCTTTCCTACAGGAACTACAGCAGCCAACCACTGTCCACCTAACTTATTGGATTGTTCATACAACGTTACATGATGTCCACGCTGCGCTGCTATTAAAGCAACTTCACAACCACTGATACCGCCACCCACAACCATAACTTGCTTTTTCATTTCTGCCAACGCTATTTGACAACTATCTTCTCGACCTACGCTCGGATTGACCATACAAGTCATAGCAGCCGACACACCATTAAACATACAACCTTGTAGACAGCCAATACAATGATTAATATCGTCATGTTCGCCATGCATAGTTTTCTTCGGTAATTCGGGATCGGCAATGGAAGCACGCCCCATATTGACCAAATCGGCTTTACCAGAACAAAGGATTTCCTCCGCAATCAAAGGATCATCAATGCGGCCCACTCCAATAACTGGAATCGTTAACACTTTTTTCATTTCTGCCGCATTATCAATATACAATGCTTTATTAGCAATAGAAGAAGGAATAACAATATTGACCACATCGCTCCCTTGCGAACAATGCATGACATCAACGCCCGCCTCTTCCAGCAGCATGGCAATGGCTTTTGTTTCTTCAATGCCCAAGCCACCCGTTAGCGGTTCTATTGAGGATATACGATAAAAAATCGGAAAATCCTCGCCCACTTGTCCTCTGACTTCCTTTACCACTTCAACAGAAAAGCGAGCGCGATTTCTTGTGTTACCGCCGTATTCGTCGCTTCTTTTATTAGAAAATGGCGATACAAAATTATGCAGTAAATAGCCATGACCACCATGAATTTCCACCCCATCAAATCCAGCCGCCTTAGCTCTATACGCAGCTTCGCCAAATTGTCTGATGATTTCTTTTATTTCTTCTATCGTCAATTCGTGCGGTATTACAGCGTTCAGTGGGCTTTTAATGGCTGACGGTGCGACCGGCGGAACATGATTAACTGACATACTGCAAGATTGCCGACCGGCATGATAAATTTGCGCAACGATTTTGCTACCTGCTGCGTGAATTTTAGTGGTAAACATTTCATTTTCAGCAATAAATTTATCATCATATAATCCCGGTAAATTAGGATAGGCGCCCGCCATAGGATTGATAATATAGTCTTCTGTAATAATCAATCCAAATCCCCCTTTTGCTTTAGCAAGATGATAGCTTTCAAATGTTCCTGTTATTGTATGATCCAAGTTATTCATGCGAGTAACCATTGCTGAAACAATTAGTCTATTCTTCAATGTCATTTTTTTAATCGTAATTGGCTCAAAAATTTTTTCCATTAGACAAACCCCCTCAAAATAATTAAAGAAAAAGGCGTAGCCAATAATGGTCACGCCTATGTCATCTTCCTCTTGTGCCATTAAAGATCTTCTTCTGTCATTCCCAAAAATTCCAATGCGTTCTGATACATTACTTTCGGTAGCGCAGTTTCAGACAATCCCCAGTTTGTATAATAATCCACCATATCTGTTATATGCATAATGGGAAAAGTAGATCCAAAAATGATTCTATCTTTAATAAAACCATTAGCAGCCGCCATATAATCATTACCGCCGGGACAGTCCAAAACGTAAATATCTGGTGAAATCCAAAGATTTTTGTGACGTGCAGCTAACCAACAATATTCATTAACATAGGGGTATCCGCCGTGGCACAGCGCTATTCGCATTTTGGGGTACCGTTTCAAAACGTTTTCAATATGCACAGGCGCTCCGTGCTCAATTTCCATAGAAGCCATACCGCCCCAAGTCAACATAACGGGCAAACTCAAGTTATGACACTTTTCATAAATAGGCGTGATAATTTCATCATCTGCATTTAAAATCATTTGTCCGTTTGGACCGCATACGGTTAATTCCATCATGATTCCTTTACAAGGTCCGTTTACCACAAATTTTTCAATTTCCGATAAACAAAATTCTGGTCCAGCTAAAGGATCAATACCGATCATTGGAATAAATTTATCAGGATACATGGTGTATAGCTCAACCAATTCTTCATTAGTGACATGACTGGATACACGCCCCGGCACAACGCCTTTATTGACGCCAGCGGCCTCCATTTCGGCAAGACATTCGTCAATAGAGCGAATTCCTGCTGCTGTTTTTTGATTGAATTTTCCAGCAAAACTAGTTAAATAGGGCTCGTTATATAACCAGCTTGTCCTAAATCCTCCATGGTACGGTCTAACACGAAAATCAATAATTTTCATTATAATTACCTCCTCATCTTATTTTTATAACACTTGCACTAAATACCAATAAGGTATTAAAAACACCATTACAAAAATGAAATTTACTGCCATTTTTACTGCCATGCCTTTAGCAAAATCAGCCAATTTCATTGCGCCAAACGAAAAGAATATCAAATAATAAACGTTTTCATAAGGAAGTATAATCTGATCACAAGCATGATAAATCACCATATACAACGCTTCTGGATTTAAACCAATAGATAACGCTATTTCGGTTAAAGGTACTGTCAAAGCTCCCCAAATAGCTAACGGCGTTAAAAGGAAGTTTAAAACCATACAAAGCAGCCAAACGAATCCACAAACGAACAGCATACTTTTGTCAGATACAATGGGTAGCGCCATTGTAGCAATGATTTGTCCGATACCTAATGCGCCTGCTACGCTTCCTATAGCTGTACAAGCGACCACAAATAATAAAATGCCAAAATTTACTTTTTGAAAATCTTCTTTCGTACCAATATTTATTCCGGGCCAATAACACATACAAGGAATAAAAGTAAATAACCACCCCATGCTAATGCCATGATATTTTATCGTCAAAATGGCTATTACCAAAAATATCCCTACGCCTAAACACTTTCTTTCGCTCAATTTCATTGCGCCAAGTTCAGCATATTTGTCTTGAAAATACTCTTTTCCGTCAATAGTATGATTGGGCTTAAACATTTTGGAGTAAATGAACACCATCAATATTAAAAAAACTACAGAAACAATATTTTGTTGCAAAAATGCTAAGTAACTGGGAATAGCCTTTCCTGTAACAGTCATTCCCGCTGTATAAATAACCGCTACTGAAGGACTATACATAAACATTAACGGCAATAAAGCGCCTGCTGCCGCTGAAAGCATAATTCCAGTAGAAGCTTTCGACACGCCCAAATTCAACGAACGACAAATCCCATAAGCCAAAACTGCCATTGGTAAACATGCTTGACTTGGAATGAAAATATTCAATACAAGCCCTGTCAAAGCCAAGCCAATCATAATTCCTCCATACGTTCCGCCAGTTAAAATTAAACATTTATAGGCAATTCTTTGAAGTAGTCCTGTCGATTCCATAATATTAGCAAAAAGCAACGCACCAAAAATCATCCACGGCGTAGAGGTTAACCAAGGCGACAATGCTATGTTGGCTGAAGCCAATCCTGTCATAATGTAAATCACAGGCAACATTAGCGATACAGCCGTTTGATTGATATTTTCACAAGCAAACATAATAACCGCCAAAATAGTTATTACGCAAAACAAACGAATCTCCCTTGTAAATACTTCATTGGTTGGAATTAAGAAAATACAAAGCGGTACTCCTAACGTTATTACCCATACTAACAAATCTTTTTTATTGATATTCAATGGTAACCCCCCTTTTTTGATAAGTATTGATTTCTATGCAGCATACGAATTTATTATTTAACGAGAACTCGTTAGGTTTATGTTACCATCAGAATCACTATATTAGAAATGCTTATGTATTATCTTTTTTTAATTGCCATAAAAAATTGGCATTAAAGCGCTACCACAAAATATTTTCATTTGCTTATTGGTTTGTTATACTATCTTATAACGAATGATCGTAAGGGAGGCGTTGATTATACGTTTAGAACAGCTACAATATTTATTAGAAATCTCAAAAAGTCGCTCATTAACCACTGCTGCTGAACATCTTTACATGACGCAACCAGCACTTAGCCGCGCTATTAAAGCTTTAGAAGATGAGCTTGGCATTACCTTATTACATCGCGCCTCAAATGGCGTTCAATTAACCACTGATGCAGAAGCAATTCTCCCTATTGCCCAAAATATAACTCAGCAAGTTGAACATTTGAAACAAGCAGCACAAATTCGCAGCAAACATAATCGTATTTTTCAGCCTGTTTCTTTTTCTATTTTTACCTCTCCAGCCATAGTGGATACTTATTTGCCTGTTATTTTGCGCAGTTACAGAGAAGATTACCCTTTGGCCGATATCAACATCACTTTGGCAAAAACAAACGAGCTTATCCAATTAACAAAATCACCTACAGAACATTTAATATTATTGATGAAATCACGTGAATCTTTTCCCGATATTTTCTCACAGTCTTCTTTAAAAAATAAAATTCTTTTTACTGAAAACTATTCGGTTGTCGTTCGTTCTGATTCAGAAATTGCCAAAAGACGATTTATTCAACTAAAAGATGCTATTCACCATAAACTTGTATTAGGTCATAACGGAATAGACTTTCCCGAATTTTTTTATAATGAAATTCACTCGAAAGTATCACTGGACATTTTACTGGAAAGCAACAATATCGATGTTATCAAAGAAATGATTCTAACTTATAATGCTCTATTTATCGCCAGTAACACGCTAATCAACAATTCCAATTTTTCTCACGAATTTAAAATTGTTGCTCTACGCAACAAAAAACAATTATGTCAAACTCATATTTGTGCATTTCATGATTTTGAGTACCCTACTAGTCCTTTTATGGAAGCATTTTTAGAAAAATTTCAGTTATTTTTATAATGACTCTCCTCTAACTTTTTACAATACGTTATAACGTCTTTTTTCATTTAAGTTTACAATGTGTGCCAACTTTTATCATCTGCTAATTCTTATTATACCAAACAAGTAAGAAACACTAAAGAAAACACAAAAAAAGCCATTAGCATATCGTAATGTGCTAATGGCTTATATTTTTTATTTCATTGCTTTATCGCCCAGAGCCCGCTGCAATACGAGCATTTGCTCTCGCTAAAGCAGCTTCTGCACGAGCAATGTCTATACCATCACGCTTTGCCAAACGATCCAATGCTCTTTTCTTGGCAGCTTGCGCACGTTCAAGATCAATATCGCCAGAAAGTTCGGCAGCCGGTGCGATAATACTGACGACATTATTAGAAACTTCAACAAAACCGCCAGCAACAACGATAATTTTAAGACCTTCGGAAGTTTTATATTTAATACTTCCCGGCTTTAACCCAGCCAATAACGGCGCGTGATTAGGCCAAATACCTAACGTTCCATCGATAGCTGGAATAATAATCGAAGTTGATTCTTCGCTTAAAGCCACTTTTTCTGGTGTAATGATCTCTAATTTTAGGGTAGTACCAGCCATTTGCTAATCCCCCTTACGCCATTGATTTTGCTTTTTCGACTGCGTCTTCAATGGTACCAACCATCAAGAAAGCCCCTTCCGGCAAATCATCATGTTTGCCGTCCAAAATTTCACGGAAGCTACGAATGGTTTCTTTCAATGGAATATATTGTCCCGGGTTGCCAGTAAATTGCTCAGCAACAAAGAAGCATTGAGACAAGAAACGTTCAATTCTTCTAGCTCTAGCAACGGTGATTTTATCTTCATCAGATAATTCATCCATACCTAAAATGGAGATAATATCTTGTAATTCTTTGTTTTTCTGCAAAACAGCCTGTACGCCGCGGGCAACGTTGTAATGTTCTTCACCAACAACTTGCGGATCCAAAATACGTGAAGTAGAATCCAACGGGTCAACAGCAGGATAAATCCCTTTTTCAGAAATACTTCTGTTTAATACGGTTTTCGCATCCAAGTGAGCGAAAGTCGTCGCTGGAGCAGGGTCAGTCAAGTCATCGGCAGGCACATATACAGCCTGTACGGAAGTGATAGAACCTTTATTGGTAGAAGTAATACGTTCTTGCATGGCACCCATTTCTGTAGCCAACGTCGGTTGATAACCTACCGCCGAAGGCATACGTCCCAATAATGCCGATACTTCCGAACCAGCCTGAGTGAAACGGAAAATGTTATCAATGAACAATAACACGTCTTGATTTTGCACATCACGGAAATATTCAGCGATGGTCAAACCGGTCAATGCAATTCTCATTCTGGCTCCCGGCGGTTCGTTCATCTGACCAAATACCAAAGCGGTTTTATTGATAACGCCAGATTCCGTCATTTCTTCCAGCAAGTCTTTCCCTTCACGGGTACGTTCACCAACACCGGCGAATACGGAATAACCGCCGTGTTCATAAGCAATGTTACGAATCAATTCCTGAATCAATACAGTTTTACCAACACCAGCACCACCGAAAAGACCGATTTTGCCCCCTTTAACATAAGGGCACAATAAGTCTATAACCTTAATACCGGTTTCCAAAATCTCAGTAGCAGAGCTTTGTTCTGCAAATGTCGGTGCTTCGCGGTGAATTGCCCATCTTTCTTTGGCATTTACTTCACCATTATTGTCGATAGCTTCACCAACAACATTTAATAATCTGCCTAATGTCGCATCGCCGACAGGAACGGAAATCCCTGTCCCTTGATCGACGGCAACCATGCCGCGCACCAAACCATCAGTGGAGGACATGGAAATACATCTAACGGTATTGTTGCCCAAATGTTGAGCAACTTCTAATGTCAAGTTGACTTCAAAACTTTTGTCTTCTTGATCTTTCGTTTCGATCTTTATAGCGTTATAAATGGCCGGTAATTGTTCTGCCGGAAACTCAACGTCAACGACCGGACCAATTACTTGGATAATTTTACCTTTACTCAAGATCGGTAAGCCTCCTTTTTCTCATAATGACTGCTAATTATTTAACGCATTAACGCCGCCGACGATTTCCGTAATTTCGTTAGTAATCGCCGCTTGACGCGCTCTATTGTAGCTGAGATCCAGCTTGCGGAGCAGTTCAGTTGCATTATCAGTTGCTGCGGTCATAGCCGTCATGGTCGCCCCATGCTGACCGGCTTTGGCTTCAGTCAATGCGCTGAACACTTGGTTTGCTAAATATAATGGCAGTATTTGACTTAATACTTCATGAGGCGACGGTTCAAAGATATAATCTAATCCTTCGCCGCTCTCGCTTTCTGGGGTTTCAATAGGAAGTACCTTGACTGTTTTCGGTACTTGTGTCATCGCACTGACAAACTCAGCATAAACGATATAAACTTCGTCATAATCACCGTTTATGTAAGCCGACTTAACTACTTTAGTGATAGCGTCAGCGTCGATAGCGTTAGGTAAGTCATTAACGTTCAAAAATTCATGATCCAAAGTATAGCCTCTCTTGGTAAAGTATTCTTTGGTTTTTCTGCCGATAGCTACAATACCAACTTCCAACCCTTTGGCTTCAGCTTCCTGAATGCGGTGATGGGCTTCCTTCATGATCCCTGCATTGTAACCGCCGCAAAGCCCTTTGTTGGAAGCAAAAATAACGAATCCAACTTTTTTCACTTCACGAACTTCTAATAAAGGGTCAGTTGCCGCCGAACCCATAGAAGCCACTAGACGGGAAAGTACTTCTTTTAATTTATTCTTATACGGACGAGCCGAAACAACCGATCCCTGCGCTCTGCGCAATTTACTGGCCGAAACCATCTTCATGGCTTTGGTAATCTGCTGATTGTTTCTAGCGCTGCGCATCCGTCGTTTTATTTCTTTTGCATTAGCCAAACCTGTTCACCACCTTTTTTCTCGAAATTCCGCAAGGATCAATTAACCATTAAAGGTTTCTTTAAATTCCTTGATGGCTTTAACCAGCGCCTCATCAGCAGCGCCTTCCAATTTGCCGGTTTCAGCAATAACATCCAGAATTTCAGCTTTATAATGTGACGATTTCAGGAAAGATAATAATCCTTTTTCAAAACTTTGGATTTTGTCCGCATCAATATCATCGGTAAAGCCTTTGGCAACTGCGTAAATGGATACAACTTGATCCTCAACCGCCATTGGCACATACTGACCTTGTTTCAAAACTTCTGTGACACGAGCGCCACGATCTAATGCCGCTTTGGTAGCTGCATCCAAATCGGAACCGAATTGAGAGAATGCTTTCAATTCATTGTACTGTGCCAAGTCCAAACGAAGGTTACCAGCAATTTTCTTCATCGCTTTAATCTGTGCAGAACCCCCTACGCGGGATACCGACAAGCCTGCATTGATAGCAGGGCGAACACCAGCATAGAACAAATCAGCTTCCAAAAAGATTTGACCATCGGTAATGGAAATAACATTTGTTGGAATGTACGCTGATACGTCACCGGCTTGCGTTTCAATAATCGGCAGAGCCGTCATGGAGCCACCGCCCAGCGAATCATCTAATTTTGCTGCACGTTCCAACAAACGGGAATGCAAATAAAAAACATCACCGGGATACGCTTCACGTCCAGGAGGACGTTTCAACAACAAGGACAATTCACGATAAGCAACAGCTTGTTTAGACAAATCATCATAAACGATCAAAACGTCTTTGCCGTTAAACATGAATTCTTCGCCCATTGCCGCACCAGCATACGGTGCGATGTAAAGCATTGGCGCCGGTTCGGAAGCAGTAGCGGCAACAACGATACTATAATCCATAGCGCCGTGTTCTTCCAATTTGCTAACCACGTTAGCAACGGTTGATGCTTTTTGACCAACTGCTACATAAATACAAATAACGTCTTTGCCTTTTTGGTTGATAATCGCATCAATAGCGACTGCTGTTTTACCAGTTTGACGGTCACCGATGATCAATTCACGTTGACCTTTACCAATTGGAACCAAAGCATCAATACATTTGATCCCTGTTTGCAGTGGTTGATGAACCCCTTTACGTGTAATAACACCCGGTGCGATAGATTCTACCGGTCTGAATTTATCCGTAACGATAGGTCCTTTGTTATCAATCGGTTCCCCCATAGCATTTACAACACGACCGATTAACGCTTCCCCTACGGGAACTTCAACGATACGACCGGTTCTTTTAACGGGATCGCCTTCTTTAATGTGTTTGTACGGCCCCAAAATAATGCAGCCGATATTATCTTCTTCAAGGTTTTGTGCCATCCCTTGAACTCCGCCTGGGAATTCTAAAAGCTCATTAACCATAGCATTTTCTAAACCATAAACACGCGCGATACCGTCCCCTACTTCGATAACCGTACCGACATCATTAGTTTCTATTTTTTTGTCATAGTTCTCGATTTGCTGTTTCAGAATGGAACTAATTTCCTCTGGTCTAATACTCATTTAGTCCCTCACCCCAATCTATTAAAACTGTATTTCATGCAATTTGTTTTTCATGCCTAAAAGACGGGCAGTAACTGTTCCGTCAAATACTTTATCGCCAAATATAACTTTAATGCCGCCTAATAAAGACTGATCAACCGATGCATTTAAGCGGATTTCTTTGCCGGACATTTTGCCCAAAGCCGTTTTGATTTCCTCTGCTTGCCCATCGGTCAATTCATAAGCGGAAATGACATCAGCATAAGCGATATTTCTTGCTTCGTCAGCATACAGCTGATACATAGCCAGAATGTCGCCTACTGACGCTTCACGTCCTTTTTCTACAACAACGCAAAGCAAATTAACCACCATTTCATCAATTTTAGCGCCAAAAAGCTCTTTAACAACTTTTATACGCGTTTCATTGTCAAACTCTTTACCAAACCAAACGCTTCGAAGCTGCTGATCATTTTCCAACGTCTCAACAACCAATTCCAAGTCACTTTGAAATTTGTCCAAAGCATTTCGTTCTTGGGCAATCTGTAAGAGAGCCTTGCCGTATCGTTTTGCAACCGCTTGATTTATCATTTGGCTTCCCCTACCTCTTTAACAAAGTTGTTGACCATGTTTTCATGATCTTTGACGTCAATACTTTTGCCAACAATTTTACCAGCGGCAAGTACAGCAAGGTTTGCAACTTCGCTTCTGAGTTCGTTTAACGCTTCGGATTTTTCTCGTGAAATTTCTTCCTGAGCTTTTTTCGTCAGCTTAGCGGCTTCTTCTCTAGCTTCCGCTACGATTTCATTCTTTGTTTGTTCACCAATCTGCGTTGCTTTATTGATAATTTCCTGCGCTTCATTTTTAGCATCTTTAATCTGCGCCTGATAATCTTCTTTCAATTTTTGAGCTTCGTTTTTCGCTTCTTCCGCCTGATTTAAGTTATTGACGACTTCTTCTTTACGAGCATCAAGCATACCGCAAATGGGACCATACAAGAACTTTTTCAACAGAAAAACCAATACCAAGAAGTTTATCATTGAAATAATTATTGTACTTACATGTAACTCCATGTATTAACCTCCTCTCATGTAGGGATCTTGGCCAAAAAACCGCCTGATACCAATGTAGGCGATTGGACCAAGTCCCAATCGCCTACTTAGACCCTACGTTACCTAATGCCTAAATTCAGGTAGCTTTATGTGATTAAAACACTGCTTAGAATTTACCTAAAATCATGAAGGCAATCAATAAGCCATAGATTGTTAACGCTTCCATAAATGCTAAGGAAAGAATCAATGAAGTACGGATATCACCGGCTGCTTCTGGCTGGCGAGCAATAGCGTCCATAGCTTTACCTGCTGCCATACCTTGACCTAAACCAGGCCCAATCGTTGCGATGGCCACTGCTAATGCAGCTGCTAAACCTAAAATTCCCATTATGTTTCCCTCCTTTCCATACTTCTAAAAAATAAATGATTTTTCTTTCTAAACGTACCGTTTAGAGTGTTAAAAACTTATAAATATCTCAAAGCCTTAATGATGGACAGCCGTAGCTTCCTCAATATACATCGCCGCTAAAAGCGTGAAAACAAAGGCTTGGATAGCGCCAAAAAGCAACCCTAACACTTGCATCGGTATCGGCAAAAACAGCGGGATAAGCGATGCTAAACTGGCGACAACCATTTCTTCACCGTAAACGCTGCCATAAAGACGAAGCGCCAATGATAACGGTCTAGTAAATTGCTCTAAAATATTGATGGGCAAAAGAATAACGATAGGTTCAACAAAATGTTTAAAGTATCCTAACCCTTTTGCTTTGATCCCAAAAATAATAACGCTGAAAAAAACAACGATAGCAAAACCGGCTGTAACACTGACATTACTTGTCGGCGGTTTATAACCGGGAATATGTTCCCCCGCTAAAGGCAAAACACCGGAATAATTTGAGCACAGAATCAAGATAAAGAACGTCATCAACATGGGCAAAAACTGTTTTGCCCGCTTCTCACCCATCAAATCAGCAAAAAAGCTCTGCAAAGTCGATACCCCATACTCCAAAACATTCTGCAAACCAGAAGGAATACGTTTTAAATTTCTTGTTCCCAAATAGCAGACGATAGTGACCAAAAGCATTACCGCCCACATCGTGATAATCTCACTGGTTATTTCTACCGGTCCAATGCTAAAAACAACTTGTATAGCGGAATGGGATTCTTCACTGGCATAAGCTATATTTGTCAAAAACAACTGAATTCACTCCTTTCTCTTCTGAAGTCGCATATCATTAAGACACTTAATAAATATATAATTTTTCACAGCTAATAAACCTAAAGCTGTTCCAATTAACATTGGCACATTCCGATAAACCAAAAACATGGCTAAGACATTGATCCCTTGTCTTAAGACAAAAAATAAGACAGCCAGTTTACTTTTGGGATGATATAAAGCGCGGGCAGTCCAAAAATTGTTAAATAAACTAACCAAAAAACCCCAAATGAAGCCGAGTAAAGCGGGTAATATAATTTCTTTAAGCACTTTTTCGCCCCACTTTCTCCAAACGACAGCCCGCCGTTTTCATTTGTTGCTTTCGGGCTTATTCGTCTTCTTTATCGTTTTGCCAGTCTTTCTCCCGCTCCAGCGCCGCAACATTCTCTAACAACAGCCGAAATCCTGAAAAAACCCCCAACAAAAGACCAATAAAAGAACAAACACCATTAAGTCCTAATTTACCATCCAGCCAGCCGCCGATTTTTGTCGTAATCCAAACGCTTACAAACATGGTCACACCAAAACTCAATCCTAAGCCGAATAACTGAGAAGGTGAAATACTTTTTTTCATCCAAATGAGCACCTCGCTTCTATGCTTGGCTCTATAAAGTATTTTACTAGAAAATGCTAAACGATACAACAACAAATTTCGGCGAAATGGTTGATTATGATGCTTTTTTTCCCTATAAAATTTTATCTGTTATCCATAAATATTTTTATCTGAGCCTCATTTTTGCCTATTATTGCCTTATTTGTCTTCTATTAAACCCATTATGTGAAACAATGCACTTTGCTGACTAATCCCGTTTTTATTGCCAATCCGCTGGTCTTTCTTCCGTATTATACAAATAAAATTTGATAGCTTTGATAATTCGTTCACAAGCTTTGCCGTCGCCATAAGGATTAACAGCTCGCCGCATTTTTTCATACGCTTTTTGATTGGTCAAAAGTTCTTTTGCCGTATCATAAATTTTTTGCTGATCACTACCTACCAAAAGAACCGTACCGGCCTCCACCGCTTCAGGGCGTTCGGTATTTTCTCGCAAAACCAAAACCGGTTTGCCCAACGACGGCGCTTCCTCTTGCAAACCGCCTGAATCAGTCAAAATTAAATCCACCTTGTTAACCGCATTAGCAAAAGGCTCATAATCCAGCGGCTCAATCATATGCACCCGTGCACACGCTCCCAACGCCTCTTGCGCCAACGCGCGCACACGGGGATTTTTATGAATAGGAAAAATAAATTCACAAGTTGGCAAATCATCATGCAATGCACGTACCGCGCTAAAAATTCGCACCATGGGCTGACCTTGATTCTCCCGCCGATGCGCCGTGACCAAAACTTTGGGACAATCCCGCTCTAACAATTCCTGTAGAGACTGTTCGGCAAAAATATAATCGTCCTGTACCGTTTTTAGCAAGGCGTCGATTACAGTATTGCCTGTAGTAAAAATAGTTTCTGGCATCACATTTTCTCTAAGTAAATTTTCTCTGGCAGCTTTGGTAGGCGCAAAATGCAGACTGGCCAAAGAGCCTGTCAAACGACGGTTGATTTCTTCTGGAAAAGGCGAATAGCGATTACCCGAACGCAAGCCCGCTTCTACATGACCCACCGGCGTCTGTTGGTAAAATGCACCCAAGCTGGCGGCAAACGTCGTCGTCGTATCACCATGCACCAAAACCAAATCAGGCGCTTCCTTAATGATAATCCGTTCCAACCCCCGCAAAGCCCCGACTGTAATATCTGTCAGCGTTTGATTGGCTTTCATCAAATTCAGATCATAATCCGGCGTAATTTGAAATAAATCCAGCACTTGGTCTAACATTTCCCGATGCTGCGCCGTCACCACTACGACGCTCTTTAAATCTTCTGTCGCTTCAATATGCTTAACCAACGGCGCCATTTTGATGGCTTCTGGTCTCGTTCCAAAAATACTCATCACTTTTTTCATGAGTTTTTCCTCCTATTGCAAATAGCCTCTATCCACTAATTTCTGCACATGTTCTGACAACGCTTGATTCAAATCGACTTGATAATCTTCTTCTAATACATACATCATGGACACTGCCGTCTGCGCCACGTCCAATAATTCTTTAGCAATCATCATCACGACCTCGTTTTCGCCATAAGAAGATTTTTCACCGCTTAAGCCGCGATATTTACCGATAGCCTGCGCTAATTCACCGGCTTCTTCCATCAATTTCAATGCAGTCGATTCTAGCGTGGGCTGCAACTGATTCAATTTTGGCAGAGAAATCATTTTTTGCTCCATTTTGACAACGCTCCTTTTTATCAAACTACATAACAACTACTTCATCATCGTGCTAAATCAATCATTTTTCCGCTTATCTCTATAAAATTTCGCCATAGATACAAAAATAAAATTCCCGTTATCGTTTTGACGCTATATATTGGCGAATATACGCCATTTAACGCCAACGTCTTTAAACACAAGCTTTTGCCTATGCCGAACAAAATCATTAAAATGAATAGCCTTTCAGCTGCGCCAAATCACAAACCCTAAATAGACGCCATAAATCATCATCAAACAAATCCCTTCACCTTTGCTGAAACGGCGACCTGAAAGAGCAAATAAAAACGCAACTACTGTAATGAACAACAATAAAATGCCATCAATTATCACCGTATTTGACACTGCTATTGGTGAAATAACTGCTGACATCCCCAGAATAAAGAAAACGTTAAATACATTGGAGCCGATAACATTACCTAACGCAATATCACTGTCTCCCTTACGCGCCGCCACATAAGATGTCATTAACTCCGGCAGCGATGTGCCAACACCAACGATTGTCAGCCCCACCAACGTTTCACTCATGCCCCATCGAAGAGCAATAGCACTAGCGGCATCAACTGTCATATCACCGCCAAAAACAACCCCCATCAAGCCTATCAGCAAAAAAATCACACTACGACCGATCGGCAGAGCAGTCATCGTTTCTTCGTCTTCTTTTGGTCCCGCTAAAGCAACGCTAAGCAAATAATACATAAAAATTCCCAAAAATGTCAGCAGAATCAAACCATCACTTCTACTAATCATGTTATTGCTGTCGCTGCCCCATACCTTGTCCAACATCAAAATTAAGATTACCAAACAAGTTAATAAAACAAACGGAAACTCTTTGGCAATAATCGTTTCTTTTACTTTGAACGGCAAAATGCAAGCGGCTGTTCCTACTACAAAAAGCAAATTAAATAGATTAGACCCCATGATATTGCCAATAGCAAGATCGCTCTGACCATTAAGAGCTGACACAACACTAACCGCTGCTTCTGGCGCACTGGTACCAAAGGCAACAATAGTCAAGCCCACAACTAAAGAAGGAATCTGCAATCTTCGCGCAATACCGCAAGCGCCAGTAACAAAAATATCGGCGCCTTTCACTAATAATACCAATCCTATCGCCAACAACGCATAATTCATAATAATCTCCTCTCTGTCTAAACGGTTCTGTTAAGTTAATATTAAATGACAAACGCTCCCCCATGGTTTATACTGGAATTGAAATATAACCCTTATACTCCCAACGAAAGGAGCGTTTGTCA
>CATJSX010000078.1 GCA_949743265.1 uncultured Peptococcaceae bacterium
AAGAACTAAACGTTGCGGCTTCTTGCTGCATAATAAATTGCGTATGCGGCATTTTTTGTTCACATATATCCCGCCAAAAACCAATCTCTGTAAAAAGCAGCATCGTTTCTCCAGCTAGATCAGCAAAAGAAACATTTTGATACATCGCCAGCGGATGAGCAGGCGGCACAGAAAGCAGCAAATGTTCTTGACAATAAGGATAGCATAAGAGTAAATCGTCAGTTATTTTTTGTACGGTAATGATCAGTTGATAAAGCTCGTTTTTAAGTCCTTGCACTACTTGCCAATCATTTTTTAGCTCTGATGCTATGGTAAGCTCAGGATAAACAGCGGCTAATTCCGGCAATAGCCGCCATAAAGGCGCTGGCGCACAGGAACCGACAACAATGGTGCGCTTGCTGCGGTCATAAGTATGAAGTCGTTCTACCATATTGTGTACATCATACATAATTTTTTCAGCACATTCTACGGCGAGTCTGCCGTTATCATTTAACGCAATTTTATTTTTTTGCCGTTCAAAAAGCGCAACCCCCAAATCACTCTCCAATTTTTGCATAGAACGCGTTAAAGCAGGCTGGGACAATAATAATTTTTCTGCGGCTTTGGAAAGCGTTTCATATTTAGCAAAAGCTAGCAGTTGTTCTAATTGATTGAATTCAACCATTTCTTTGCCTCCTTAATTCGTATTGTACCGCAGGAGATAATCATTGTCAATTCAGTATGCGTTAAAATTATAGTATTATGTGCAATTGGCATTGTACTTTTTATGGAAGAATAGTTATAATAAATTTCGTAAAGACAAGTGAGCAATCATTTTAAGGAGGAATTTGCAATGGAATTGGTAACGCTAAATAATGGTGTAAAAATGCCGCTAGAAGGTTTTGGTGTTTTTCAGATACCCGATTTAGTACAATGTGAACAGGCCGTTTTAACCGCTCTTCATAACGGCTATCGTCTCATTGACACCGCAGCGGCTTACATGAACGAAGAAGCAGTAGGCGCTGCCATCAAAAAATGCGGTATCTCCAGAAAGGAATTATTTATTACAACGAAACTATGGGTACAAGACGCTAATTACAAAGAAGCTAAAAAAGCATTTCAAACTTCTTTGGATAAATTAGGACTTGATTATCTTGATCTCTATCTCATTCATCAACCTATAGGCGATTACTACGGCGCATACCGTGCCATGGAAGAGTTATATCAAGAAGGTAAAATCAAAGCCATCGGCGTCTGCAATTTTTATCCTGACCGACTTACTGACCTTTGTCTGCATTGTGAAATTATTCCGGCTGTTAATCAAGTAGAATGCCATCCATTTTTTCAACAAAATGAAGCCATGCTGGTAATGAAAGAATTTGGTATACAAATTGAAGCGTGGGGACCTTTTGCCGAAGGACAGTTTGGTCTATTTACTCATCCTGTACTAACCAAGATCGGTAAGAAATACCACAAAACCGCAGCGCAAGTCGTATTGCGCTGGCATATACAGCGCGGCGTCGTAGTCATTCCGAAATCAATCCATGAAGAACGCATTAAAGAAAATATCGCTATTTGGGATTTCGCTTTAACTGAAGACGAAATGAAAGAAATTGCTAAGCTTGATTTAGGACACAGCAAAATTATTGACCACACTAAATCAGCAACCATTAAAATGCTCAGCAACTTAAAAATCCATAGCTAACCATATTGCTAAAAATGATTAACCCAAAACAGATTCAGATGATAATGGAATTATCTTTCCCATTGTCTGAATCTGTTTTTTATTACTTCAGAAAGTGAAGCCGTTCAGAGAGGCAGCAACACGCTATGACAAACGACAATTCGCTTATTGGCTTTTGTTTATTATTGCTAAAGCCATTGCTTTAGAAAAAATCTTGAAAAACTGGTAGACAGATGAAAGTAATGATGCTCTGCCGCTTTAATCTACCAATGCTGTTATATACGTAAAGGTAATATTTCTTTCTTTGTAATATAATGATAAAATGAATTTACACTGTCCAGTCACGCTTTCAAGCCGTCTATTCACGTCAATCGGCTTTACTACAGTACCCATTTGGACGAATAAACACGTAAAGGAATATCAACATGATAAAAATTGCGATTTGTGATGATGAAGCCAATAGCTGCGCCTATCTCTTGTCATTGATCAATGCGCAGCCCTACTCCTGCGAGATCGCAGAGTACGCTTCTGCCGATGACTGTCTTGCAGACATCTCAAAATTTAACTTGCTCTTTCTGGACATAGATTTAACCACTTCCGATTCCAATTTTGACGGTATGACCCTTGCTCGACTCATTAGAGACCGAACAACCGAGACACAGCCAATCATTATCTTTGTGACCGGCTATGAACAATATGTATTTGACGCTTTCGATGTGGGAGCATTCCAATACCTGTTAAAACCAGTGGACGAAAAAAAGTTTGCCCATGTCTTTGCCCGTGCAGTAGAGCAGCTCATAGCCAATCAAGAAAATCCGCATAGGAAACCTGTACTGGTGCTCCAATCTTCCAATGCCAGCAAGACCATACCACTGGAGAGCATTTATTATATTGAAAGCAGCAATCACAAAGTCAAGCTGTATTTGAAAGATGGAGAATTTACCTGTTACGCGAAAATCGGAGATTTGGAGTCGGAATTACAAGACCAGTTTTTTCGCATTCACAAAGGATATCTGGTCAATCTTTCTTATGTGGACGGATACAGTAAAACGGAAGTAACGCTGACAAACGGAAAAAAGCTCTTACTCTCAAAATATAAATACCACGATTTTGTAAAAGCATATCTCCGCTTTCTGAAAAGGGGAACTAAACTATGAGTGAAACAGAATTTCGTATTTTTAACGGGGCGTTTTCCATTGGAGCAGATCTGATCTACGCTGCTTTGTTCACTGCTTTTTTTAAATCCTTTATCAAGCGGCAAAAGTTGCTTATTGTTTTTTCTATTTATATCCTTTTTGAGTTGATCTGCAACCAAGCTGCGCTCCCGCAAGGCTCCTTTGGGCTAATTTTGATGGCGATGCTGTTGGCTGTATCCAAATGGATTGGTTTAGAAAAATCCTTAATATTTCTCTTAACGTTATTCTATTTTAACGCTAGAATTTCCAGCGGTCTGTTGGTGCAAAGTTTATACTTCATCATAGAGCATTCTCTGCCATTCTATCTTGAACCGCTGGAGGCAGTCTTTTTTCGGACTGCTTTTCTGATCACACTGTTTCTACTATCCCATGTCACTACGCTGGCTGTCATGCTCTTCGCCCTCCGGCGTCAAATGTGGAAACAAAAAATAATACTCCATCGGCGCGAGTTATGTTATATCAGCTTAGTGCCAACGGCAGGGATTCTCTTCGGTCAGATGATCTCGCGCTTACTAGTCGAGTTTAAAGACGGCGTTCTGCTTCAACTCTATGAACGCCACCCGACATTTTTGGCGATAGTGCCAATACTCGCTTTACTATTCTATGCAGGCGCCTATCTAACCATTGTCTTTCAGCAGGAAATGACAGCCCTGCGGAAAAAACAGACCGTTCACTATGTTGAATACCAACAGACACAGACAATTCGAGCACGTATCCATGAAGCAGAGCAATTCTATACCCACATCCGCCAACTGAAACACGACATGCGAAATCACATGACCAACATTAAAGTGCTGGCCGATCATGGTGAATACGCCAACTTGAAAGACTATATCGCTCGAATGAACGAAAGCATAAGTGACTTTGAGCTAACGCTTCAAACAGGAAACCCAATCACAGATGTCATTATCAACGATACACGACGACAGAGCCTTGATTTAGACATTCGTTTTCAAACAGATTTTCATTATCCTAAGCAAGGATTCTATGATGCCTTTGATATGGGTATAATCCTTCAAAACCTTCTGCAAAATGCAATAGAGGCTTGTGAAAAAGTCAACGATAATGAACGTTTTATTGAGCTGACTGGAAAGAAAATGGGGCGTTTCTTTCTGATAAATGTCAAAAACTCTTTCATAGGCGATGTGGTATTTGGGCAAGACGGTCTACCTATCACAACAAAAAAAGAGGATATTACTATGCATGGTATTGGTCTGTACAATGTACGCTGGGAAGCGGAAAAGTACATGGGAGAGTTAGAATTGAAAACAGATCAGCAAGAATTTTCTGCAACTGTTTTGTTGCAAGAAAGGAGTAGTTTATGAACAGTATCATTCAACCGAATTATGGCCAAAAAACTTACAGCCCCTCTACAAAGGCTCATAAAGCAAAACAATCTGGGACACATGACAGCAGTTTTTGGGATCTGGCGACACGAGTCCGTGAAAAAACTAAGAACATACCGGAAATCAGCAGTACAAAATCTGTCCAACAGAAAATGGAGTTATCCGAAGCGGAAGATATGCAACTCTTTAAACAGAAGTTTTATGAGGATTTATCCAAAATAATTGGACATCCAACAGTGAACAATGTGGCTGTCAATATATCGGACACAGCATTTCAAGCTATGAAAGATGATCCTGAATATAGATCGCAGGTTCTCTCTTTGCTCCAAAGAGATTTGGATGCTTCTTATGCCCCAAGAAACTGTTCTATTCTGATTACCGTTGGGATAAATCTTGAGCAATACAGCGCTGATTCGTGGTCTGTTGGTAACGATTCTGAATTTCGCCTGCATGCAAAAGACAGCTTTTGGCAACGGCGGACGGAAAGCCACAAAAAATTTATGGAGCTTCAGCAGGAAGCAGCAGCTCGACGACAATTGATGATGAAACTCCGCATGAACAATCATTCCGTCAGCACTGCTGAACTTTTGATAGGATTACTTTAAGGGAGGAAATATTGTGAGCAACACCATTCAACCGAATTATGGGACGCAGACATATAGCGCCTCCATAAAAAACCGTGAAACAAAACAGTCCAAAGCACAGATCAACAGCTTTCTTGATATGACAGTACAAGCCAGCAAGAATAGAACAGATAAGCTGACAACCGACACAAGCAGCGTTATGGACATGGCAGCTCTACCTACAAGCTTAATGATGAATTTATCAGTACGCTCTGCCCAACAGACTCAAGCAGCGAATATAAACACAACGGAAGTTTCTTCTCTGGAAACAATGTTAAAAGCCAAATATCCCAACATCCACTACCACGTTTTTGACGCCAGCAGCGGCTATTGGAGAACTCGAAATGATTATCCCCATTACTTATTGTATCAGGAGGGGGAGCAAGCAAAAGAAACACTGGAGAATTGGCAGCCCACTGGAGCTAATCCCTTCTATGGTTCCATAGATGGCAGATTTACGGCTCCAAAAGAAATTCGCGCCTTAGGCAACGTCCCGCCTGGGAGCAAGGCTGTAGTCATTCATCCCAAAGTTCAGGAACGTATGGAACAAGATCCTGCCTATGCCCAAGAAATCTATGCCAAAATTGATACATGGTTTGCCTTTGATGTGGCGCGAAATGAGGCTATTATGCCCGGAAGTACATGGGATATGTCCCAAGCTGTTGCCATTGGTGAAGATGGAAATATCTGTAATGCCTGTTCCTCCAGCAGCGGTGGTGAAATCACCTACTCCAAAAGCGGTTCTGATGATGAGGAAAGCTGGTGGGATTTGCGTATGGCTCGCCACGCCGAATTTATGAAGCTAATTGTCGAGAAACAGATCCAGCAGCGCATGCAGTCCTCCGATCTGCTTTCTGCCAGCACAGCAAAATCCCAGCTTGCCAGTATGATGAGCAACGGAAATTTATCAGCAATTTTCGGCGATGAAATCGCTGGTATTCCTACCGAAACCGTTCTGGCCATCACGCAGACCCAAGTTTGGGGCGGCTTGATATATTAAATATACGCATCCCAAAATAATGATTAAAAGAAAAAACAGATTCAGACAGTCGAAAAAATAATTTCTACTATCATCTGAATCTGTTTTTAGTTACTGTTTTTATTCTTCACCGCCATTGAAAACAATATTTTTCAGCGGCGCTATGGTGGAAATAGCGTGTTTATAAACCATTTGCTGCTTGCCTTCCACATCTAGTATTACAATAAAATTATCAAAACCTTTCACATGACCTTTGATTTGGAAACCATTGATCAAAAATACAACGATAGGTATATTGTCTTTGCGTACTTGATTGAGAAAAGCGTCTTGAAGATTGAACGACTTGGACATGGTTACACACCTCCCCTCCCTAAATTCTTATTATTTTTTTCGACAAGTTTACGACAAAATCCTGCTGATTTCCGCAATCAACCGCCGAACGACTTCATCCTCTGTCAGTCCTTCTTTTGAAAGCCAATGAATATTAGCATCATGACGAAACCATGTTAATTGCCGTTTAGCAAAATGACGCGTATCCCGTTTAATTAGCTCCACCGTTTTTTCCCAAGAATACATACCGTCCAAATACCAATTCAAATGGCGATACCCCAGCCCCTGCATTGCTAAACTATTCTTGTCAGCCCCTTTTGCCAACAACTGCCGAACTTCTTCCAGCCAGCCCTGTGCAATCATAGCGTCCACCCGCTCATTGATACGCTCATACAAACGTTTCCGCGCCATATCCAACGCCATATACGCCATATGATAACGCGGCTTAGTGCGATCAATACCAACAGCCATACTTGATAAAGGTTGTCCTGTTACATGATAAACTTCTAACGCTCTAATAATACGTTTAGTATCATGCAGATGAATTTTTTTACAGCTTTGCGGATCAATGTCACGCAATTTTTGATAAAGATAGTCATTGCCTTTTTGTTCCGCTTCTTTTTGCAAAAAAGCACGATAAGTTTTATCTTCTGCCGCATGTGCAAAATCATAATCATAAATCACGCTATCCAAATAAAAACCTGTACCGCCGACCAGCAAAGGCAAACGACCGCGCGCAGTAATATCAGCGATTTTTTCATCTACTAATCGTTTAAATTCGGCTGCTGAGAAAGCGTCATTGGCATCTTTGACATCAATTAAATGGTGCGGAATGCCTTTCATTTCTGTCGGCTTAATTTTTGCCGTACCAATATCAAAACCGCGAAAGACCTGCATAGAATCGCCAGAAATAATTTCGCCGTCAAAATATTGTGCCAGTCTAAGGCTAGCTTCTGTTTTGCCGACAGCAGTAGGTCCAGCCAATAAAATCAACTTTGTTTCATTCATGCGTTCCTCCTTTTTTCTCTATAATCCCAAAAACTACCGAACTATATTTTCCACCTATGGTGTAATCAAAATCAAGCGTTTGCTGGCTGCCGCGACGATATTTAACAACGACGCGTTTTTTGGCAACACGCACCGCCTCTTTAACCATTTCAGGCGAAAGCGACGTGTAATCTGCTAATGGACGCAGACCTTTTAGTCCGACACTTTTCGTTAAAGCATGATCGAACATCGGATCAAAATAAACCAAATCGTAACGATTGGCTTTCATTTGCGGCAAAAATTGTTGATAATCGCCCCAAAAAGGGTGAATACGCCGCATCGCCTGCTGAATTTCAACGCTGCCTTTTAGCGAACATTGTAAACCGTAAGCTGTCACAGCGTAAATAACCGGCGCCTTCTCTAAAGCATCCACTTGCCCGTTACTGCCCACCAACACACTGGCCAACAACGCGTCATTAGCTAACCCCATCGTACAGTCAAGCATCGTATCACCTGAAGATAATGCCATTGCTTCCACAATACTTTCTCGCTGTTGCTGCGCTAATAATTTTACCCTAGGCACCGTCATGCCCGGATGAAAAACCAACCGCTCGTTATGATAATAAGCTGTCAGTTCTCTTTTTTCTTCAACCAAAATTCCTTGTAAATGGTAATGTCGTTTCAATTTGTCCAATCCTTGATTGTTTCTGTTGATAATCGGTACCGACAATTCTGTTGCCAGATGAATTGCCATCTCACTCAAAGAATTCTTACTTTTGCTGCCGGTCATAGCCCATTCAATCATAAGGATAAGCGCCTCGCTTAAAAATAGCATACAAATCCCTCATGGATAATTTATAGATAATTGGTCGCCCGTGGGGGCAAGTATGCGCATTTTCTACCTGCGATAAATCATGCAGCAAAGTCATCATTTCAACTTCACTGAGGGGCCATCGCGCTTTAACAGCACTTTTGCAGGCAGCCGTTGTGACAATTTTTTCTTTAATGACTGCCGGCGTAATTTGTTTGGCTTGAGACAGATCATTGACTAAATCCATCAACAAGCCGGCAGGATCGTCTTCCTGCGTCAATCCTAACGGCAATCCGCGAATTAAATAGCTGCGTTCGCCGAAATTTTCCAGCACAAAGCCCAAATCACGCAAAGTAACAATATGCTCGATCAAAATCCCTTCTTGCTCAGGTGTAACGGTAACGTTAACTGGAATAAGCAAATTTTCTACCATAATATTTTTATCATTTTCTTGCTGCATAAACTTTTCATACAAAATTCGTTCATGACATGTATGCTGGTCAATGATAAACAACCCTTCGCTGTTTTGGGCAATAATAAACGATTGATTCAACTGACCCAAAAGTGATAACGCATCTATATCTTTGATTTTAGCCGTTTTCTTGGCGGGAGAATTTTCTTCCCTTTGCATAGCGGCGGTTAAATCAGTTGAAGATTTTGCAGTCATATCAGTTTTTTTGGAGAAAGACGCTTCTTGTTTCGTTGGCAAATGTTTATCGGCAGCAAAAACGACTGTCGGCTCTTTTAAATGCAGCGGACCCGTCAACGGATTGGGCAAATCAAAATTAAGCGATTGTTGCGTCGGCAAAGGTTTCTCTGTCGTTTTTGTTTCTTGAATAGGAAGGGACGCTTGTATTTTATTAGGCAAAATCGTATCTGCTGGCACATTATCCGATTGTTTTTTCTGTGTCAAAGAAGCATTGGCCAAAATACGGCTATCTTCCAGTAAAAAAGCATTTTTGCTGATACTGGCTTCCCATAAAGCATCTTTAAAAATTTCCACCAGTTGCTGATGAATACGTTCTAAATTATTGATTTTCACCTCTAATTTAGCGGGATGAATATTGATATCCAATTCTTCTCCCGGCAACTGCAAAGAAACGACCGCCAAAGGAAACCGTCCTTTAGAGAGCAAAGTATAATAGCTTTCTTCTAAAATGCGGCTCAATTCCGCACTTTTAATCAAACGCCCATTGATAAAAAATACTTCTTGACTGCGATTATTGCGAGTAACATCTTCCTTGATAAGCCATGCTCGCACAAAATGATTGACCATAAATTCATTCTGTTCTATAGTAACGATATGTTTTTGAAGACTATCCCCCCACAAATAAGCGATTCGTTCCTCTGTCGTTGAAAAATTTTCCGTATCAATAGTCGTTTGTTTGCCAATCGTCAATTTAAACCGTACGTCACAATGTATTAACGCATATTTTGACACCAATTCACCAATTAGTCCCGCCTCATAGCTATTACTTTTTAAAAACTTGCGTCGGGCAGGAATGTTATAAAACAAGTTTTTAACTTCCACGATAGTGCCACTAGCTGCACCAACAGCTTCTAACGGACCATAAACGCCACTGGCAACAGTAATCTTGTGTCCCAGCGTCGACCCTTTTTGCGCCGAAATCATTTCAACCTGAGCTACTGCGCCGATACTAGGCAGCGCTTCACCACGAAAGCCAAACGTATGCAGACGAAATAAATCATTAAATTCGCCAATTTTGCTGGTGGCGTGACGCTCGAAAGCAATAGCTAAGTCATCAGCATTCATGCCGCAGCCGTTATCTTTAACGCGAATGAGCGTGCTGCCGCCGTCTTTAATGGTAATTTCGATCAGGGACGCGCCAGCATCAAGACTATTTTCCAACAGTTCTTTTACCACCGAAAGCGGACGCTCAATGACTTCCCCAGCGGCAATTTTATCCGCAATATGTTGTTCTAAAATTTTGATGCTCATGATCGGCTTCCTCTTTGCTCCTCTTGGGCTGATTTCTGCAAATCAAATAAAATCTGCATCGCTTCCATCGGCGTAATGTGCATTAAATCCAACGCCGCTAATTTATTAACCGTTATTGACGGCGCGTTTTGATAAATAACTTTAGGCGCTTGAATCGTTTCTGTCGTTAAATGAGCATGATGCGCTGATTTTTCCAATTCCAGTTCATGAAGAATAGCGGCAGCATTTTTAAGAATACTATCGGGAATGCCTGCCAACTTAGCCACATGAATGCCATAACTGCGATCGGCACCGCCATCGACAATTTTGCGCAAAAAGACCACTTCCTCCCCGTCTTCTTTAACAGCCACCGAATAGTTTTTAATACCTTCTTGTTCTTCCAATACCGTCAATTCATGATAATGCGTTGCAAAAAGCGTTTTCGCTTTAATGTAATTATTGATATAATCGGTAATCGCCCATGCCAAAGATAAACCGTCGTAAGTACTAGTCCCTCGTCCCACTTCGTCCAAAATAATTAAACTATCTTTAGTGGCGTTATTAACAATATTGGCCACTTCGTTCATTTCCACCATAAAGGTGCTTTGACCAGTGCTTAAATCATCACTAGCGCCGATACGAGCAAAAACACAATCGACAATGGGCATAACGGCAGTCTTTGCCGGCACGAAAGACCCAATTTGCATCAAAATACTAGCCATTGCAATACTGCGACAATACGTACTTTTGCCCGCCATATTGGGCCCAGTAATAATCAAAAACCGTTCTTGGTCGTCAAAATAGACATCATTAGGCACAAACCAGCTATTTTTCAATTTTTGTTCTACAATAGGATGACGACATTCAGTCAAACGGTATGATCCATCGACAGAAATTTGCGGTTTGCTGAAATTATTATAGACTGCACACAACGCCAAAGAATTCAAACAGTCAATATTAGCAATGACATTAGCCGTCGTCAAAATGCGCTGAATATGCTCTCCAATTTTCGTTCGCACTTGAACAAAAATCTGATACTCCAATTCTCGCAGCCGTTCGTCAGCTCCTAACACTTTACTTTCTAATTCTTTCAATTCCGGTGTAATAAACCGTTCGCTGTTTGCCAAAGTTTGCTTGCGCACATAGCGCTCCGGCACATTGGCCAGATTGCTTTTGGTTACGTCAATATAATAGCCAAAAACTTTATTATAACTGACTTTTAGCGATTTAATACCAGTGGCTTCTTTTTCTCGCATTTCTAATTCAACAATCCACTGTTTGCCGTTACGAAGCGTATTTTTCAACTCATCTACCTCTTGATGATACCCTAATTTAATCAAATTGCCTTCTCGTACACTAAAGGGTGCGTCCTCAGCAATAGCTGTATCAATCAATCCATATACGTCGTTTAGGGTGTCAAATTGCTTGGCCAATTTTTTTAGAAGCGCACTTTCCATCTGAACAAAGTCACTAGCCAAATCGGGCAGCAGTGCCAAAGAATTTTTCAGCGCCAATAAATCTTTAGCATTAGCGCTGCCGTAAGAAATACGCGAAACAATGCGCTCCAAATCATAAATAGGCGCTAAATGGGCTTTTAAACTGTTTCTGACAGTGGTATTATCCACCAATTCTTCGGTAGCGTCTAATCGCTCGGTAATTTCAACTTCGTTGATCAGCGGCTTTTCCAACCAGTTTTTCAGCAGCCGGCTTCCCAAAGCCGTTTGCGTATAGTCAACAACTCCCAACAAAGCGTCTTTTTTTTCATTAGTATGCAAAGATTTTACCAATTCCAAATTACGCTTTGTTGCATAATCCAAATGCATCGTTTCATCAACCGAATAAATTTTTAACGTTGTAATATTATTCGGCGGTGTTTTTTGCATCATCGTTAAATAATCCAAAACGGCGCCTGCCGCTGCAACAGCTAACGGTTTGTCTGTACAGCCTAAAACGAAAAGAGAATTGATTTTAAAATGATTCAGCAACTTTTCGCTGCCAAAATCTCGCTTGAATGCATAATCGCCATGTTGATTGATAACCAAATCTTTATCGCCGATAACGTGTTTTAATTGCCCAGCCAACACGTCGTCGCTTGCAGCAACGATACATTCTACCGGATCATAACGCCAAATTTCGTTATTTAACGTTTGCAAATCATTCAATTCCGTAGCTAAAAATTCTCCAGTAGAAGCGTCTACAATAGCTAGACCAAACCGTTCGTTATCACTAGTAACGCTAATTAAATAATTATTGTTTTTTTCCTCCAGAAAGTTGCTCTCCAAAATGGTTCCCGGCGTTATGACGCGAGTAACTTCTCGCTTAACGATGCCTTTGGCGTTTTTAGGGTCTTCCGTTTGCTCGCAAATAGCCACTTTGCCGCCAACGGCAATAATTTTAGCAATATAATTATCCACTGAGTGAAACGGTACACCACACATGGGTATCTTGCCCATACCGCCATCGCGACTAGTCAACGCTATACCCAAAAGTTTGCTGGCTTCTTCAGCATCAGGACCAAACATTTCGTAGAAATCACCCAAACGGTAGAATAAAAAGCAGTCATCGTAGTCCTTTTTGATTTGTTCATATTGAATCATCATTGGTGTATTTCCTAGCATAAATAGCCTCCGTTTTCTTTTGTTTTATAATCATCAACATAAAACCGGCGTTTCTTTCAATCATTATACAATACATAAATATTTTTCGCTATTTATTTGTTGCTATTTTAGCCGAAATAATCAATAATATTATTAAAGTACAGACATAAAATAAGCAGTGCATTGACAAACTTTTTGCATGCACTTAAAAAGTTTTGAGGAGAATCGTTTATGACATCAACGGCACCTAATCACCCCGTTTCCCAAAAAACCAAAACATCGGAAAATCTTCCGCCTAAAAAACGCCATTTATTTCTAAAGATCCTAGCCTCACTTTTGCTGTTTTTTTTCTTACTCGTCGCTTTAGGCAGCGCTTATGTCTATTTTATCTATGGTGATCTAATAGAAGATCTATATTACGAAGCGCTGGCGCTTGTGCATGACGCAACCAAAGATACTTTCCGTCAGCATGACGCGTCTATTTTTTATGACGCCAACGGTGAAAAATTGTTCTACGCCCATTCAGAAAAAGAAGTTTTTTATTTAGAATACAAAGATATTCCCCAAAGTATCAAAGATATTATCATCACAGTAGAAGATCGTCGTTATTATCAACATCATGGTATTGATTATATAGGGCTATTGGGACTTGGTATTGATTTTATCGCTAACGGTTTTAAAATCACCCGTGGCGGCAGCACCATCACGCAGCAGTTAGCGCGCAATATTTTTCTTTCTCATGAAGTTACTTTGGAGCGCAAATTTAAAGAAATGGTCATCGCTCGCGAACTAGAAAAGCTATTCAGCAAAGAAGAAATCTTAGAGTTTTACTTGAATAACATTTATTTCGGCAATGGCGCTTACGGTATCGAAAGCGCTGCGCAGACTTATTTTAATAAAAGCTGTACCGCACTGTCTAAAAACGAACAAATTTTTCTCTTGGGTCTGCCCAGCAACCCATCTCTTTACGACCCTTTTGACAATATGCGCAATACGCTTTATCGTAAAAATTTAATGATCGACGTTTTGCTCAAGCGTAACTATCTTGGCGAAACGGAAGCTAAACGACTGAAAACAGAGCCTATTACGCTATCGCCCGCAGAACATGTAACAGCACAGGATTATTTGCAGTCCTATGCTCGCTATGCGGCTACAGAAGCTATCATGCGTATGAATGATTTTCATTTTCAATATCAATTTTCCTCGTCTGCCGCTTCTCGCACTTATCAAAATGCTTATGACGAAGCTTATCAAGCGGCAGCGCTGGAACTCAACACTGGTGGCTATCGTATCTACACAACTTTAGAACCTGCGCGCCAAGACCGTTTGCAGCAAGTTCTGGATAATGAATTAGCCGGTTTTACACAAACCAATGCCGAAGGAATCTATACGCTGCAAGGCGCCGCTTGCGTTATTGATAATAAAAACGGCCGCGTTGTCAATATCATCGGCGGCAGAAATCAAGAAACTTATTCTTACTCGCTCAATCGTGCTTTTCAATCTTATCGTCAGCCCGGCAGCACGATTAAACCTTTGGTCGATTATGGTCCGTTAATGGATCTAAACGACCGCTATGGACCGTCGACGCTGATTGGCAATGCGCCTATTAAAGACGGTCCCCGCAATTTAGACGATCTTTATTCCAGTTCTATGACTATGCAGCACGCGTTGAGTCTATCCAAAAATGTGCCGGCATGGAACGTCATGTCTATTGTTGGACCCAAACGAGCCATGGGTTATCTTTATAAAATGGAATTTCGTCACATTAGTCCTTTGGACGAAGCCGCTATGGCAACTGCATTAGGCGGTTTTACTTATGGAACCAATACGTTAGAAATGGCTTCAGCTTATTCTGCTTTTAATCGCGATGGGCAATTTATTTCGCCTACCTGCATTGAGCGCATTACTCGCGCTGACGGTACGCTAGTCTATACGCCTACAACAGAAACCATATCAGTCTATACGCCGCGCACCAGCCAGCTAATGACCAAAATGCTGCGCAACGTTATGACTAGTGGTACTGGCAGTCGTGTACAGCTAACAGGACGACCAAGCGCTGGCAAAACCGGCACAACCAATGAATTAAAAGACGGTTGGTTTGTAGGTTATACACCTCAATATACAACTGCTGTTTGGGTAGGCTATGATACGCCACGTACCATTCGCGGGCTGCAAGGCGGAACTTATCCGGGACGTATCTGGCGCAACATCATGACTATTCTTCATGAGGGACTGCCTGTGGAAAATTTTCCGCCAACCAATTATGGCAATGGCGGTGGTAGTATTAAAGTAACGCCTTATACTCCGCCGGGAAGCGAAAAACCTAAAAGCCAAACGCCAGAGAATAACCAGCAAACAGAAACCAATAACGAATCTCCAGAAACACCAGCTGAAAATACTGCTCCTTCGACGACTGAAGCCCCTTCTCCTGTTGAAGCGCAGCCGCCAGCAGAAACACAGCCAGCAGAAACACAGCCAGCAGAAACACAGCCAGCAGAAACACAGCCATCTGAAAATAACGAATAAACAAAAGCCGAAGGGTCACAGAAAAATTTCGCCCCTTCGGCTTTTATGCTAACTAAAGCACGTCAAAAAATCGTTCCATATATATGTTTAATTTCACTACAGCAAAATCAAAGAGTTTTAAATAGCGTCACTCAACAGTAATCACAAACGGCAACTTTGAATCAATCAAATCAATTAAACGAAAGTAGTTTTTCTTGAAGATAAATTTATCACAAAAACCTGTTTATTATTTTTTTAAAGTATGCTATAATAAATAAAAAATTTAGGCAAGAAGGATTGATAATTATGGCAGACTTACCCAGTCATAGGTACCGAAACTTAAATCAACATTTCTTCTGTATCCTTTTGATGAGTTTGTTTGCGGCGTTGTCCATCGCAGCGAAACCATATGCAGTATATAAAATAAAAGTTGCCCGTTTTTTTAATTTCAGTGGGTTGACTTTAGTTTTGTATGCTGTTTTTTTGTGGGGACTTTATCACCAAACAACGCCCTATTTTTATCCGCTGCGATTGTAAATTGCCAAATGATGCTTTTAGATTATATCAAGAAAAAGGGGAAAACGCTCAATGGGAATTGTTTTTTTGAACATTATTTTAGTGTTGTTCTTTGTTCTTATGAACGCTTTTTTTGTTGTGGCAGAATTTTCGATGGTTCGGATTCGTAAATCTCAAGTCAATATGTTGGCAGCTAATGGCAATACCGCCGCTCGTTATGCCAAAGCAATTTCTGATGATGTCAATTCATATCTTTCCGCCTGCCAACTAGGTATTACCATTGCTTCATTAGCTTTGGGATGGATTGGGGAACCAGCGGTAGCCAAGATGATTCATCCAGTATTTGTGATTTTTGGCTTGCCAGAGGCGACGATTCATGCCGCTGCCGTTGCCATAGGATTTGCCGTTATTACAACACTGCATATTGTTTTAGGGGAATTAGTGCCTAAATCATTGGCCATTTTAAGCACAGAAAAATATGCGCTGTTTAGCGCCATCCCGTTATTTTACTTTTATCGGCTGACTTATCCTATTATGTGGCTGTTTAATTCTATCACAAATGGATTGCTAAAATTGGTTGGTCACAGTATGGCTGAAGAATCAGAAGTCTACAGCGATGAAGAAATTAAACTCTTAATGGACGAAAGCCATCGTTCAGGATTGATGGATGAAGAAAAATATGAATATGTGGATAATATCTTTGACTTGGAAGATAAAGATGCCGAAAGCATTATGACGCCTCGTCCTGAAATCATCTGCTTGTATATGGAAGATGATTTGGCAACCCATTTAAAAACCGTTGTAGAAACTAAATTTACTCGTTATCCGGTTTGCATAGAGGACAAAGATCATATCATTGGTTTTATCCATATTAAAGACCTATATTCCTTAAAAGACGGCAACGATTTTAAATCTATTATCCGTGATATTTTGGTAATTCATGAGAGCACTTCTGTTTCGAAACTATTGAAACTTTTTCGTTCTGCTAATACCAAAATTGCCGTTGTTGTTGATGAACACGGCGGCACTAGTGGTATTGCTACTTTAAGCGCTGCCATTGCTGAAATTGTCGGTGATATTGAAGACGAATACGATCATGGCGAAGATGAAGTCGAATGGCAAGTTTTAGGCGATAATCATTATTCAATGGCTGGCAATACTTCTTTGGAACTGCTTTGCGAAAACACGGGTTTGGAATTGCCTGATGATATCGAATCCGAAACAGTTAGCGGCTTTATCTTAGAACTATTCGATGAGTTTCCCAAAGTCGGCGACCATATTGACTATGAAAACTTTTCTTTTACCGTTAAAGAAATTGAGGACAACAAAAAAATCACGCATATTGATTTAATCGTTACGCCGAAGATCGATGAAGATGATGAAAAATAATATTGTTAAAGGATAAAATAACGAAGAGTTTCACAAACGGAAACTCTCCGTTATTTTTATATCAATGCGTCCAAAAATATGCCGGAAATGACAGCAGCTGCATAAATACAGGCAATAATCAATACGACACGCCAGCGAAGCGTGCGCAACAAAATTAAATAGCCAAAACCAGCACTGACCGAAAGCCCGCTGACTGTAGCACCAAAAGAAATCACATCATTCACATAGAGCATCGTCAAAAAAATAGAAACGCTACACCCGGGAATTAACCCAATTAGCGCCGTTAAGAAAGGCTGCGCGAACGGTTGATAAAATAATAACGTTGCTAAACGCTCAATACCCCAAATATCAATTAAGCAGTTAACCATTAACATAGCAACAAAAAGAAATACCGTCATTTTCAGCGTCTGTTTCATAGCCTCTAACCATAGCGAACCATGTTGATGAGACTCAAGCGAAACAGCAGCATAATATTGCTGCGGCTCAGGTATTATTAGACGTTTAGCGAAGAAATAGAAACAATATCCCCAAAAAACAGCGATAACAATTTTCCAAAAAAATAAAAGCACTATAGTTTTCCGCTGGTGAGGATATGCTAGCAACACAAAAAGCGCTTCATCAGAAGTCGCCAAAAATACGGCTGCCAAGGTGCCTAAACCAATAGCACCTGCGTTAAATAACGCCGCAGAAGCGGCAGAAAAACCACATTGAGGAATACTACCACAAAGCGCGCCGATAATTGGTCCGGCTTTTGTCGCCAGCAATGAAAAATGACGACTAATTGTCAAATGTTTATGTAACAAGCCCAATAAAAAGTAAACGGCAAAAAGTAAGGGCATTGCCGCCAAAGCATCAATAAGCGTATGCTGAAACAATTTCAAAAGTATCAATCCTTTGCTTTTAAACTATTTACCAGTATAGACAAAAATCAATCAAAAAATCCCTAAGCAAAAATAAAAAGCGAATCCTAATCGCAAAAATCAATAAAAATCCTATTTTTTTATCAAATTCTACTAAAAAAACAAAGCAAAAGATGATATAATAAAATTGTATTGAACTAAAGATAAAATATCGCTCTAAAAAGTGATGTTTTCAGAAAGAAATGAGTGAGTACTTATTCATTTCTTCTCATTTATCAATTCATTAACAGTGGAGGAATATACTGATGGAGGAGCAAACTTTAAAAAAATTAGAAAGCAAAGCCAAAGAGATCCGTACTAATATTGTTGAAATGATCGGTCAAGCCAAATCAGGTCATCCGGGCGGATCTTTATCAGCAGTAGAGATAGTAACGTATCTTTATTTTGAAGCCATGACTATTGATCCGACGCGCCCCGATTGGTCTGAACGGGATCGTTTCATCTTGTCAAAAGGTCACGCTGCCCCGGTTTTGTATGCGACATTGGCTCAAAGAGGATATTTTGCGCTGGAAGAATTGAACTCATTGCGTCAATTAGGCTCGAAATTACAGGGACATCCCGATATGAAAAAAGTCAAAGGCGTAGATATGTCTACGGGATCTTTGGGAACAGGTTTTTCGACGTGTATCGGCATGGCTTTAGCCGATAGATTAGACGGCAAAAATCGCTACGTTTATACGCTCTTAGGTGATGGGGAATTAGAAGAAGGACAAGTTTGGGAAGCCGCTATGGCAGCCGCTCATTATGGTCTGGATCATCTAATCGCTTTTGTAGATCATAATCGACTGCAAATCGACGGCGATATTGCCAAAGTCATGTCGCCAGAACCGATCGATGAAAAATTTGCTGCATTTGGCTGGCAAGTACTTGTAATTGATGGGCATGATTTTCAAGCTATTGACGACGCTGTGCAGATAGCTCAACAAACAAGCGGTAAACCTACTGTAATTATTGCTAATACCATTAAAGGTAAGGGTGTTTCTTTTATGGAAAATCAAGCGGGTTGGCATGGTAATGCGCCTAACGCTGAACAAGTCGCTCTAGCCAAAAGTGAGTTAGCCTGACTTAAAGACAAGGAGGAAATAATAATGACCATACAAGCTACTCGAGACGCTTATGGCGAAGCGCTGGTGGAATTAGGCGCACAAAACAAAAAGATTGTGGTTTTAGACGCTGATTTATCCAAATCAACCAAAACCAGCGATTTTGCCAAAGTTTATCCTGAACGATTTTTTAATTTAGGCATCGCAGAACAAAATCTGTTGGGAACAGCCGCTGGTTTTGCGGCTAGTGGCAAAATTCCTTTTGCTAGCAGTTTTGCTGTTTTTGCAGTAGGCAGAGCATATGATCAAATCCGCAATTCTATCGCTTATCCTCATTTGAACGTTAAAATTGCTGCTACTCATGCAGGCGTTACTGTCGGCGAAGACGGTGGTTCTCATCAAATGTTAGAGGATTTAGCGCTGATGCGGGCTTTGCCGGGTATGACCGTTATTGTACCAGCAGACGGCAAAGAAACCAAACAAGCCGTTATGGCGGCAGCACAATATGACGGTCCAGTATATATCCGTTTGGGCAGACCTAAAGTACCGCAGCTTTTTGACGACAATTATCATTTTCAAATTGGCAAAAGCGTACTAATGGCTGATGGTGATGATGTTACGTTGATTGCTACCGGTATTATGGTTGCCAAAGCCTTAGAAGCCAAAGAAATATTAGCCAAAGAAGGCATTAGCGCTGCAGTTGTTAATATGAGTACTATTAAACCATTAGATACGGAAATGATCGTTAAAATGGCTGCTAAAACCGGCGCTATAGTGACTTGCGAAGAACACAACATCATCGGTGGTCTAGGCAGCGCCGTAGCAGAAACATTGGCTGAACAAAAACCCGTACCAATGGAACGGGTAGGCGTCAATGATACTTTCGGGGAATCGGGTCAGCCAGATCAACTTTTGGATAAATTTGGTTTGACTGCTGTGCATATTGCTCAACAAGCCCAAAAAGCCATCAATCGTAAATCAATTTAGTAAGCAGGAGGCAAGCATCATGAAGAAACAACATCATTAGATTGAAAGCAAAAGTTTTGCCTATGCCGTTAGCAGTCTGTGTTTCGCTATTACTTTCGCAGCTGTCTATATTGGCAATCGCGTGGAACACTTGGCAAAAGCTATTGCTGAAAAAAATTAAACAAAAATGCGCCGCAAGCTAACAACGTTTTGCGGCGCATTTTTGTTTTGGTTATTAGTTAGCGATTGACTCAATCATCAAACGTTTTCAAATTTCCGTATCGGCTTTGAAATTTACGGTAATTTTATCAATAAAATCGTAATGCGCTGTGATAGCCGCTATACCCCGTTGTTCATCTCTTGCCCTTAAACTCTCATATATGTCGACATGACAAAACAAAAGATTTTCCCATGTTTGCGTCGAAGCCGACAACAATATTTCCCGAATACTGCTTTCAAATAAAGAGGCTAACGCTTCATTAAGCAACTTTAATAAACGATTTCCCGAAAGTTCAATGAGCATATCATGAAACCGTTTGTCCAGCTTTATACATTCAGTCAAGCTGCTATTTTTCATTTCCTCAAGGAAATGGGCAAGCCTCTGAATGTCTATCGCTGATACTCGTTCTATCGCCAGTAAATAAGCGCCAATTTCAACGCTTCTTCTTAATTGATTGATTTCTAAATAACTGCATTCTTTCATCAAAAGCAGCAGAGAGAAAATACTGCTCAAACTTTGTCCTATATGATTAACAAGATAATTTCCTTGTCCATGTCTGCTCTCAATAATGCCCATATTTTCCAAACTTCGCAAGGCTTCTCGAATAGAATTTCGGCTAAGTCCCAGTGTTGTTATCAGCTCTCTTTCAGAAGGCAATTTTCCCCCAAATGCAATCTCGCCATTTTGTACTAAAGTTTTTATGTATTCGATTACCAGAAAATAAATTTTTTCATTTCGTACGGTTTCTGGCGCTGTTTTTTTCGCATTATCCATCTCTAGTGGCTCCTTTCTTTAAAACAATTTAGCGAATAAAGACGCGCCCACTACCGTCATCAATCCTGCTACTGCTATAGCAAGACTACTCATAGCGCCTTCAATTTCTCCCATTTCCATGGCTTTTACTGTGCCAATGGCATGAGAGGAAGTGCCAATAGCTAATCCTTTGGCAATTGGTTCTTGAAGCCGAAAAACTTTACACACTAATTCTGCCAGAATATTACCCAAAATGCCTGTAATAATAATCACTGCAACAGTTATCGTCTGAATTCCTCCTAATTCTGCTGAAATATCCATACCAATAGCCGTTGTAATTGATTTAGGTAATAACGTTACATACTGTTCGTGATTTAACGAAAATAATTTTGCCAATAAAAAGATGCTCGTAAGACTAGCGAGCACACCAGCGGTAATACCACCTATTACTGCTTTCAAATTTTTCTTGAGCAACTCAATCTGTTGATAAAGAGGAACAGCCAAACATACCGTAGCTGGCGTCAAAAAATAACTGATATATTGAGCGCTTTTATAGTAATGCGCATAGTCAATGTGCAAAATCAAAAGAACCGCCATAACGCCAAGCGTACCAATCAGCAAAGGATTTAACACAGCCCATTTAAACCTCTTTTTCAGCAATAATCCCATTCCATAAGCTGCTAGACTGAGAACCGCGCCAAAAAATACAGAATCAATCAAAAGCGTTTCCATTTTTTCCACCCTTTAAAAGCAATTTATTCTTTTCGCCAGAGTATATGCTGAGCAACACGTCCAGTTACTGCCATAACGATAATAGTCGTTATAATAGTAATTGCAAACACAGAAGCCCATACTGGTGCGAGAAATGACCAAGATTCCAACAATCCCACAGCAGCAGGCATAAACATAATCGGCATGATATCGATCAAAAAACCGGCAGTTTCCTTAACTTGATCCAATTTCACAAAACCTGTGCAAAGCGCTAAAAATAAAATCATCATTCCATAAACACTTGCCGGAATAGACAGAGGAATTAAATGATATAACACTTCGCCAAGAAATGAGACAAACAAAATAATGCCGAATTGACATAAAAATTTCATGATATTTTCAGCTCCCATCTGGTACTACCAGTACATCATAAAACATCAATCAGTGAATGTCAAGCAAAATAATCGCACAAGACACCTCTATAAGACAGTAAAAGAATCAATAGCCAGCAAAGCAGACGCACCAGATTATTACAGTCGGACATCTGCTTTACTATTAAACGTATTTTACGCCAGTTTACCTTAACAACAAGAAAATATAGCAAAAGAACAAGATCATATTCCACCAAAATTAAGTGAAAAGGAAAAGTACAGGCTACAACTTCAATCTGATTTTGACATGACAGAGGAATATCTAAAGAAGGCAGAGCGTTTACAGCAAAAAGCCACGAAAAATCAAAGAAAGGCATTTGAAAGATAGAAGAAAGCTATTTTAGTCAATCTTGACTATGGTTGAAGGGCAAGCACCCTAGAGGGTGCAAATAATCAAATAAAGATAGGATGTTTCAAAATGTCCGACTTTTTCAACGAAGCGTTGAAAGGTGGCCTTGATAGTTTGACAGCTGATCAACTGGATGAACTAATAATCATGGTTCACGCAAAAAGGTCGTAAAATAACGGAAAGACAGAAATAGAAATATCAGATAGCTATCCATATTGCGAAAGTATCAGGATAAAAAAGCATGGAGCATCTGCTAAAGGGAACCAAGAAAAATTTGCAAAGATTATGGAAAAATTTTTCTTATGAAATAGATACACCGGGGCAAAATTCCCGACTGTCAGATACAAGCGAGGAATCAACAATGAGCAAAGCGGTATTCTTATTGCAATAGATGATGAAAAGAATTTAACAGCAAAACCTATTTCGGTAGGCAGATTAGAGACAACAGATGCCAAGAAATTGCTGTCAGGATACTTTGAAGATGGTAGCACACTAATTACTGATAGCCATTCGGCCTATATTCAGTCTTGGCTAATAGTGAAACCCTCCGGCACGTTCAAATTAAAGCCGACAGACACACCGAAGGTAGATACAATCTTACAAATGTCAACGGAATTCATTCACAGATAGAGAAATTCATGCCAGAATCAGCGGAACGCGTTCCCACAACAAAGTATCGCAATCAATACATGACTCTGTTCATATGGCAGTGGTTACATAAAGATTTATCTTTGGATGAAAAGGTTAGTCTATTTAAGCGTACCATAGCAGATAGTTGGGAAGATTATAAGGAATCCTATAACAGTATAAAGAATCGTTCTTTAGATATCAACACCAAGGGTCAATTCTCTAATGTAGTATAAGAACAGTAATTTTAAAATGGGTCAGAAACCGTTCTGATCCATTTCTGATGCTATCATATATGCAATATGATATAGTAGAAAAAATATTTTTTGAAATGAGTGTCAGATTTTCGCCTAAAAGTTGTGTATATCAATGAAAGGAGGATTTATATGGATGATAATGGCATAATCCAGCTCTATTGGGATAGAAATGACCAAGCCATTAGTGTAACGTCCGAGAAATATGGTCATTACTGTAAAGCTATAGCGAAGAAGATGCAGAAAAATGTGTCAATGATACCTACCTGAACGCATGGAACTCCATGCCAACACATTGGCCAGAACAATTAGCACCATTCCTCGGTAAAATTACACGGAATTTATCTTTTAACAAGTATAAACACGACCATGCTGAAAAACGGGGCAGTAGTGAGATAACACTTGTTTTGGAAGAACTGACGGATTGTGTATCGGATATTGACAATGTGGAGCAGATAATTAACCACCAAGAACTGATAAAGGCAATCAATTCTTTTGTAAGGAGCCTTTCACCAAAGAAACGAAACATTTTTGTTCGCCGCTATTGGTATGCTGATTCAGTTTCAGACATTGCAAGCGATTATGGAATGTTGCAAGGAACCATATCAAAGACGTTGGAACGAACGCGGAAACAATTAAAAGTATTTTTGGCAGAAAGGGGCTTTGATTTGTGAGAAAAGAAGAATTTTTTGAAGTCCTTGGCGAACTTGATGACGACATAGTGAAAGGAGCTAAACTGACTATGAAGAGGAAAGTTAGTTGGAAGGTTTGGGTAGCGATGACAGCTTGCTTTACCGTTATGCTTTTTACTGTCCCTTCTATCTTTTCCAATTATTCCCATCAGCAAAGTACTACACCGCTGGATAATCCTAACGGAGTTATTGTTGACAATCCTACTAACACTACCGGTGATAATACAACGCTCACGACATCTGAAATCTATGTCAGCATGGACAATATTTCCTTCAATGAAGTGAGAGCATTGATAGATGCAGCCCGTAT
>CATJSX010000079.1 GCA_949743265.1 uncultured Peptococcaceae bacterium
TAAAAAAGTTGTTCTTTATCATGAACTAGGTCATGCACTATTACACAAAAATATTGATTGCTACTTTATTCGCTACAATACGCGCTTAAAATGCTCGTTTTATGAAACAGAAGCGGATTTATTCAATGCAGAAATGAGCGACTTGCCTGATAAAATCCCAGAAGAATATAAGTATTATACGCAAGAACAATTAGCTGGTTTATATTGTGTCCCTGTTGAATTAGTACACTTAAAAGTATCGTGTTTAAAATTCGATTTCTACATCAAGAGAAAGCTCTTTATTTTTTCTCAAAAATTGTATACTTATAGAATGTTGCAATAAAACTTCCACAAAATATAATTTAGGAGACTTTAAATGCTATCTGTATTAGATAATATTCAAGATAATATAAATGAAATAGACAAAACATTTAAATATACTAACTTCAACAAACAAATCATCTTTGATAACTATGCAAATATCACCCCGGGAACAGTAATAAATTTCGAATTTCCTTTAACAGTTTTTGTTGGTAGAAATGGTTGTAACAAAACTCGCGCATTGCAAGCAATTTATGGAATACCAAATGGTACAACTGTTGGTGATTTCTGGTTTAATACCTCTTTAGATCCAATAAATATAGGTCCTTTACCAAAATTCACTTATGTATATTCTGACGAAAATGATGAAAAGCTTTTATTTCCTGTAATATATAATCGTGCCAAACGCGAAAACGATCCTGATTATTGGGAAACGGGAAAACTAACAAAAAACTTAAAAGAAAAAATTTTTTTACCTAAAGATAAGGATAGATATCCACCTATAGAAAAAAATTTGCTTTATATTGACTCAAAAGTCGAGCTTAGCGCTTATGATATTTTTTTCAACTTTAATAATAGAGATAAAAACCACAAAACAAATTATCGCGAAAATAAAAGGATAATCCGTAAAAAAGCTACGCAGTTAAAACAAAGTTTAGAAACAGGTAAAATTTATCGTTGCAAAAATAAGGAACAGAATAATGCGCCTGAAATCATTGAGACAAAAATTTTAATGGAAATCAGCTGCATATTAGGTAAATCTTATCAAGAAGCAAAACAAATTTTCCACAAACAATATCATTTTTGGGGAGAGTCTTTATTTCTTAATGAAGAATATAGCGAAGCACGTGCTGGAAGTGGAGAATTAAAAATCTTTAACCTTGTAAAAAAAGTAATGACCGCCCCACATCACTCTTTAATTTTATTAGATGAACCTGAAGTTTCTCTTCATCCGGGCGCTCAGCTTCAATTAGTCAACTTTTTATTACAGCAAATTATCTGTAAAAAACATCAAATTATTTTAACAACACATTCTCCAACTCTGATTAGTTGTTTGCCTGATAAAGCAATAAAACTATTCCAACAGTCAGCTGTAAATAATACTACTTTTTCGATTCTTGAAGATATATCGCCGAGAGTTGCTTTTGAAAATTTTGGTGAACCAATTCAAAATGATAAAATCAACATTCTAGTTGAGGATTGCTTAGCACAACAACTCGTACAAAAAGTTATTACATCTTCTAATGAGCTTTCAAATGATACTTTCAATATCTCTTATTTGCAAGGTGGCGTTGATGACATTTATACACGTATGATTCCGATAAGCATGAATATTGATTCTAACATTTTTGTAATTTTAGATGGTGATCAAAATCCACCAAATAAAGATGAATATGATTACCAAAAAATCCCATTATATGATATGAATAATCCTGATAAATACAAAACAAAGTTATGTTTTTATATAACAAAATTAATTAAAACAAAAGACATAGAGAAAATAAACTTCAGTTTAAATTCAAACCACAATACTCAGGATGATATAAAAAACTATCAAACATATTTACATTTTTTAAAAGATAAAACTTATTATTTACCTAAATTAACTTCTGAAGATATTATTTTATCGAAAGATGTGTTACAATACGGTCAATCAATTCCCTTGATTTATTCGATCTCTGGTTTTAGTAGATGTTTCTGCCAAAGAGAAAATAAGACAATTATCTTCGAAACTATTTTCCACTGATTCAATCCCAGAGATGCAACTCAATAAAGAAATTTCAGATGTGCAACATTCTTTAGTATTTTTATTATTAGAATGCTTCACTCAATGTAAGAATGCAGACTATTATGCTATAACTGATATTTTAAAAGAAATTCAAGGGAAAGCAAAATAACTTGGAGGTAATTCAATGTTTAACGCCATTGATTTATTTTGTGGAGCTGGAGGACTTTCTTGTGGACTTCAGCAAGCTGACTCCAATATTGCATTAGGCGTAGATATAGACAAGGCAGCACTAACCACTTATCAAAACAATTTCCCTTCAACACAAATTATCGAAGATGATATTAAAAACGTTACAACTGAGCAAATTATAAAAGAAACAGACATCTTTCCTAAAAGCAATTTTCTATTGGCTGGTTGCCCACCTTGTCAAGGTTTTTCTTTGTTAGGAAAAAGAAATCCTAAAGATGAAAAAAACAAACTAGTATTTCAATATATACGCTTAATCGAAGAATTACAGCCTACATTTATTTTAATGGAAAACGTTCCCGGTATGAATCGTAATATTGGTAAAGATATCTTTTTATCTGTAATAAAAAGATTGGAGAAAAAATATTATTTAGAATATGACATACTTAATGCAGCAGATTATGGTGTACCTCAAACTCGAAAACGTTTAGTACTACATGGCGTTAGGAAAGATATTTATGTGCAATTAAATGCTTTTTTTGATAAACCAATTATTTTACTGCCTGAACAAACACATTGTGAACGCAGCAAAAACACATCATCAAAATATCAAGACTGGCTCACAGTCGGAAAAACTATCATGGATCTTCCACCTATTTGTGCAGGTGAAAGTTATACTGGTCCTCAAAAAATTTTCAATCATCAAGCTAGAAATTTATCTGAATTAAATAAAACTAGATTGTCTATAATACAAAATAGTACTGGTTCCAGAAATAGTTTACCTAATGATTATATATTAGCCTGTCACAAAAACAATAAAGTTCACAGCGATACATATGGCATAATGGACTTAAATAAACCAGCCCCTACACTAACCAGTGGTTGCACTTGTATAAGCAAAGGGCGCTACGGACATCCAACACAGAAACGTGGAATATCTTTAAGAGAAGCAACTAGATTACAATCTTTTCCAGACGATTTCATTTTTTATGGAAATTTATCTTCTATTAGTTTGCAAATCGGAAATGCAGTTCCACCGAATCTTGCAAAAGCAAGTGCAAAAAGGATTTATTTTTTGATGGCTATTGTTGATGCCTTAAAAATCTCATAATACATGTCGCAATAAATTGTTTTTACAAAGGGAGTTGATATAAAATGAATATGGCTCAAGAAATAGATCTGGTCACACCAGAAGAATTTGAGACAATGGAAAAAGATGAACGATTTAATTATGAACTGATTGATGGTATAGTAATGATGTCGCCTAGTCCATCAAGAGAACATCAGAGAATTAGCATTAAGATTGCACATAAATTGATGAATAGTCTTGAAAATACATCTTGTCAACCTTTATATGAATACAATATAAGAATAAATGATAATTCTTTCAAGCCAGATTTAATGGTATTCTGCGATGAAAATGCTGAGTTGCCAGAAATTATCTTTGAAATTCTAAGCCCATCAACTCGTCATCGAGATCTGAGTATCAAAGTTATAAAATACAAAGAAGCTGGTATTAAGGAATATTGGATTATTGATCCAAAGGTAAAAACCATCACTGTCCATGATTATATCAACCAAACAGCAGAAACTTATGCTGTCGGTGATACCATTCACTCCAAAGCAAGACCAGAAATCATTATTGCTGTAGCAGATATTTTTAAATAAAGTAAAAGCCCATCGTGCTATCAACACGACAGGCTTAAATAAATATCGACAGCTTGCGCTATACGATACCTTCGACAAGTATAGTATATCATAAGCTGCCGATATTTATCAAACTATTTTTAGGAGTGATAATATGGCTAAAGCGAAAAAACTACCTTCTGGTAGTTGGCGTGTTAATCAATATGTTGGCAAAGATGAAAATGGTAAAAGAATTTATAAATCGTTCACTGCTTCTACTAAGAAAGAGGCAGAATTTATAGCGGCTGAGTATGTGATGAAAGCTAGACATAGCAAAGTCCCTCAAAACATAACACTTGGTGAAGCAATGGAACGTTATATTGAAAGCAAATCAAATATCCTATCTCCTTCCACTCTAAAAACATATAATGGCATCAAAAGAAATGGATTAAATGATATAAAGAATGTACTGCTTAAAGATTTGACAAGAGAACTTATTCAAAAAGCCATCAACAACGAATCTATGAATCATTCACCTAAAACAGTTAAAAATATTCATGGATTGTTATCAGCTACTTTAAAAGAATTTTATCCAGATTTCGTTTTAACGACAAAATTACCAAGCAAAATCAAAAACGAACTTTATATTCCAGATAGCAAAACTGTTTCTTTTATTTTAGAAAAAAGTAAAAACGATCAAGATCTTCATTTGGCAATTTTATTAGCCGCTTTTCTAGGACTTAGACGAAGCGAAATATGTGCTTTAACTTGGAAAGACGTCAATTTTAACGAATCATTGGTTACTGTTTCAAAAGCCATTGTAATTGATGAAAGTAAAAACTGGGTAGAAAAAGCGCCAAAATCATTTTCTGGCAACAGAAAAATCCCGCTTCCAGATGTAGTTGCCAATGAGCTTTTAAAGTACAAAAAAAACAACTGGTAAAATAATAACTTGTACACCAAATAACATTTCAGACAACTTTAGAAATTTATTAAAACATTTAGATGTACCTCATTTTCGTTTTCATGATCTTCGACATTACAATGCTTCTATTATGTTAGCGTTTGGCATACCAGATAAATATGCAATGGAAATAATGGGACATGCTACTAATAATATGTTAAAAAACGTTTATCAGCATACTTTTGAAGAAAAACAAAACCAAGTCGCCAAAGACCTTAACGTATATTTCAGTGAAATTATGCAACACGAAAATTAAAAAACCCGCTATATAGCAGGTTTATAAGATGCGGTCGACGGGACTTGAACCCGTACGAGTTGCCTCACACGCCCCTCAAACGTGCGCGTATGCCAATTCCGCCACGACCGCTCAACAAATATTACTAAGATAGTATAAAGGATTTCCCTTGATTTGTAAAGTATTTTAAAACATGATTTCCTTCAGAAGTTTATCCACTTGATCATAAGTTATTTTGATTGACTGACTGTTGTCAATAATTTTATCAGCTAGTTTCATTTTTTCTGTGGTTGCCATTTGATTATTTATTCTAGCGCGAATTTGCGTTTCACTTAAATGATCCCGCTTCATAATTCGTTCAATTTGTTGACGCTCATTAGCAATAACCAACCAAGATTGATCGATTTTAGACAAATATGTTTTAGTTTCAAATAATAACGGAATATCTAAAATGAGCAATCTTTCCTGAAATTTGGCATCAATGATTTGCTCTATTTCTTTTTCAATCAAAGGATGTGTGATTTGATTAAGTTTCGCTAATGCTGCCTCATCACTAAAAACGATTGCAGCCAACTGCTGGCGGTCCAGTGCACCATCAGCATTGATGAGCGTTGCCCCAAAGGTTGCAGCTATTTGCGCCACTGCCTCCATATTCGGAGCAGTGATTTGATGAGCGATAACGTCAGCATCAATCACAGTCAAATTTTTGCTTCGCAAATAATCGCTTACGGTTGATTTGCCACAACCAATCCCTCCAGTTAAACCGATAATAAAAGCCATCATACTCTCCCTTCCTGCTTGCTATTAAAACAATAATCGACTAAGACCAATCAAAATCAAAATACTGCCCGGCAATAAACTCAATTTGTTATAACTGTTGCGTTCTCCCAAACGACTGCCAATAGACATTCCTAACGAAACAAACAAAAAAGCACTAATCCCAACACAAAGGCTAGTTGAAATAATTTTTAGCCCCAATAAAGCCGCTCCAATACCAGCTCCAAAAGAATCCAGTGATAATGCCAGCCCCAAAAGCAACGCTTCTGTGCCGCTGATTACCCCTGAACGATCCATATCTACTTTATTCGGCTCTTTAAAAATCTGAATCACAATACCCAAACTGCTAATAGTCAGTTCAAAAAGTGTGCCTTCTTTATTTTGGAGCATTTTGATGATGCTTTTGATTAATGAAAAACTGCCTAAACTCAACAAAATTCCTGCGCCTAAAAAACGTACTAAACCTAAATCAATCACTTGCATCAATAACTGTCCAATAAACATGGCTGTTGCCAAAACGCCAGCCGAACAACAACAAATAATCAGTAGCGCTCCACGGGAAATTTTCATATTATCCAAGCCATAGGAAATTCCTACGCCTAAGCTGTCTAAGCTCAACGCCATTGCAAACAAAACCGTCGTCAAGATCATCGCTTTTACCTCCCAGCAATTTTAACTCTTAATACTATATGGTTAAGATTGCTAAGAGGTGTCGGTTAATGACGAGCAGACGTCATGATCCTCTGACAATTAGGACAATAACAGCTGCCGCGACCAGAAATCGTCATACGTTCAATAGTTGTCCCACATTGGCGGCAAGGCTGACCGCTACGCCCATAAACACAATGATACTCTTGATAACTGCCTGCTTGACCAAAACTATCGACATAATCTTTGATGGAGCTGCCGCCCATTTCAATGCCTCTTGATAATTGATGGCGGATTGCCTGCCAAAGCTGTTGTTGATTGATTTTCTCAACAATATTGCCAATACTTTCTGCCGGATGAATATGAGCTTCAAAAAGTATTTCGTCAGCATAGATATTGCCAATACCGGCGATGTGCCGTTGGTCCAGCAAAAAAGCTTTGGCTTTCTGCGTTTTGCCTTTGATTAAACTTTGCAAATAAGCCAAAGTAAATTCTTCGCCAAGCGGCTCAATACCCAAAGCCGCTAAGCCGTTGATTTGCTGTAATTCATTGCTGCCAGTTAAATAAAAAGAGCCAAACTGTCTTACATCGTCAAAGCGCAACTCATAACCATTATCAAAAGCAATCACGATATGACAATGTTTTCCTCTTAAAATCTCCGGTGACTGATACAATAATTTGCCAGTCATTCGCAAATGAACAGTCAAATTATCATCATTGTTCAGACCAATTAAGATGTATTTTCCGCGTCGTCTGATATTAACAATTTGCGCTCCTATCAAACGTTCGGCAAAAAGTTCCGGCGCTTGATAAGGTAATTTCAACAATTTAGGCAGCGTCGCTTGAAAAGCCGTAATCGTTCTTCCTATGATCGCCTGCCGCAAAGAACGACAGACGACTTCTACTTCTGGTAATTCCGGCATAATGTTTCCTCAATTCTCTTAAATTCGTTCCATATCAAACCAGTTGAAACCAGCGCTAACATCAACTTTTAAGGGTACGTTTAGCTGTGCAGCGTTTTCCATACATTGTTTAACGATTTTAATCAAAATGGCAATTTCATGTGGAGCCACTTCAAAGATCAATTCATCATGAACTTGCAGAAGCATTTTGGCTTTTAATCGACTCTTGGTCAAAGCCGTATCAATTTGAATCATAGCAACTTTGATAATATCGGCGGCAGAACCTTGAATTGGCGTATTAACAGCCGTACGTTCGGCAAAACTGCGCAAATTGAAATTTTTGCTGTTAATATCGCTAATCAAACGCCGACGACCAAACATCGTTGTAATATAACCGTCTTGGCGTACTTGCGCAATAGTTTGATCAATCCATTGGCGTACACCGTGATATTTAGCAAAATAGCCGTCAATATACGTCTTGGCTTCTTTACGCGTAATTCCTAATTCTTTGCTCAGCCCGAAATCACTTTGTCCATAGATAATGCCAAAATTGACAGCTTTAGCATTGCGCCGTTGAATTTTGGTAACTTCGTCCATGGGCACGCCAAAAACCTCTGCTGCCGTTCTGGTGTGGATATCTTCATCACGGTTAAAGCTATCCACCAAAACGGTATCTTCACTCATATGGGCCATAATGCGCAATTCAATCTGCGAATAATCAGCTGCCAAAAACAAATGTCCCGATTTGGAAGGTACAAAAGCGGTACGAATTTGTTTGCCAAGCTCTGTTTTCACTGGAATATTTTGCAAATTAGGCTCCGTACTACTCAAACGTCCTGTAGCAGTAATGGTTTGATTAAAAGATGTATGCACCTTACTGGTTCGAGGATCGACAATATTGAGAAGTCCCTCAACATAAGTAGAGTTCAACTTACTTAACTGACGATATTCCAAGATTTCTTTGACGATGGCGTGCTCTTCTGCTAAAGTATCCAATACTTCAGCATCGGTAGAATAGCCCGTTTTCGTTTTTTTGATAACTGGTAGTTTCAATTGTTCAAATAATACGATGCCTAGTTGTTTGGGCGAATTGAGGTTAAACTCGCTGCCCGCCAATTCATAAATATGTTCGGTAATTTCTTTAATACGCGCTGACAAATCATTGCCCATTTTTTCCAAATAGGCTATATCCAACCGCACCCCCTGAATTTCCATCGCTGCCAACACACGGCTTAAAGGCAACTCAATTTGAGCAAAAAGCGTCAATAATTCATATTGATCAATTAAAACACTCATAGGCTTCATTACCATTTCCAGACCTCTAATGCGTCCAAAAGCACGCTTTGGTTCTTCGCTGCTCAAGGTCATATTTAAATGGTCATAAAGCATTTTTTCCAGCGAGAGATCTTTAGCTTCCGGATTGAGTAAATAAGCGCACAACAAAGCGTCCCAAAACAGCCCTTTAATAACAATGCCTTCTTTCAAAAAACTACCATATAGTTTCTTGCTGTCATCAGTCAGTTTAAAAATTTGCTCGTTGACTAAATAGGGACGCAATATTTGCGCATAATCGCTGAAATTATGCTCACATTGAATCAAATAAGCGTTATGGTTAAAGCAAAGACTAATGGCAAGTACAGTATTGTCATAAATAGGCTTTTGATTCGTATCAACAATAATAGCCAACTCGTCAAAAGAATCGCCAGCTAAAATATGTTGCAACTGTTCCGGCGAAGTCAATTCCACACCGTCATCAGGCAAAGCCGTTAGTTCTTCTTTATGAATATCGGTCAAGTTTTTTAACAAACTGTTCAGTTCCAATTCTTTATATAAAGCAATCAATCCGTCTAAATCGGGCGCCTTGCATTTTAAGCCTTCCAAATCAAAAACAATAGGCACTTGAGTAAAAATAGTGGCTAATTCTTTGCTCATCAATGCTTGTTCTTTATGCTCAGCCAATTTTTCTCCCATTTTTTTGCCAGCAAAATCCTCTAAATGCTGATACAGATTTTCAATAGTACCATATTGATGCAAGAGTTTTAGCGCCGTTTTTTCACCAATACCCGGCACACCCGGAATATTATCAGAACTATCGCCCATCAATCCTTTTAAATCACAAATTTGCGCAGGCACCAGTTGATATTCGCTTTGCAGCTTCGCTAAATCAAAGTCAACGACTTCGCTGATTCCCTTTTTAGTCAGATAAACACGCGTATGCGTATCCACTAGCTGTAAGCTGTCTTTATCACCTGTGACGACGATGCTTTCGATATTTTCTTTTTCAGCCCAACGCACCATCGTTCCAATAATGTCATCGCCTTCGTAGCCTTCCATCTGATAAATAGGGATATTTAACTTATCTAATATCGCCTTAATCAAATCCATTTGCCCGCGCAGTTCCTCTGGCATTCCTTTACGATTAGCTTTATAATCAGCATATTGCTCATGACGAAAAACTTTGCGACTGATATCAAAAGCCACCGCAGCATAATCAGGTTTTTCCTGTTCCATTAAATTTAAAAGCATATGGGTAAAACCATAAACGGCATTGGTAATCACACCTTTGGAATTGCTCAGAAGCGGGATACCGTAAAATGCACGATGCGCCAAACTATTGCCATCAACTATAATCAATTTTTTCATCAAAAATCCTCCTCGTCAAATCCTGCTTTTTCTTCTAATAAGAGCAGTTTTTCCTCGCGTCTCCATTGCTTTAAATCATATTCTCGGCGCATAGCCGCTTTTTTGGTGGCATATTTTTCCCAGTAAAGTAATTTTACCGGCAAGCGCGCGCGGGTATATTTTGCACCTTTTCCAGCATTGTGAACTTGTATGCGTCTGACCAAATCATCAGTCCAACCAATATATAATGTATGATCACTACAAAGCAAAATATAAGTAAAATAAACCAATTTCGTCTTTATTCCTCTTTTCAACAAACCTCTAGTTAGTATTATACCATTATTCTGGTAAAATCCTACTACAAATTTCACCCAAAATAACGCTTCTTGATCAGTCATTTTTTCTTTTTGAAGACGTTATAATGTAATACATCTTACTATCTGAAAGGAAATCAAATCGCTTATGAATAATCCTGTAGCAGTTATTACTGACGCTTCCCGCAGCATTGGCTATGCTGTCGCCTTAACACTAGCACAAAAAGGCTATTATCTAGCGCTTAACTATCCTGAGCGACCGCAAAACACAACTGAAATAGAAACCATTAGTCATGCTCACCATGTGCGCATAAAAATCTACCAAGCCGATTTGACCAATTATCGCCAATGTGAAATGACAGTACAGCAAATTACCAACGATTTTGGCACTATCAACGCGCTAGTCAATAATGCCGGTCAAACCAAAGATAATCTGCTTCTTAATATGCCCGCCAACGATTTTGATGACGTCATTAACGCCAATCTAAAAAGTACGTTCAATATGTGCAAAACCGTCAGTCATATTATGCTGGCTAACAAAGAAGGCGCTATAGTCAACATCAGCTCGTCGACCGCCGTTTATGGCAATGCTGGTCAAAGTAATTATGCCGCCGCCAAAGCAGGTATTATCGGACTAAGCAAATCCATCGCCAAGGAATTAGGTCCTTATAACATTCGTGTCAACGTGGTAGCGCCGGGCTTTATCCAAAATCATAAACTGCGCAATCTTAAAAAAGAGCACCAAGAAACGATAATTGACCGCACCTCCTTACGACGTACAGGCGAGGCAAAAGAAGTTGCCAATGCGGTAGCTTTTCTACTTTCCAATGACGCTTCCTTTATCACCGGTCAAGTATTGCACGTCGACGGCGGTCTGCAAATTTAGAAATGAGGCTTTGAAATAGACTTATCCAAATAAAAATCCTTTTAGCTAATCATTTGTTGATTTGCTAAAAGGATTTTTGACATTATAGGTTAATGTTTGCACATAATTTTTCTGTTTCATGGCAAAGCTCTCGTAATATTTGCGCTGAAATGACAGGATTAGATAAAGCATTATCAAAAATATCAATATCAGAGTTGTTGCTCTTACTTCCAGTTGCTCTTGAGCCGCTCAAAACGATTGCGAGTATGAACGGGCAGTTGCCGTAAGTTGACGTTATCTTTTCCAAAATGCTTTGTAACATATACTTATACTCTCCTGTTGTCTTTTCGACAATTATCGTTTGCTGTGCGTTGCGCTTATTTTATTGAATCATACCATATGCATTCTGTTGCTTTGAAAAAAATTCCTGCGAAACGTAACGCTGATTCGATAGAAATTTTTTCTCGTCAACCAATAATTCGCCCAAAGCGAATAAACTTAATAGCTGGTATCAAGATTTGGTCATAATAAAAAAAGCTATTGCGATAGCGTTTGGTCCTACGTGTGTTCCTATAGTTGCGCCAACAGAGCACATTGGCAATTCATCATGATAGTCATGCCACAAGGCTTCACTATCTTGAATATATTTCTTTAACGAACTATCTTCTAATCCCGTATAGCCTAAACAAAAAGGTTTATTAAAATCAATGCCGCCGGCCTTATCAATTTCTTGCGACAAAAAATGATTACCATTACGAGCGCCTCTTACTTTTCCCAGCATAATAACTTCACCATCGCTAATGGCTACAATCGGTTTTATCGACAGTATGCCGCCAACAAAAGCAGTTGTTTTAGAAATTCTGCCTCCCTTTTGTAAATATTCCAATGTATCAAGCAGCCCCAATGTACAAATCTGTTTTTTTGACGCTTCCAATGCAACAATAATATTTTCCAACGCCATACCGCTATCAATCAATTGCAGCGCATAAGTCACCAATATTTGTTCCCCTATGGTGGCGTTTAAACTATCAATAACAAATACATCGCCCTCAAAACGCTGAGCGGCTAAAACAGCGCTCTGATAAGTACCAGAAAGCTTGCTGGAAACTGTTATCACAATGACTTTTTCACCAGCGCTGACAGCTTTTTCATAAGCTTCTTCAAAAACAAGCGGCGCTATCAAACTCGTAACTGGCAAAACATCGCTTTGCAGCAATTTTTCGTAAAATTCATGATGATTGATGGTTACGCCATCAAGATATTCCTCATCACCAAAATTGATGCGCATAGGCAAAACCGTAATATTTTCTCGAAAAGGCGCGGTGATATCCGCTGTAGAATCAGTAATAATTCGTATTTTTTCCATAAGTATTCATTCCTTCCAAATAATGTTCAGCGCTACTGCTATAGAGTTGATATAACGTCATATGTCTCACACTGTTAAGCAAAGCACATAATTTTATCATGAAATCTTATACCGAAACGCTTTATTGACTCAATTTCAGCGCGGGTTTACGCTTTAAGTTGTGCATATTTTATTGCCCAGCTGAAACATTTGATAGCTATACCTTGAATATTTTTTTATAGTTTGATGAACGCTTTCTTGCATAGGTCAAATTTGCTGCCATGTTTCTGACGAAAACTCTACCATATTTTTCAGTCATTTTCTTCATAATTGTTCAAGTATTGGGTAAGATTGGCAAGGATTAACGCCATTGCCTCTAAAAAAACAACACGCTGCTCATCGGAAAGACCATTGCTCCCATTTAATAAGACTTCCTCGATTCGTTCATCCATTTTTTTTGCCAATACCTTGCCGCTGTCAGTCAAATAATGCAAGGTACGGTAAGACCGCTTGTTTTGACTTTGATCGCTATATACTAAATTTTTAGCTGTCAGTTGATTCAGACTCCGTGAAATAGCAGCTTTATCTTCACGACAAAGTTCAGTTAATTGTGTTGAAGTCAGTCCTTCGCTGTGCTGCCCAAGATAATACAAACACATCGTATGGTTCGCTCTCAGTCCAAATTGCTTCATTTCTACATCTTTCAATTTTTGCAGACAACGGTTAAGCGTCATAATAGAATTGACAAAGGATTCAAATCGGTTATTCATTCATTCACTCACTCCCAAGATGTTGATTTTTCAACATTTGTAGTATATCATAATGATGTTGAAAATTCAACATCTTTTTGGCAATAGCTAGCGTCAAAAACCGTATTGCTTGCTAAACACTATTTTTTACACTCATGAGTCTATAGCTCTAATTCTTATTAGAAATCATTTAAGCAATCAGCTGCCATGCTGTTTTTCAGCAAAAAATTCCTCACGCCCCCGATACTCGCTCTTGATAATTTCAAACATTTCCTCTGGAGTCTCTGCACAGCCCTTTTGTAACCATAATTTTATAATCTTTGTTAAACCGCTTTTGAAAAATTCCATATGATACTCAATAAAATTACCCTCAAAATGTTTTTTAGCAAGACTATCGTCATATTGCAAAATTTTGTGCTTTTCATCATAGCCTAATTTGAAGTAAGTGCGGTAAAATATTTGATTTTGTTCTATATGTTGAAATAGTGCTAAATAATTGTTGGAATTATAGCCTTGTGCCATTTCATCTTTATACAATTCCACAACTTCATTTTCTAGCTTTTCTCTTATCGTATCCGCCAATTCATATATATCGGCATAGTTTGCATAAAAGGTGCTGCGATTCAAATTTGTTTTTTTACAAATCTCAGACACACTGATTTGGTGCAATTCTTTGGTTTGAAGAAACTCTAAAAATGCTCGTTCTATTTTCTGCACAGATTGGCGCTTGCGTTTATTATTTTTAGTATTCATAAAAAATCCCCTTTATTCCAACATTTATACCGATATTGTTGATTACTTTTGTTTGACAAATTTATTATACTATACTCATCATAAACAAACAATTATTGCGTGCAAAGGGAGACAGAGCATGATGAAGAAAATTTATTCTACAGCAATACTTATAGGTGTAGCAGGCAAGTATACTGTTTGCTTTGGGAAGAAACTATTGGTTGCTAAATAAAGGAGGAAAATTCTAATGAAGAAAAGCAGTTTTGTTGCCATGCTTATGGGAACAGTAAGCGGCGTACTATTTGCACTTGGGATGTGTATGACACTTATTCCCGAATGGGAAGCCTTTCAACCGGGGATTATATTTGGTTGTGTGGGGGTTTTGCTTGGAGTAATTACTTTAATCGTATGGCGGAAAATGGCACATAAACAGCCGATTCACTTTTCTGGTAAAAGCATTCTTACTGGTGCAGTGGGCATCATTGGCGCTTTAGCCTTAGGCATAGGCATGTGTTTCTGTATGGTATGGAGTAAAATGGTTATTGGCATCGTCATCGGTTTAGTTGGCATTGTCGTTCTGCTTTCTTTAATCCCTTTGGTAAAAGGGCTAACTGATTGAACATCAAACAAATTATTCTTGATAGAGTTGAATATACAGAAATAGGAAAAAAGCTTATCAATGAACAGCGTTCACGGCTTATTTTATTTGCTGTATTCAGCTTTCTTCTTAATTTTTTGTATGCCGTTTACAATGGCGCACTTGGTATAATCAACCAATCTATATGGTTCGTAACCCTATGCGCTTACTATGTGATTTTAAGCACTATGCGTTTGTCTGCCGTTTTATGTGAACGACAACACCGAAATACATCTTCCAAGAAAATAGCATATTTTGTGATGAAATTATGCGGCGCGCTCTTCGTCCTGTTAAGTTTTGTCTTAGCAGGAGTAATCTATATCAGCCAATCGCGAAATATTGCCACAAAACACGACGAAATCGTCATGATTACCATTGCCACCTACGTCTTTTATAAAATAACCCTGACAATTATCAAAGCCATAAAACAGCGCAAAGACGCCTCGCCGCTGCTTCATGTTATTCGTTGTATTGGCTATGCAGAAGTTTTAGCGTCTGTCTTGACTTTGCAACGTTCTATGCTCATCTCTTTTGGTGAAATGAACAATGCAGATATTCGCACAATGAATTTATTAACTGGAAGTGCTGTTTGTTTATTGATACTGACACTTGGCGTTGCGTTGATAATAAAAACAGTTGCCGAAAGTAAAAATAATGCACCATCGACGTTATGAAACGCAATTAAATGCTTATAGCATTATCTTTCTTGCGTTCATAAACCAGCATTGTTTTACACGAACCCAGATTATAGTTATTGGCAAAAATTACCCAATAAACTTCCTTTGAAGTCATAAATACTAAAAACCCTAGTAAAATATTTGGCGTTAAAGCCGCATTTTACTAGGGTTTTAGTGTTCATTAGTTATTTTAACGTATTATAGTCTGCTGTAAACTTACCTTGTATACCAACTGCTAAATGAAAATCTGTCAATCATCTTTCAAAGATAATCTCTTTGCTATTTAAAGGGCCAAAATTGAATGCCTCCTTGAATAAAGGAAACATTATCATAGCCAGCTTGATTCAAAATCAACTGACCTTCAAAACCTCTGGTACTGAGAATACAAAAGACAACAATTTCTTTATCCTTCGGCAATTCATGTGCCCTCGCCCGCAATTCTTCGATAGGAATATGCATTTGATGATCAGCAGGCAAAGCTTTTTGTGCTCGTTCATGAGCTGTACGCAAATCAAGGAAAAGCACATTATCATCATGAAGTTTAGTTTGTGCTTCTTGAAAACGAATACTGTGTGCTTTACCATCAATCGTATTTTTCAAAACATTAGCTGCTACGATTAAATTATCCATCGCTGATGAAAATGGCGGTGCATAAGCCAAATCAATATTAGAAAGCTGTTCAGCAGTTACGCCAAAGCTCATAGCCGCAGCCATCGTGTCAATTCGTTTATCTACTTTACCTGGACCTACGATTTGTACGCCCAAAATTTTGCCAGTTTTACGATCAGCCATCAAGCGAGTCATAATCAGTTTTTTACCCGGCATAAAATGGGTAATATCTGGTCCCGGCACAACACAAGTAACGACATCATAGCCTAAACGAAGTGCATCTTTTTCGCTGATACCTACTTTGCCTGCACTCCAATCAAACATTTTAACGACAGAAGTGCCCAGAACGCCAGGAAATTTATCCTGTGCCCCAGTAACGTTGTTGCCAATGATACGACCATGTTTATTGGCAGTGGAACCCATCGGTGCAAAGATACGTTCACCGCTGACGATATTCGTACACATCACACAGTCGCCGCCAGCATAAATATCAGGATCGCTGGTTTGCAGATACTCATTGACAATAATCGCCTTATCGACTTCCAAACCGGCTTCTTGCGCTAATTTAACGCTTGGTCTAACGCCAGCAGAAACCAATACCATCTGAGCTTCAAAATTTCCTTTGTTTGTCTGAACGCCGGTAACTTTACCTTCATTGTCCACAAGAATTTTTTCCACTTTAGTGTCTAAAACAAAATTTAGATCTTCGCTTTCTAAATAATTTTGGAATACAAGCGCCATTTCTTCGTCAAGCATTTGGGGAAAAATCCATGGCTGCATTTCGATGACGGTGACATCGATACCCCAGTTAGCATAGGCCTCTGCCGTCTCCATACCAATTAAACCGGCACCAATAACGATTGCTTTTTCAACGCCTTCTGTTTTGATATATTCCTGCATATCGACAGCGTCTTTTGGCGTTTTCATGGTGAATACGCCCTGTGCGTCAATATTATCAATAGGCGGTTTGAAGTTATCAGCACCAGTCGCCAACACTAACTTGTCATAAGGCAAATTTCTAACTTCTTTCGTTCCTACATTGACAATTTCCACTGTTTTTTGTGTCCGATCAATTTTAGTAGCTTCCCAGCCAAGGAGCGTATCAATATCTTTAGTCGCTTTCATAAATTCCGGTGTTCTGACAGCTTCCCAAGAAGTCGTCATTAAATCATTCAATTCTTTGACGGTAGCCCCTACAAAATAAGGCAAACCACAGCCGCCGTAAGAAATCCATTCCCCTTTTTCTACCAATGTAACTTGAGCATTAGGGTTACATCTTTTAGCTCTGGCTGCCGCTTTGGGACCTGCTGCAACCCCACCGATTACTACTACTTTTAATTCTGACATTCTCTCATCATCTCCTTAAAATTGTAAACAGCTGTCGCTTCTTATCTTGATTATAGCCCTAAATCAGCGATAAAACAATTCTTATTGTCAAATTGTTCCATTCGTTTAATTTATCTATTTAATACGTATTACTCATTTTTCTTCCAAATACTCTCGTACTTTCAAAACGCCACCAGAAATAAACTGACTAACGATTTTTGCCATTTTTTCTTGACTGACGGGAACATCATTGATAATCCATTCCAAGCTGCTTTCTACAAGCGCTCCTGTAACTAAAGCGTCAATGATTCTGCTTACAGACTCATCTTCAATGGCCCGTTCGCCGTCATTTAGGCTATGCTTGATCAAATTTTTAAATTTAGTAGCAAATGGCGCGTTGCCTCGATTTTGATGGATACTCTTAATCGTTTTGCTATTAGCTTCAATATTTTCCAAAAACACTGCCACTTGCTGGTAAGGATTTTGCACAGGTTCTTTCATAGACTGCAATTTCAAATGAGCTTGCGTATTTTTAAAAATATCATTTTCGACTTGCTCCTGCACATCGTAAATATCAGTAAAATGGCTATAAAATGTTCCTCGGCTGACATTAGCTTCTGTTAAAATGTCTTTTACTGTAATTTCTTTAATATCTCGTTCAATATTAAGTTTGACGAAAGCGTCTTTAATAGCACTTTTTGACTTAACAACATCTCGTCTTTCACGATTTTCTCTAAGCATTTTTCCTCCTGACTTATTATCTCAACCAAAATGTAGCTCAATAAACACACGCTGTGATTTCACATACTTCATACGTTATGTTTAATGTTAGACACTAGTATAAACGATTGGCTGAGAAAAGTCAAAGGCCAAAAATTTTTTATTTCATTTGGTACGATTAACATTTTTGACAACCTAGCGACCTTAATAATATTGAATATTTTTCTTCGACAGTCCATCGATTGCTCAGGCAATCAAACTATTTAAACTGTTTAGCCGAAATATCCTGATAAAATAGCCCATGCTGGGTACAGTACCACAATAGTCTACCAGTAGTTGAAATAGGAATTCTTGTTTGCAGTTCCCATTCGGGATATTGTTTGCACAAAATCAAACCATCACCAGTCAATAAAGCGACAAAAGCAAGATAATGCGTTTTTGTCATGGGATGATTACTGGTCACAAAAAAATCATCTTCTATAATTTCTACTGTAAGCTTCTCTGTTTCGTCTGCTCGTTGTGGCTTTAGTACATTCAATTTTTTGCCACAACAGGAAATATCAGTATCTGTCATTGTCATAACCACATTTTGGCAATGTGGACAGACATAAAAAATCATTTTTTTCATATTGCCTCCCCATAAGTCGTTGACTTCCAATTCTCCTGAAAGCAGCTTTTGTACATCAATGCCTAATATTTTCGCCAGCTCGCCCAACAGCGAAATATCCGGACAACCCAAGCCACGCTCCCATTTGGAAATAGTTTTGTCACTAATAGCCAATTTCTCAGCTAGTTGTGCCTGTGTCAATTGCTGTTCTTTGCGTAATTGATAAATTAACTCGCCAATTTTACTTGCATCCATTTGTTTCACTCCTCGTTACTATTATAGAAAGGCAATAACAAAAACGCAATAAACGCTCCGTAGAGTTTTAAAAATCATATACGCTACTCTAAAATCTCCCATTACAAAATAAAAACTGTCGCTTTAACAGATCATATACCGCTAAAGCGACAGTTTTTAAAACTATTATTTTAAAGTTTCTTCTTGTAATTGATCAAATTTTGCCATACACTCATCAACTGAAGCGCCGCTTAACAAATCTCTGACGATTAAGCAGATATTGCCCCATTGTTCTACACTCATATTTGCATCGGAGCCAAGAACATAAACGCCTTCATTGATACGATCGTTTAGTGGTTTTAGGGCGTCAATGCAGGCTACTTCGACGTTTTTCGAAGGTGAAATCACTTTATTATGCTCAGTATAGATTTTAAGTGCTTCATCAGAAAGAATAACATCCATTATAGCTAAAGTATCGTCTAAATGTTCAGCATTAATGCCAACACCATATCCCGATAATGAAACAACTGGCATTTGCCCTCTATGACTGGGAAAACCAACCACTTGCAAATCAAAATCTGGATTACCGTAAGCCGTATCAGTATTAGCTGCTCCCCAATAAGCCATCACAATGGGTGTTTTTTGTGCTAAAAAATCTGGTCTTTCACCCTCAATAGCTTCATAAATATAAGCTCGTTCCGCATCAATATAATCCAAATCTATCATCTGTTTTAAAAATTCAAAGCCGGGACGCATATAATCACTTAGTTTCGCTTCGCCAGCATTAAGAGCAGCAATTTCCGCTTTTGTATTATCGCCATTGTATAAATCAGCATAAGCCTGTGCGATAACAAAACATTCCAGCCACCAACGATTAGCGCCAACAGGTGTTTCAATACCATTTTCTTTAAATACTCGACAGCATTCCAAAAATTCTTCCGGCGTATTAGGTATCGCTAAATCATACTGATCAAACATCTCTTTGTTGAGAAACAAACCATAGACAACAATTTCTTGCGGTATTGCTACCAATTTGCCATCAACTGTATTAGCTGTTTTAACGACTTCTCTCAAATTTTGAACGCATGCTAATCCCGATAAATCTGCTAGTTTCCCTTCTGTGCCTAAAGCTTGGATTCCATCTGGATTCAATAAATAAATATCATCCATATTGTTGCGCGCACGATCAAGAATAACATCATCATATGTTTTTTCTTGATAGTCTTCTGCTGTATAAGTACGGTATTCCACACTAATACCCAGTTTTTCTTCTGCCATAATAACTGTTAGTTCGTGAGCTGTTCTGGCTGTATTATCAGCATTGGGATCCGATTTTTCCATAGGGCCAAAGAAATTGACCACTCTTTTATTGTTTTCATCATTATCAATCAAATTGACGCTGGTATTTTCCTTTTGATTGCAAGCTATCGTTGTTAACAATGTGGCTATCAATACAACAAACAATAAGCATTTTTTGTTAAATCCTTTCATTGTCCTCCCTCCTTTTGCTTAATATATTGATGTAATGTTTGTGTCAAAACTATCATGTCCACCGGTTTGGACACATGCGCGTCCATGCCAACATTAAGCGCATCTTTCACGTCTTCCGCAAAAGCATTAGCAGTCATCGCAATAATTGGTATGTTTTTAGCATCTAACCGTTCCAATGCTCTGATACGTTTTGTAGCTTCATAGCCGTTCATCACTGGCATCTGAACATCCATCAAAATTGCATCAAATTCATCTGCCGCAGTATGCTCAAAACGCTCTAACGCTATTTGACCATTTTCGACAATTTCACAAGTTGCTCCTTCAATTTCAAGCAATTCTTGCAAAATCTCTGCATTGATCTCATTATCCTCTGCCACTAGAAAATGATAACCCTCTAAAGCCAGTTCTTCATGCCTTTCATCATCTGTTGCTTTTTCTTCGGCATAGAAGGCAGAAACTTTCTCCTTAAGTGCCGACACAAAGAAAGGCTTCAGTAAAAAGTCATCAATTCCCGCTTGAAGTGCTTGCTCTTCTATACCATCCCATTCATATGCTGTCAGCAAGAAAATAGGAATAGGCTTAGAACAACACTTTCGTATCCGCTTAGCTGTTTCTATGCCATCAATGCCTGCCATTTGCCAAGCCAGTAGAAGCAAATGATAATCATTGTCGTTTGTCACAGAAGTTTCACAAATTGCACGAACAGCTTCTTCGCCATTGAATAAAACTTCTACTATGAGGTTCGTCTCTTCCATCAATGTTTGAATATCTTGACAAGCTTTACGATCACTATCAACTACTAAAATGCGAGAAATGCCATACTTTTTCCAGAACTGCTTATCAGCTTTTTGATGAGCAATACGCAACTCAAGTTCAACAGTAAACAAACTCCCTTTACCAACTTCACTAGTGACATCAATAGTCCCGCCCATCAATTCCACGATATTTTTCGTAATCGCCATACCTAAGCCAGTACCTTGCACCTTATTAGTAGTGCTGTTTTCTGCTCGGGTAAATGCATCAAAAATAATCTCCAGATATTCTGACGTCATACCAAAGCCGGTATCCTCTACTTCGATTCGAATAGACTCATATTGACTAGAACGTTGCTCTAAGCCAATAATACGCAACCAAATATGCCCGCCTTGCGGTGTATATTTGACCGCATTGGAAAGCAGATTAAGCAAAATCTGATTCAATCGCGTTTCGTCGCCAATTAAGTATTCATGCTTAATTCCTGTCACTGCTACATCAAAAATCTGTCCCTTTTCTTTAGCTGCTGGTCGAATAATAGCATCAACTGAAGCAATGGTATTATTAAGCATAAATTCTTCCAGTGTAAGAACGGCTTTGCCACTTTCAATTTTCGATACATCCAAAATATCATTGATTAAACTCAATAAATGTTGACCAGAAGATGTGATTTTTTTGGTATACTCTCGCACTTTGACTGGATTATCAGCATCTTTTGCCAATAACGTGGTAAAACCCAAAATGGCATTCATCGGCGTGCGAATATCATGAGACATATTGGAAAGAAACATCGTTTTAGAAGTGTTGGCAATCTGCGCCACCTGTAATGCTTCAGCTAACTGTTTATTGTACAACTCACGTTCTATTTCTCGTTCTTTGCGCAAATTAGCCTGTTGCTTTTCATAAACAAAATAAACTGCACAACAGATAAAAAACGCAGCTAACATTACTATAACCACATTCAAAATATTTTGTTTGACCGCTTTTCCCTCACGTTGAATCGCTTCGACTGGTACATAACCAATCAAATATAACGAACCATTATTGACGGCCCACATATAGATCAGCGATTCTTTTTCATTGATATCATGATAAAACATAATATTTTTACCGTTTTTGATACTCTTTGCAATCTCAGACTGAATATTTTCCTCTAATATTTTGTTAGCGCGATAAAAATCCGCCAAATTCAAATGACCCGCTACTCGTTCACCAATTCCTTTGGGTTTCAGCAAAAAGCGCTCAGTCTTAGCATCCATAATATATAAAGAAGCATTGCTATTATAAAGTTTATCGGGAAACACATCATCAAGCGAATCATAAATATATTCAACATAAAGCGTTGCAATTTCTTCGCCATTTTCTCTAACAGGACAAGCCATTGTATAGGCCCATGTCCCCATTTCATTAAGATAAGAGGTCGAAACAAGTAACCCATCTATCATATTATTATCAGAAAAATCTAAGGTATCCGTCGAAAAAAGTCTCCCATTATTAGAAATACCCTCTGTTTTTCCAGAAAGAACTAATGACATTTTGACAATGGTGCTATTTCTATCATAAGAAAGAATGTAGTTTTCCAAATTATCAACCACAACCAGCTCTTCTGCAAGCAATTTCTGATACTCTGCGTCCCTTTGAAAGAGTATTTCAATAGTGCCTCTGATTAAATCTAAGCTTTCACTTAAATTACTAATGGCTGACTGAGACATTTCACTGGATATTTTGGTCGCAATAAAAAAAACAAAACTCCCCAAAAGAAGAAAAGCCAATAAAACAAAAATGATTAATACTTTTTTGTTATTATTTTTTTTCGTTTCCATATTAGACTAACAACCTTTTATTAATCAATTATTTAAAATTAATCATATTATAACATTTCACTTTTTTAAAGTCAAAGACTTCCTATTGCTTTCCACAGCAATCAAAGCCTTATTATATGATACGTAAACGTCAAACAATTGACATTAAAAGGATTCATTTTTCACTATAACAATACATCAACAAAAAAATAGACAACTGCCTTTGCAGGCAATTGTCTATTTAGCCTAATCAGCAGTTTCAAGCTGATTTCGAAAAATCTTCGTTATATGATATAATCACACACAACCGGTTGGTTTTGGCAATCCAGCAACTTTACAAGCACCTTTTGCTGGACCAGATGGGAATAAATCGTAAATTTCTTTTAAAGAGAAACCAGATTCTTTGGTCATTTTACGAACCATTGGAGCAATACCATATTCAGCAAAGTATTGTTTCAAGTAATTGATCAATTTCCAATGGTCTTCTGTTAATTCTTCAACGCCTTCTTCTTTAGCTAAATAAACAGCGACTTCTTCGCTCCATTCATCTAAATTTACAATAAAACCATCTTCGTCCAATTCTACGGATTTTCCATTTACTTCGATAGTTGGCATAGTAAATTAGCACCTCACATTTTATATTTTTGATATTTTTCTTTGGGGTCAACATACTCAGGATAATCAGCCAAATAGTCTCGCAGCATAGAAGTTGCCATATCAATCCCTTCTGCTAAACCTATTCTGTATTCGCTGGCTTTTGAATCTTTCATTTCCGTAACCAAGTTGTCGCAAAAATCCAGCCATTCAATGACATCGTCCATAAGCGCCATGTTCTTACCCCCATTTTATTTAACCAACGATAAAGGCTTATCCTTTATCGTTGGGTTAAAAACTTAAACGTTTTCTGGTAATGTAACATAAGAAGTTCCCAAGTATAAAAATTCTACTTTACCTTCTTTTGCCAATTCATTAACAGCAGCGTCAACATCTTTTTTGTTTACGCCCAAAGCGGTAGCGATTTGCTTATTTTTCGCTTTACCATTCTTTAAATACTCAAGAATTTTGGCCATTAACTCTTCGTCTGCCATTCTAAGCACCACCTAATCTATTATTATCGTTACATTAGGCACATCTACTTTCAAATTTATTTATCAGTAAATTTGAATTGAGCACTTGTACGGAATGTTTTCAAGGAGAATGTGAAATCATCAATGTGTTTGTCTGTGAATGGCAAATTAGCCAATTCAAAGAATTTTTCCCAACCGATTCTTTCAACCCATTCGCCATATCTTTCGCCCTTACGAGCATTGTTTACCCAAATTTCTACCAAGTTTTTGATTGCAGCTACCAAGCTGTCCCATCTTGGCGGTTCATTAGGAATAAACGGAATAACTAATTTAGAGAATGCTGGACCTGTACGGCTATCAGATACTTTACCGCCAACGAATACGGCAACGCCGTCATGTTCTGGATCAGCGATTGGCATAGATGGACATACGGAGAAGCAGTTACCGCAGTACATACATTTTTCTTCGTTAATCGTTACTGATTTTGCTTTTGGATTTGGTCTGATTGCACCAGTTGGACAAGCAGCAATGATATTTGGAATTTCGCAAGCATTAGCAACAGCGTCATCCATAACTCTTGGAATCTTTCTGTGAACACCAACAAAAGCGATGTCAGAGCAGTGTACAGCACCGCACATGTTCAAGCAGCAAGCCATTGAAATTTTCAATTTTGCTGGCAGATCATCTCTTTTGAAGTAATCAAACAGCTCATCCATAACCGCTTTAACCGTACCAGAAGCATCGGTTGCAGCACTGTGGCAATGTACCCAGCCTTGCGTATGAATTAAATTTTTCAAAGATTTACCAGTACCGCCTACTGGCCAGCCTTCAGCTTCCAATTCAGCGATCAATGGTTCAACGTTTTCTTCATGAGAAGTTAAGAATTCAACGTTATGACGGCTAGTAAAACGCAAATTGCCATCACAATATTTTTCAGCCAAATCAGCGAACCATCTCAACGTTTCGATACTCAAAAGACGAGGAGAAGCTGCGCGAACAGTGTACAATGCGCCTGCCGGTCCAACGTGTTTCAAAACGCCCGGTTTTACTTTTTCATGATATTGCCATTGACCATAGTTGTCTTGGCTCATTTTTGGCATTCTGTCCCAATAATGGGGAGGTCCAATATCAGTTGGTGCGTATTGAGAGATCATTATTCAGCCACCTCCATTTTTTTAGCTTGTTCAGCTTCAAAGTCTTCTGGATACCAGAAGTAATACGGATTTTCACGAGGATGGTTAACCATTTGTGGAATTGGATCCAATTCTACAGCTTTTAAGAACTCAGCCATACCTTTTCTGTAAATCAATTCACCGATACGTTCACGAACTTTGGCGTTTTCATCCCACCAATCCCATGCTTTTTCAATGAAATCTTTAAATTCTTCGTAGTCGTTTTCTTTGTTCATTGGCATAAACGGTACGATTACCCATGATAAGAAAGCAGATTGAACGATAGTTGCTTTACCGCCGACCATGATGGTTGCGCCTTTTTCTTTACCAACATGAAGCGCTTTTGGCATTGCGCTGATGCAGTGCATGCAACGAGTGCAGTTGCCATTATCAATCTTAATTTCTTTTTTGTCTCCATCATATTTTATGCAGTTTGTCGGACAATAATCACAAACTAAACTTTGAATATCCATACCGCCGTCAGCATAAGCGGCAACTTCTTTCTGGTCAACGATAATGCCGTCTCTCCATGTACCAATTACAGAAAAGTCAGCACGAGCTTTAGAAGATACACAGTCATTAGGACAGCCAGAAATTTTAATTTTGGATTTATATGGCCACATTGGTCTGTGCAATTCGCTTTGATAATTTTGAGTAACATTATAGCAGAAATCCAAAGTATCAAAGCAAGCATATTCACAACGACCAGGACCAACGCAGCAAACCGGCGTTCTCAAGTCAGAACCAGAACCGCCTAAGTCATAACCAGCATTGGAAAGATCATTGAAGCAATCTTGCAAATGATCAGTAGTGGTACCTAAAAATACGATATCACCAGTTGCGCCATGCATATTGGTCAAACCAGAACCATGTTTTTCCCAAATATCGCAAAGAGTACGCAAATCTTCGGATCTGTAGAACCAGCCGGACGGCTGATTGACACGCATGGTGTGGAATTCGGTAACAGCCGGATATTTTTCTGGATTATCTGTATAACGACCGATAACACCGCCGCCATAACTTCTAACGCCAACGATACCGCCATGTTTCCAGTGTACCCGTTTTTCTTCATAGGAATCTTCTAATAAGTCAAGTAAAGTTTCTGCTTGTTCGTTTTTAGCAGCACTTTTCTCGATTTCTTTGACAAATGAAGGATAAGGACCTTTTTTCAACTCATCCAACATTGGTCTTGCTTTGCTTGTTGTCAAATTCATGCACCCCCGTAGTATTATATAAATAGACACAAAACGTGTTACAACCTGTGCGCTCGCTCAAAACGAATTAAAATTCGCTTAAGGTGATTGCTTCAGCCGGGCAGATCAAGATGCAGCTTTGGCAGCCCATGCATTCGTTTCCAGTAAGCTCTGCATGTTCATTGACGACAAATACTGAGCCAGGGCAGGCACCAGCACATTCACCGCAAGCCACACATTTTTCAGCATCAACAGAAACCATGTACATTTTTGAACAACTCCTTTCTAAAGTAAATTAGATTAGTTTTGTAAAATAACTAATTTACAAAAAAGACCAACTTAACACACTCTTAGAAAGAATGTACCAAACACAAATTTATCATCCCACAAACCTAATTTTTTTGCAATAAGTTTTTTATTTTTTTTGCAGGATTTCTTGATGATAATTTTTATTGCATGAACAAGTAATTCTTAATTAGCATTTTTTGTCCCTCTTGTTTGATATTCATTTGCCTTTTGTACCAGATTTTCAGCCCAGCTTTCGCTTGCAGCTGCATGCAAATGATTATATGAAGCAAAAGTATTCTTGTATACTAACCCGTCAGAATGGCCATTGATCCCCTTGCCACGCATAGTTTCAAAACCAAAAACGGCAGTATTTTCATCAAGACCAACTAACCTTGAATTATGAAATTCATGCCCATTCAGAACAATTCCTTCTGGAAAAAACGGATGAGCAGCCGTTGTTTTTTGAATAGTATAGCCATGTCCTTGCGGCTTTTTTTCCATCTGTACATCGCAATCAAAAACCCCTACCATAGGGTAATGCTTTCCCGATACGATAATGCCATTAGAAAGATACATCAATCCGCCACATTCAGCATATACTGGTAATTCGTCTTCAATACGTGCTTTGATAGTCAAACGTAATGATTCATTAGCCGAAATTTCATCTGCCATCACTTCTGGAAAACCACCGCCAATATATAATCCATCAATAGACGGAAGCACTTTATCTTTAATAGCATCAATAAAAATTAATTCCGCGCCTTTTTCGACCAAAGCCTCCAAATTTTCTGGATAATAAAAACTAAACGCTCTATCCTTGATAACGCCTATCTTTGGACCAACTGTTTTCAGTGTCGTCACTTTTTCTTGAATTACTTCATCAAAAGAACATGCCTGTGCAGCAACTGCCAAAAGCGCCTCAAGATTAACGTTTTCACTGACTAAACGCCCTAATTTTTCTACCCGCTCCAACAACAAATCCTGTTCTCCAGCCGGAATAAGTCCCAAATGCCGGTCAGGAATTTCAATATCTTTCGATTTGGGCAAAATCCCCAAAACCGGCACTTGACAATACTTTTCAATAGACTGAAGCATAATATTTTCATGCCTAGCCCTTGCCACATTATTTAAAATCACACCGCCGATTTTAATACGAGAATCAAAATTAACGACGCCATTGACAATAGCCGCTACGCTGCGGGTAATCCGCTGGCAATTAACCACCAAAATGACTGGCGCGTTCAACAAATAAGCAATTTGCGCTGTACTATTGCTGCCTTCTATATCCAGACCATCAAAAAGTCCCATCGCACCCTCAACAACGCTAATATCTTTTCCCAAAGAATGCTTGATAAACGTATGACGAATTTGCGCCTCGCTCATCATAAAAGCATCAAGATTGCGACACTGTTCACCGCTGGCAAAGCTAAGCCAACTGGGGTCAATATAATCCGGTCCTTTTTTAAAAGGCTGTACCATTATTTTGCGTTGACTGAGTGCTTTTAATAATCCTAATGTAAACGTTGTTTTTCCTGAACGCCCCTGTACAGCGCCAACAACTATGCGGGGTATATTCTCCACCAAACTCCCCCTTTCTACTTTAATCACGTCTTTTGTTCATATCTAGTTTAACAGAAAATAAGCGACTTGTCTTGTAAATACTATTGGCAATCAATGATTTTTTATTAAATAGCTTATAATTTTTCTCTATTTTATTATACCCGCGTATTAGAAACGTCAATCAACAATATTTTTACCAATAAAAAGACATTCAGCGAATATCGCTGAACGTCTCTAAAAATCTTTTTTCGGAAAAAGTATTCCTACCACTTAAAATTTGAGGTCAAATGCATATTCTTACATCTAATTACTGATAATTACTGAATTTGCCCTCATTTGACAATTTTTTCAAACTGGAAATGTTTTTATTCCGCTGTGTTCTTCAGCCAATCCATACCAGGATACGGCTCACATGTATGTGCATACCATTCTACACATTTTGCCGCTAACTCTCGATCCCTCATGGTGCATTTCAAAGGAAAAACAGACTGTCCATCACTTGGCTCGATAGGAGCTTCCTCGTCAGAATCCAGAAGTTCTGGATCAAAGCAGCTCCATGCAGTCTCCGTTGCAGAGTCCCAGATTTGTAGAAAAATCAGATTGGGAGAAGATTCCATTATCAAATAGCCATCCTCGTTGTCCTCATCTGGAGACATCATAACGCTGTGGTATTTTCCAGTGCGAACTTTTTCCACAATATCCTGAACGCCCGATTCAGAAATATCGCTAATTTCTTGGCTGGACAGCGCCCCACGACTAGCCATTTGAATCTTGATACCTTCCGGCATAGGCGGAATTTCACGTTTTCTAATAATTTCATCCATAAAAATCATCGTGCCTTTCAATGCTGCTAATTTCGATTTCTATTAAATGATAAAAGTATTTAGCTTAAAGATTGGTAAACGTTACTGCTTTGATACTGTGGTCTTCGTTTTCCAAAGCTTCTACATTAAAGCCCAATGCTTCGGCAATAGCTCTAAACGGCAGTACAGCGCGTCCTTCTGCTGTTACTTGAGCAACAGCATCATTGCTTAAAGTTTGTCCGTTCTTTTCCATATTAGCAGCGCCTAATTGCATTTTGATGACATCATTGCCTAAAGAAATGCTAATGGTTTCCATTGATGGCGCATAAACCACCGTCGCGCCGCAGGCTTCGCTCAAAGCACGAATAGGCACCAAAGTACGGTTATTTTGAATAAAAGGCGCTACATCAAGCGGAATAGTTTCATCGTTATAAACGAAACTCTTTTCACCGATATACATCGTTGCCGTTCCGCTAAAAATAGCCTGAACGCTACCAATCAGTGCTTTTTCATCTTGAAGAACTGTTTCTAAATCAGTTCCTTTTGCCGCTTTAATAGTAACTTGTCCCATAATATTGGAAGTCACTGTTGCTATAATTTGACCCTCATCATTGATAGTCAGTTCCACTTGATCAAAACCAGATTTTTGATTGTTGACTCTTTCTGCCCAAACCAGTAAATTGGCCAAATCGTCTTCTGTCGCTTTTTCTACACCATCCAAAGCGATTATAACTTCTATTGCTTCACTACCAGCTTTAGCTGTATTATTTTTGAGCGCCAATGCCGAAACATCGCTTGACGGCGATCCCTCAGCCGGCTGTTCAGCATCCTTTGGTTGTTGCTCATCTTCTGCTGAAGCTGTCTCATTTGATTGCACAGCGCTGTCAAATGATGAATTTTCTGTCTGTTCAGTAACAACAGCTGTATCCTTGTCGCTCTCTGGAACACCATCGGCCCATGCGCATAAAGGTGCTGCCGAAAATAACATACTGCTCAAAGTCAATACTGCCACTTTTTGTTTGATACACTTCATTTTCATCGACTCCTTAATAATTTTTGATGGCTTGCTGCCACCTATTATAACACCCTCTTTTATTCTTGTATATCATTAAAATAAAAGCACTGCCAAATTTTTATTTGTCCCAAAATTTGCTCATCGTTTCATTATCACAAATTTTTCTGCGACACACTGCAAGCCAAAAATTATATTTCACTGTTCGTTATTTCTGCCTTTCTATATATGGGCAAATATGTGCCTAAAGCTTCTATCATTATATCCCAAAAAACCAGTTAAATCCCCTGTTAAGAGGGATCTAACCGGCTGAAAATTTTACTTGTAACTATTCACAAGACAATAAATTTAAAGACAACTGAAATGCATATCAATTTTTAAGAAATAGCATACGCCGCTTCAACTGCTTCTTGTAAATTTTGCAAACCGTTCTTGGCACTTTTAGCGTCGCCAAGCAATACCACCTGTTTTGAAAAATCTTCTAATATAGCAGAGTCTAATTCATTAGGACGCGATCCGGTTGCAATGACGATGGTATCCAAATTAGTAAGTTCTTGATATGTGCCGTCTTTTTCAAAAACGACAGCCTCACGCCGCACTTCTGATACTTTAGCGTTAGTATATAAGGTAACATGGCAGGCTTCTAAACTGCGTAACAACAATTTCCGCGGATTGGCAGCCGCTTCTTTAGCAATAGCCGGCGTCATTTCGATAATCGTAACTTCTTTGCCTTGTGAAGCTAAAAATTCAGCGGTTTCAGCACCCACTAAGCCGCCGCCAATGATCGCAACGCGATTTCCTGTTTCACAGTTGCCTAATAAAACATCGTGCGCACTAACACCATATTCGTTTAAACCAGTGATGGGAGGAATAAACAAATGGCTGCCGATGGCGACCACCAATAAATCAGGCGCTTCGGTTTGCAGTAATGATTTGTCCAATTCCGTTTGCAAACGAATGGTTACATTTAATTTTGCCAGCTGCGTTTTTTGCCAAGTTATCAAATTAGCAAATTCTGCTTTACCTTTGGGCACGCTGGCTATTCGCCATTGACCGCCTAATTCATCGCTCTTTTCAACAATAGTTACTCGATGTCCTTTTCTTGCGGCGGCAATAGCAAATTCACAGCCAGAAATTCCGCCGCCTGCTACTAAAATATTTTTCGGCGTTTGGCTTGGGGTAAAATCAAACTCCGTCTCTCTGCCTGTAAAAGGATTTACTAAACAACGAATTCCATCGGTACGTGGCCCCAAACACCCTTGTACACAACCAATACATTGCAAAATATCTTCTGTGTGCCCTTGTTTTGCTTTTGTCGGCAGATAAGGATCCGCCAATGAAGCACGCGCCATCGTTACCATATCCACCTGATTGGACAACAAAATGGTTTCTGCCATATCAGGATCATTCACACGACCGCCTACGCCAATAACAGGAATCTTTAAAACTTGTTTAACCGCTGCCGCATTTGAAATCAAACTGCCTTTCGTTATTCCATAAGGCGGTGTGGTATACTCATTAGTTACGAAAATTCCTTGCGTACAATGCATAACATCCACGCCTGCCGCTTCCAAAATCCTTGCCACTACTTTTGCTTCGTCTATTCCCAAGCCGCCTTCTACATATTCGTTGACACACAAACGATAAAAAATCGGATAATCTTCTCCCACTAATTCGCGCACACGTTTAACAACGTCTACAGAAAATTTGGTTCTGCCTTGCGTTGTACCGCCATAAGCGTCGGTTCTTTTATTAGAATATGGCGATACAAATTGACTTAGCAAATAACCGGAAGCCCCATGAATTTCTATTGCATCGAAACCCGCTCTTTTCGCACGCAATGCCGCTTGTCCAAACTGTTCAGTCAACGTTTCAATTTCTGTCGTCGTTAAGGCTTTAGGAATTTCTTTTTGCGTATGATCTCGAATGGCAGAAGGCGCTACCAATGGTTTGCCCGTAGCGGCACTGTTGCCGGCACGCCCCGCATGATAAATTTGCGCCGCAATTTTACCGCCAACAGCATGAATACGGTCGGTGAGCGCTTTTAAGCCTTCTATTTGCGCATCATCATACAATCCCGGCAGTTTTTTGCTTACGCCAGCCTCAGGACTAATCAAACAATTTTCTGTAATGATCAGCCCCCAGCCTCCTTTGGCTTTTTCTTCATGATAACGAATAAATTTTTCATTGACTGTACTATCGTCATTAACCATATTAGAACGCATTGCCGAGACGACCAAACGATTGGGTAATGTCAGACTTTTTATGGTAATGGGTTCAAATATCTTTTGAAAAGTTATCATCTTTAAATCTCCTCCTATGTTTTTACAGATCCGCCTCTGTCATATTTAAGAAACGTAAAACATTTTTGAACAGTACATTATCCAAAAACTCTTCGTTAATACCACTATCCTTGTACTTTTGCAGCGATTCTTTTTGTGAAACGATAGGATAGGCAGAACCCCATACCATCTTTTCTTTAATAACCGTATTGGCACCCATAGCATAATCCAACATTCCCGGCGTTTGATACATATATAAATCAGGCATCAAATAAACATTCTTGCGCATTAAAGCAATCCACATCATTTCTTGAATATATGGCCAGCCGCCATGAGCCAATAACAATCGCAAATCAGGAAAATCGCAAGCAACAGTATCAATATCGACTGGCTGAAACAATTTCAAAGACGGATGCAGCATACCGCCATATCCCAGCATCATCGGCAGATTATTGCTTTGGCACATAGCATAAATTGGATACATTCTTTCATCATTAACCGCCATTTTCTCTTGCTGACCATAACCCGGTTCTACAACAACGCCTGTACACATGCCTTCAACCACATAACGCTGAATTTCGTCTAACGCTTTTTGCCCATCTAACGGACTAACTTGCGCAAACGTGATAAAACGATCGGGATAATCTACCAACAATTGCTCCATTTCGCTATTAGGAATATGAAAAGCATGACGCGCAGGTACAATAGCTTTGACAATATTCAATTCGTCCATTTCTTTAAGCAACTGTTCCATAGAACCTTCAAAAACCGACTGCGGTAAATGCATATTGTATTTACTGTCGGCTACTTTTACCCGTTTGGGAATATCGCTGTAAAAACCGCTTTTTAGAAATTCACCATACGGCACACGCACTCTGCAATCAATAATTTTTCTCATCATCAAATCCCTCACTTTTTAACATATTAAATCAATCCCCACAAATGCCACCATGGCAGCATAACTAACCCAAAGAAAATCAAAAACATGATATTTTTTAACACATGCAACTTAATAAAATCGGTCATCTTCATTACACCAAAAGCAAAAATATACAAATACGCTGGTACTTCATGCGGCAAAAACAGAAAGTCGACAGTATAATACAAAGACAATAACGGAGCCGTTAAACTCATGCCTAAATCATTGGCAATCTGAACAATCGGCGTACAAAACGATGTCACTAAAGCAAGCGGCGTTAGCAAAAGATTGGCGACTGCACCAACGCCCATAATGGCGAATAATACTTCTGTTCTGCTTAATTTAGCAAATACCGGCGTCAAAATGGTGGTAATCAAATCGGTGACGCCTAAGGATTTGCCTACTATACCGATTGATAAACAACCAACAATAAAAAAGATAATATCTAATTTCGGTAATAATTTTTTGATAGTAGTGCTATCTGCCAACCCCACAAAAGGCATAAACGCTAACCAAGGAATTACCATAAACCCATAATCTGCTTCCATACCATGTAATGGCTGCGTTAACAAATATATAATAATGATCAGCGCATAAATAATAGCTTTTTTTTCATTGGCTGTCCACGGACCTAATTTTTCATACTCAGCTTTAAAGTATTCAGTACCCCCACTAATATCGCTATTTTTAGTCTTATACAGTTTGGTTAAAACCCAGAGATAAATCAACATAAAAAGAATCAATGGTATTCCATAAAGCAGCGGATCCAATGTATTGATCACAAAATTGGGTTGCAATGTCTGCGCAGCGGCAACCATCGGTCCCATTTGCACTGGATAATATGCCAGCAAACGCGCCGTAATACTGCAAACGCCGCTTATCATCATCAAAACAACGCCTTCTCTTTTCTTTTCAATGCCTAGCGCCAGACAAAATCCAAAAGCAATGGTCGGCATCAGTTTGGAACAATTTCCAAAAGTAAAATAGCTGATAATGCTGCCTAAAATCAAAAAAATATACAACATCCTATTAAAAGAACCACCGGCTTTTTGCATACACCAAAAAGTAATGCGATTGATAACGCCTGTTTCCTGCAAAATAGTGGCAAATAACAAAGCCCCAATAACTACATAAGCAACACTATTTTCCCATGCGCTTAGAGCCGTCTGTCGCGTTGTTACATGACATATGGTATATAAAATAGGTAGCGCCATACCCAAAAACATGGTATTAAATAAACCACAAGCCATCAGCAAAATAACCATTATGGTAATCACGCAAAAAGAACGAATTTCCGTCGTGAAAACTTCCGTCACAGGAACCATCATAATTAACGTCGGAACACCCAATGAAATAAGCCAAGACATTACTTTTTTTAGATTAAAAGGTTCTTTTACCTGTTCCATTTTAAAACGCCCCCTTTTTAACAAAAATTTCTAAAATTATTCATCATAGCGAAAAAATCATATTGCCTATAGGAAATCCAACACAAACGATAACTACAAAAGCAATCATGACAACCGCAAAACCATAAATCAACATTTCTTTTTGACTAATCCATTCTTTTTGAGCAATCGCTAATGCTGTTGCCGGAGAAGCCGCAGGCGTAAAATAAGCCATATGGCAGCATTTAATCACAAAAATAATCAACAGCGCTGGATTCGCTCCAACGATACCCGCGCCAGCTAAAGCAATAGGCGATAGCGAAGATGCTGTACCCGCGTTAGTACAAAAATTAGTAAAAGCAACGGCAATTACCATAAATAACATGATGAACAAAATAGGCGGCTTACCTTCAATGATGGGTCCAATTAAACCAGTAATAAACGCGACAAAACCAGTCGCTTCATTGTTGGCCAAAGCAGAAGTAATCGGCAATACAGCGGCTGTCAGCATAATAGCGTCCCACGAAATGCCATCCCGCGCCACTTCCTGAAAGTTACACAACGGTTTTCCATTTAATTGCAAAAACGCCATCACACAAATTACAACCATGATGGTTCCAGTCGTTCCCAATTGCTTAAAAAATACTGTAAACAGCCATTCTTTAGGCAGAAAACTGGGGACAATAAAAGCAATCAACAAAAACGCCGTCAAGATCAAAATCATTTTTTGTTCAAACTTTAGTTTCAGCACTTCCTCAGCATTTAATTTTTGTGCATCAAATCCTTTTAAACGCTCAATGTCAATTTTTAAAATGAATTTACCAAAAGCGAGATAGCCTAGCATAATTAACGTATCCAACAACAAAGCACAGCCAATATACTGTGCATAACCAATTTCTAAACCAGTCATATTGGCGTACACCGACAGCGCGACAACAGATACTGGTTTAAAAGGGAAAAGATCCATTCCCAACGGACCGGCAACTAAAACGCCAAAAAACAAAAATTTTGCTAAAGCATCTTGCGATTGATAGCCCACAGCGGCACAAATCCCCGTTAATAAACTCCAACCCAATAATACAGAAGGCGTCCCACTGGTTAAAGAACCTAAAATATAAACAGAAAACAAAAAAGCAAAACAAAACATCCATGGTCTGCCGTTGACTATTTTTCTGGTAACAAACCACAAAGAGATGGCTTTGCCAACGCCGCTTTTATTGATCAGACCAGCAAATGCCAACATAAAAATCAACAACACAGTTGTGCTATTTCCAAAACTGCTGCTACAAATCGCTGAAAAATTAGTAAAATAACCCGTAAAAGCCAACATGCAAAGAACATATATACTTGGCCAAATCAATCCAATGGTGATCCAACCCCATAATGCTGCTAAAAAAACGCCAACTACCTTCATCCCTACATCAGTCAATGGCGCAACCGTTGGCAGACAAAAGAAAATAAAAGGAATAGCCATAAAAAAGACAGCGTTGCCATAATACAGTAAAGTCTTTTTATTGACAGAAACATTCATTCTATAATTCCTCCTTACAAAATAAAGGAGACAGTATCCCTCTAGTTTGTCAAGAAATTCTAATCATAATCGTTTGATATTCTAAAGCGCTCTATCACGACAAGACCTCTTTTTTCAAACACTGCTTTTTGCTAACAAACATAGAATAATATTGTCTCCGCAAAAATCATTGTTCTATTCCCAAAATCTTAGCCGCATTCTGATACAAAACATGATCCAACGCTTCCTCTGTCAAAGGCAGCGATTGATACATAGCAACAGCTTCTTGCGGATTATATGCCGGATAAGCTGTGCCAAATAAAATTTTATTTTTTAGCGTATAATTGGCGGCAACAACATAATCCATATACCCCGGCTGAGTAGGCAACATATACACATCAGGCGACAAAAAAACTTTTTCCCGCTGATAAGCGACATGCATTATTTCCGTCGTATAAGGCCAGCCGCCATGGCCGCAAACAATACGCAAGTTTGGAAACAATAGCGCCACTCGGTCAAGATAAACGGGATTGTAATATTCCAGCTTGGCACAAAATAAGCCACCGAAAGTCAAATTTAATGTAATATCATTCTGCTGACATTTTTCATAAATAGGATACAGGCGCTCATCATCAGCAGCCATAGGCTCTTTCAAAAAAAATTGTCCCGGTTCCATAACCACACCGTACAGCGGACCATGAATAACATACTGGTCTATATCGTTCAACGCTTTTTCCATTTCAAAAGGATCACAATGTATAAACCCATAAAATTTATTGGGGTATAAATTTTGCAGCTGTACCAAATATTCAGGATTTTGACCCAAACGCTGTGGCGTCATAGCAGCCACTATACCTGCTTCGTCCATATCTTCCAATAAATAGTCGACATTCCATTCAGTAACTGCACGGGGTTTAACCGCTTTCTTAGTAATGCTGCCCTGTGTGTAAAGATAAGATTCTTTCCAATCACCAAAAGGCGGTCGCATTCGCCAATCAATTGCTCTCGTCATAATATTTATCTTCCTTCCTATTGCTCTTTTTACTCTAAAGTATTGCTTATGAATGCGCATTCATCTTTTCAAAACCAATTATATCGTTAAAGATAAATAATTTGAATCAGATAATTCGAACGACAGATTTTATAACTATAAGCATTTTTGTACAACAGTTTACTACCTATCAAAACAAACTATATTATCTGCACATTCGACATATTTTCCAACGGCATTGAGTTAGCAATACAAGCAACCGATTTTATCAGACGAATTTTGATAAAATATTTGGCAAAAACAGGTTTTTCATTGCTTTTTAGCACAACAACGGCTAAAATAAAATTATATCGCACGAATTAAGGGGTGTTAGTAGCCTATGGCTTTCCATCAGGATTATCAGCGCAAATACAGGCCAACATGGCAAAATTTTAAAGGTACAGTGTGGAGTTATTTTTTAAGCGCTTCTGGTTTTTTGATCACGCTGCCCTCAGTCGTTTATTTGGTCAGCACAACGGCAGAATATATGCCGCTGATCATCGAACAAGGAACAACTGCCTTAATCGGTGCTAGCTCTCATTTTATTTTCAGCGGTTTTTCTGCCATTTTAGGCACTACATTTTTGTACAAAGGCGCTAAACTAAGAGCACGAATGCGTCGCTTCAAACGTTATCGCCTGCTTTTAGACGATCAAAGTCAATACGCCATAAGCGATATTGCACAAATTGTAGATCGTTCGCCCAATTTTGTCGCCAAAGATTTACAAAAGATGATTGGCGACGATTTATTTACCGATGTTTATCTTGATAAAAGCAGCGGTACCATTTTTATCGGCAAACAAAATTATTTGCCTATTATTCATAAAACTGCTGAAGAAATTACTGTCAATGCACAAACCGAAACAGAGCAAATTATTGATGAAGGTCGCAAACAAGTGGCGCAAATTAGAACTTTGAGCGTCAAATGTACCGATCCCATTGTCAAAAATCACATGGCTCGTCTTGAGGAAATTTGCGATAAAATTTTTGTTTATACCGCACAGAATCCCAAAAAACTGCCGGAAATTCGCCGGTTTTTGAATTTTTATTTGCCAACAACGGTCAAACTATTGACTGCTTATGAAAAATTTCAATGGCAAAATGTACAAGGAGACAATCTTTCATCAGCAATTAACAGTATTGAAAACGTTTTGCAAACTATCGTTATAGCTTTTGAGAAACTTTTGGACGATTTATTCAGCGATGAAGTTTTGGACATCAGCACCGATATAGCAGTACTGGAAAACATGCTTGAACAGGAAGGATTGACTGATGGAGATTTTAAAGTATGATAGCATATTTCTTTTAAGGAGAGGACTTATTGCGATGAATCAAGAAAAATTTGATTTTACCCAACCGCCAACACTGACACTGGAACCTTTTGAGGAAGAAACCACGTCTCTTTTATCCGACCAAGAAGACCCTGCGGAAAATCTTTTAAGTGAAAGTGAAAAACAAATGATAGCGGATTTTGCCGCTAAAATTGATCTAACCAATTCCAATATGATTTTACAGTACGGTGCGGCTGCTCAGAAAAAAATTGCCGGTTTTTCCGAAAACGCCTTGAATAATGTGCGTACCAAAGATTTGGGTGAAATCGGCAATATGCTTACTACTTTAGTCAATGAATTGAAAGGTTTCAATGCTGACGAAGAAGAAAAAGGTTTGCTCGGTTTCTTCAAAAAAAGCGGCAGTAAATTATCTTCGCTTAAAACGAAATATGATAAAGCCGAAAGCAACGTAGCAAAAATTGTTGACGTTTTGGAAGCTCATCAAGTACAGTTGTTAAAAGATGTCGCTATGTTAGACAAATTATATCAACTCAATCTCAACTATTTTAAAGAATTATCTATGTACATTTTAGCCGGTCAGCAAAAATTGGCAGCTGTTCGCGCTAATGAATTGTCCGCTTTGAGCCAAAAAGCGCTGACCAGCAACTTGCCGGAAGACGCGCAGGCGGCCAACGATTTAGCCGCTTTATGCGATCGTTTTGAAAAGAAACTTCACGATTTGACATTGACGCGAATGATCTCTGTACAAATGGCGCCGCAAATTCGATTAGTGCAAAATAACGATACCATCATGGCTGAAAAAATTCAGTCAGCTTTGGTTAACACCATTCCTTTGTGGAAAAGTCAGATGGTATTAGCCTTAGGTCTGGCTCACTCGCAACAAGCCATTGAAGCGCAACAAAGCGTCGACGATGTTACTAATGCTTTATTGAAAAAAAATGCAGATGCTTTGAAAATGGCTACCATCGAAACAGCCAAAGCTGCCGAAAAAGGTATCGTTGATATTAGTACCATAAAATATACTAACGATGCACTAATTAGTACATTGGACGAAGTCGTCAAAATTCAAGAAGAAGGTCGCGCCAAACGTCAGCAAGCGGAAATCGAATTGGGACGTTTAGAAGATCAGCTAAAAAGCACCTTATTGCAAAATAGAAAATAACAGATAACAAATAACGCTTCATCGAATTTCGACGAAGCGTTATTTGTTATTAAAACAATCATTTATGTTTTGTTCGACGAAATCGTCAAAAAAATGCTGCTAACAGCGAAAACAGCTATAATCACGCCAAAAGCAATATATGCTCTTTCTACACTGCCAGTAAAAGTGGCTATCATCGCTTGATAGTATGGTGAAACAAACTGCCCCAGATAGATCATCCCTGTAAAAACTGCCGCCCCAAAAGCAACTTGCTCAAAAGGCAATGTTTCGGTAATTCTCATCGTTACGATTATGGGATAAACAGCAGCCATTATAGAAACAATACAGTAGCTGACAAGCAACATCGGATAATTATAGGGAAAAGCATACAATACGAAACCAGCAGCCCCAATGAATAGAACGACAGCCGTCAGCCACTGCGCCAAAAATTTGCGCACTACCGGAAAACTCAAACTAGCTGCTGCTATGCTTAACGTTCCAATACTAGACGTCAATCCTGCTTCAGTAACGCCGCCTAATTGATGAGATTTCACATAAAAAGAAATGGTCGCCGGCATAATATAATATTGCACGTAAACAAAAAAGACCACTATATAGCCAAAAATTAACTGTGACGGCAAAGACAGCCCCGCTTTCTTTTGCTTTTCCAAAGCATCAGAACGAATGGATTGTTTTTGTTCCAAAGGAATAAAACAGTAACAACAGAGCAACACAATGATAAAAATTCCATACAACATAAACGCTCGACGCCAACTCATTTGTACCATGGCAATAGTTGTAAAAAGCCCCGCTGAAAGCAAACCGCCTATAGCTGTATTAAGCCCTAACAACACTGCTCGTTCCTTTTCGGGATATTGTGCAAAATAAGCCATTTGAATAGGCATACCCAAACCCATACCAAATCCCAAAATACCACGAGAGAGCAATATAAGATAAAAATTACTCAAAAATGCCGGCAACATTCCGCCTGCAATCGTGAGTACAAGCCCTGATAATAAAATCAGCTTGTGCCGAACTCTATTGCTTAATAGAGAGCTGGCAAAAAGCCCTATTAACAAGGTTGCCGCCGGCATGGTCACAACTTGAGCCACAAGTGTTTCACTAATCTGTGGGAAATCTGCGGCGAAATCTGTCATGACTGGCGAAATCAAACCTAAGCCGATAATATTGATAACGCCGTATAAAATTAACGTTACTTTTTTCATCAAGCATTCCTCCATTCTGTAAGCTACTGTTATCAGCCAACATTAGTATAACACTTATGATGAAAATTAAACTGTCACCTGAAATTAAGGCATATAAAAAAATACTCAAACCACCAAATAAAGTATCTATAGCTATCGTTGGAAACTTCATCTGCAAAACTTTAATATCATTATAAGCAACAACTGATTGATAAACTGCTGAATCATCAATAACCTTTTGCGTCAATTTCATAAATTTTAGTTGATTTTTTTGTGGTAATCTTGTATAATAATATAAGTCGTTGAGGATTATTAGCTCAGTTGGTAGAGCACCTGACTCTTAATCAGGGTGTCCAGGGTTCGAACCCCTGATGATCCATCACAAAAAGAGAGAAACGCTGACAGATAAAAATTCTCGTCAGCGTTTCTCTCTTTTTGATTTACTCAACATAACAACAAATTATTACACTATTCTTTTCTCATTTTATCTGGCATTTTAGGCTGATAATATTCAAATAAGCAAGCCCCATTTGATGCTAAAGTCCCTACAAAAAGCGTAACAGCTGCCAATGCTGAAAAAATTTGTGCTTTAAATTTCTTCATCCGACTCACCTCCTTCCAAGATTCAATAGCTTATTTTAATTTCATCATAATGATGATTAAAAATCTTTCTCCATTATTACACTGTGATCAGTTTTCGGCTTGTTCTGTGCTTTGAATTTGTTCTGTCCTACAGCAACAACCAAGGAAATACTCGCTTGCAAAACGCCAAAACTTAAACAAACTAAAAATCTATACTTCCCTAAGGCTAACCCTATACTCAATATAATGCTGACCAGCAAAATAGCCAGCAAACTGCCTTTTCTAAATTTTTTCTGTTCTTTTGCTGTAAAAGGTCTGTTTTCATGTTCAACTGGTGCAAATACAATTCCTGCCACTGCAGTTATCAGCCAGCTTATGACAGCAAATACTCCATAGCTATTTATGGGAAATAAAAAGATAAACGTTAAAAAAATACCGTATGAAGCCATTGACACCAAAGCACACCTAAAATGAGTGCTGGCGTGATAGCCGCCAAAACAAAACCGCATCACCATAAAAGCGCCTAAATAAACTACACTCTCCCACAATTTTCCCAAAAGTACAGCACAAATCAAAATACTCGCCCAGTAACTAACCGTTGATATAGTTACCTCTATGCAATACTGATAAACTTCTCGCTCATCATCTGCTATAATTTTTTCTTGATATAATCGTTCAGAAAGTTTGACCGCTAATTTTTCCATCTATTTTGCCTCCCCGCTTGGGAAAAATTGTAACATTTTTAGACAATCTGCGAAATAGTTTGAGGATAATTTACTATTCATGAGGACAATTTGCAAATTTAGTATTTTTTCTCATAAAAAACTGCCGTATAAGACAAATTTTTATCCTAAACGACAGTTTTTAATCCATAGAAATGTTATTCATTGTAATGTCTAAATAAAATATCCCCTCTTCTGCTTTTAAATTCATATAACCATTATATCGCGTAACGATTTCCTGAATAGTAAGCAAACCAATACCATGCAAATCTTTTTCCGCTTTAGTCGTTTCTATTTTGCCATCAACAATTTTAACTGGATTCACAACAGGATTGCTGATTTGCAGATCAATGTGATTTTCATTAGCCATCAAAGAAACCCTGATAACAGCATTTCCTATACCGCTTGCTGCTTCTATAGCATTTTCCAACGCATCTGCCAACAAAACAGCAAGATCAATATCATTAACCTTTATCTCCCCTACTAATGTCGTTATCACCATTTTAATTTTTAATGAAGCCGCTTTTTGCTTTTTCTCATTTAAGACGATATCTATCGCCAGATTTTGCGTCAAAGGAACTTCTACTGTTATAAAATTTCCTATCATCTTTTCAATGTAAGCTATGGCATCTGTTAATTTTTCTTCCTGAAGATAGCCTTTGAGCGCTAACAAAATATGTTTCAATTCATGCCTTAAGACATTGGTTTGCTGCTTTTCTTCTATAATGCTGGCATAATATTTCTCTTGACTTTTTTGCGCATTTTGAAAAACAGCAAATCTTCTTTTGGTCACTTCATTATCCACTTGAGCTTCAAAAAGGTAAAAAATGATAATATTCGCCAAAATTAAAACACAAACTGTCATAAATGAACTCATATACTCTTTAGGATTATCCACTAAATAACTTGCCATCATCAATCGATTAAAACTCAAAACAGTTGCAAAAGGAAAAACCATTAACATGACTAAAGTTTTGGTTGCAATCTCAGCTTGATTAAACTTGCGGAAGAGTAATATTTTAATTAGTATTAGCGTTAAAAATTTTGATAAAATCGTACCACGAATTTGATCAATGGTTAATCGTGCATTAAAAGACGCTAGATCTCCATAACAAAATACAGAAAAAGATTTTATAGCGACTTCTGCACCAACACCTATAACCATAAAAATTACCAGCACAAACAATTTCAGCGTTATTTTTCCTGTAAACAAGACTAGCGGAATCAGCGATAAAATCACAAAATTGCCAAACAACAGCCAATGTTTATTGGGTACAATTGTGTTTAAAGTCAGCCCTAAGATTCCAATCAACACCAGCACCAAAAACACACTAACTTTACTATACTTTTTGCGTTCCAAATTCAGTATACAAAACCAATACAAAGTGATAACTTCCATCACAACAGAAAATACTTTCATAGAGATTTCTATGGTCATTATCTATAACCCCTTCGATAATTATAAAATAATTCATTAACGATATCCCATTTATCTCTGCTGATTGGTATTTGTGCTCTGAATTTATCATCTTCCAACAAAGCCCAATACTTATAATCTTTTTCTTGATATAATCGCAGAACATACTGCAAATTAACTATATAACTCCGCTGACAGCGACAAAAACTCCGACAATCTTTGAGTTGTTTTTCTATTTTATGGAGAGCCATTTTCCAGCGGAAAGGCTCCGGCGATAACCGATGATAGATCTCAGTATAGTTCCTTTCACTGGCAATATAATAAATATCCTGAACGCGCAAGGCAATATGTTCATGAATTTTCCCTAAAAATTGGTCATTAAAAACCATATAATTGTTCCATTCATATTTTGTTTCGCATTGTCGTAATACTTTATTGATTTCCTTTTCTTGAATCGGTTTTTGCAAAAACCCCATAATTTCTATTGGAATCGCTTCATAAACTTTATTGGCGTGATTAGTAACAAACACGATCATAATATTTCGGTCTTTTTGCCTTATTTTTATTGCTGCTTCCAAACCGGTTATCCCGCCGGGAATTTCAATATCCAAAAATAACAAATCAAAATGAATCTCTGCTTGAAGTAACTCTTCCATCGTTTTATACGTATAAATTTGATGCCTAGCGTCTTCTAATAAAATATTTTCTATCTCTTTTCTGTCACAGTCTAAATCATCACAAACAGCGATATTCATTTTGTACATCCTCTCTTGACCTTCATTTTACATGCTTGCTGAACAGGGATTAAAAGCTACTGCTATCCCTCTAAATATTTTCCTTTTTTGTGTTTCTCAAAATCATTCATCTTCTTTTATTATTATAGCTTATCTTTCAATCATACTAAAGTAAAATATCGCCTTTACCACGCAAAAGGATAAAATTGACTAAGATATAACGAAAATTCTCGGCATTTCATTTGATTAACAGGCAAATTAGAATCTGAAACTTTGTCATATAGCTGAATAAACAGGCTCTGTTTGTTCAGCTTAATTTTTAGAAAATCATGTTTATAGCAAAGCAGCTTGTTAATCAGTTCGTCATGATTGTTCTCCGAAAACCACATTGCCCAGCAACTCGGCTGCCAAATCTCATCTTGTTTCAATCTTTCCAACGCATGGTGTTGATCATAAGTCTGTGTATTATAGCATTGATACATTAAGTGACGCCAATATTCTGCTATTGGCGCTTTCGTTTTTGTATAGAACCAATGATTTTCTAAAGAAGCAATATAAGCTCTTACGCCTAAATTAAGCTTAAACTGTTCATGAATTCTGTTTAAAACCGTATCTTTTTCCCGTTCAAATTTATCGATTTCCAAAACGATATAAAACAATACCTGTGTATCAAATTTTATAACTGTAAGAGATTCTTTGCCAAAAGAAAAAACGTCTAAAAAGAACGGCCGCCCGCTATCAAATCGTTGAGCAAACAACTGCAGCGCTTTTTTCTCTGAAAATTGATGCAGCGTTCGGTCTGCTTCAAATTTATAAACTGCTTTTTTATGGTCAAAGCTCATTTCCATATCCTGATAAATATTGCAATAGATTTTATCCAATCCCGTTGATAATTTAAGAAATTCTTCAGCAAAAATCATCAATTTCGCATGATTTGCTGTCAAGATTTTAATGAGTACCCTCTCCATGATGTCCTCCTAATTCTTATCCATTATTTAACTGTAAGAATTTATAATTTCTTTAGTTTATTATAATATTCCGCAGCAAAATATACAATGGATACGATTAACTAATCAGGAGGGAATCATGCTGGAGATTGATTATAAAAAATTAGGCAATCGTATTAAAGAGGCTCGACTGACAGCCAATATCACACAAGAAACCTTAGCGGAATTAGTCGATCTGTCTATAACGCACATCAGCAATATTGAAAATGGACATGCCAAAGTCAGTCTGCCCGCTTTATTTGATATTGCCGTTGTTCTTTCTACTTCTATTGATGCATTGCTTTGCGACAGTCTTTTGCATCACGCCGAGCAGCATTATCTCAAAGAAGCTTCCGATTGCTTAGCTGATTGTAGTACAAAGGAACTCAGAGTTTTAGTTGATATTCTTAAAATAGCCAAAAGTTCTATGCGAAACCATTTAAAATATTAAAAGCACTTTTAAAACTGATCGTACAATCATGTTAAGAAGTGCTTTTAAATCAAACCATATAATCATCTATTTTTCTGTCGGTTAATTTTTTGATAAACATTATAGTGCGTTTATAAAATAGCTATATAGGCACTATAATGTTTTATATCTTGCACTTAAAAGGTAACTGATACAAAAATAGATGTTTGCGAATACTATTTTTATGTATTTTCGTTATGTGTAGGCTAATATTAACTTCTTTGCTTCTGTAGATCATTTGATATTTCTGTTAATCTTTACAAGGCAAGATATTTCATATATGGTTAACATTAATATTTGAACCTACCATCTTTTCTGCACCAGAATTATATAAACCTACATAATAATTCTTATTTTCACCTAATTTTGTGCTTATACTGTATATAGAATCCATTTCTGTTGCCAACACACTACCTACATAAGTTCCATCTAACGAATAAAATGCTGCATCAAATGGCGTTTCAGCATTTGCTTGAAAATGATTACTACTAAAATACACTTTAGTAAAAATATAATTTTCTGTTCCGTCCCATGTTCCTTTATAAGGATATGCAGCTTCTTTTTGTGGTATATGTTGATAGCCTATATTATGCCCCCTAACACAACGCAACATTTCTCCTTGTTCTACTTCAATGCCTAATATATTTTTCACTTCAATAGGAATTACTTCCAAAGCATCTCGCTCAATATAATGCAAATCTGCTATAGTTTTATATTCTTCAGCAACTACGTTCTCTTTGCTATTTTGAAAAATATCACTTTCTTTATCACATGTTAAACTTGGCATAGTATGCTCATGACACATGAGCATAATTAAAATGTTTATGACCATACCACAGAATTTCATCTTTACTGTTCACTCCTTTTAAATTATGAGTAAATTTTTTCATTAGATTTAATTTTAAAAATCACTTGAGATATTTATAATCCATTCTCTATTGATTAAGGTTTGTAAAAATTATCAACAATCTAAGGGAAGTCGCAATTAGCAACTTCCCTCTAAATGAATCTTCATTTTTGTTTTTTCTCTTTGCTATTCCGATAGAAACGTACCCGATAGAAACCTATACACAATGAAATAAAACCTGCCGACAAGCCACCCCATACATAGGTTAACTCGTTATAAGCTAACCATTTATAGATGATAGAAAACGGAAAAAGACCACTAAAAAGAACCATCAACGAACTGGCTAAGAAAGCGATAATAATATACATGATATATAAACGCACTTTATCTATTTTTTTCATAATGGCTTTCTCCTAATCAGTTCTACTATGGCATGGGTATATAAATTTCATCTCCATCGGGAATTTCGTCTTCATAAATATCTCTAGTATACGTTCTGGTATCATAGAAAAGTTCTGTTTGATAAAGATTATTGGACGGTCCCCCATAAATACCTAATCTTTCATAATATTCAAATACGGTTGGAAGTCCTGCCTCTAAAATACGTGTTTGTTTCAAGAAATCAACGGTTATCTTATAATCTACAGGAAATTTACCAGTTAAAAACATTCCAGCCAAAGAACCTGCAACTGCCCCAACAACTACGCCTGTTGGACCATTATATTTTCCTAACAAAGCACCAGTAATTATTCCACCTACAACAGAAAGTGGTTGATCTCCTAAACCATATACATCATGCATATCATACAATGTAACCCATGGAGTCGGATAGGTCATACCTCCTGCTTGTGGCACTACAGTCTTATGTTGCACCGCTAGCCTATGATATTTCACAGATGAATTACTTTCAGCGATACCCTCAGAAGATGTAGCAGCCATTGCTGATTGGGTACCTATTGTAAATAGCATAACAAACAACAATGATATTGACAATAATTTTTTTGAACGATTCTTTCTCATTAGTATCTCTCCCTTCGTTATTTCATGCCTACTCATAAAAAACATACACAAAATTTTTGACATTTCATTTTACATTTCTTAAGAAATTTTGCTGTTAGCATCCTTATATTGATTCAGGCCTTGAATCTGGAACAATTTGACTATACCATAGCAAACATATTTTTACAATATGTAAGGGGTATTTTACAAACAATAGGGACATTTTACAAAAATTTATATTTATTTTTTACATTCTCTTTAATGTTTTTACCTGCATAAACACTAAATATCTTCTAATAATCCTCAAAAATAATAACTTTTTCGATTTCTTTAATGTACAATTATTGATAAGTACTATTCCATTTGAAACAAATTGAACTTGTAGCAAAGATTTTGCTGAGGACCACATTTTGGGCAATCAAAAAAGCCTATGCGATTTTATTTTCGCATAGGCTTCTCGGAACCGCTATCCTATTTTAAAGCAAAGGATTTGCAGTCGGTGCATTGATCCATAGTTGGATTCATTTCATGAGTACCAACGGTAATCTCATTTAAAGAGCAGTAATTTTCACTGGTGCAATGGTTTCTGCACTGCTGAACAGTGCATCTGATGCTTTTGTTTGCTTTGCAGTTTGACATTTGAATAACCTCCTGTATTTGAAATACAAGCATAGTATGCGCGACTGCAAAATTATTTATACCCCAAAATTTTTTTAATTTGCTAAGACGGCCGCACAACGTGGGCATAATGTCGGATAACGCTCGTCTTGTCCGATTGCTTCGCTATAAATCCAGCACCGTTCGCATTTTTCGCCGGAAGCTGGTTCAACAATAACCAGTAGTTGGTTAATGTTATCGCTTTGATAAGCGTTTGTCGGCGCGTCGTTTTTTGTTGATAACGTTACTTTAGAAACGATAAAAAGAGTTGCCAAATCTTTTTCCATTTCTTGCAGCAAAGCATAAGTTTCACCGTCAGCATACAGTTTAACATGCGCGTCTAATGAATGTCCAATGGCTTTGGAGCGTCTGGCATCTTCTAATGGTTTTGCTACTTCGTTGCGGATATTCAGCAGTTTATCCCATTTTTCTTCTAATTTTTGGTCAAAAACGACGGGATCAATTTCCGGCCAACCGGCTAACTGCACGCTTTGCACTTTATTTTTAATGGGCAAATGCTGCCAAACTTCTTCTGCAGTAAAGGACAAAATAGGACTGAGCATTTTTACCAGCGCTGTAGCAATGGCAAAAATAGCGCTTTGCGCAGAGCGTCTTTCTTTAGAATTTGCTTTCGTCGAATACAACCGATCTTTGACGACGTCAAGATAAAAAGCGCTCATATCCACCGTACAGAAATTATGGATAGCGTGATATACCACATGAAATTCGTAATCTTCATAAGCCTTGGTGACTTTTTCCACCAATTGACCCAATTTCAGCATCGCCCAACGATCTAATTCTAACATATCTGCCAAAGCAATGCTGTCTTTTTGTTCATCAAAATCATAAATGCTGCCCAATAAATAGCGGAAAGTATTTCTAATTTTGCGATAGGTTTCGCTGACTTGTTTTAAGATACCTTTAGAAACGGTAACATCATTGCGATAATCGGCTGACGATACCCACAAACGCAAAATATCTGCTCCCATATCATCAATAATTTCCTGCGGATCAATTCCATTGCCCAGTGATTTGCTCATTTTGCGGCCTTGTTCGTCGACAAAAAAACCATGCGTCAAAACGGCTTTATAGGGCGCTGTTCCATTGGTAGCTATGGCAGTACATAAAGATGAATTAAACCAACCGCGATGCTGATCGCTGCCTTCCAAATACAAATCGGCAGGATATTGCAATTCCTCTCTTAAACCAATGACGCCTCGGTGACTAGAGCCTGAATCAAACCAAACGTCCATAATATCGGTTTCTTTACGAAAATGTGTACTGCCACATTTGGGACAAGTCAATCCTTCGGGAATCAATTCCGCCACATCTTTAGCAAACCAAACGTCTGTTCCGTATTGGCGAACCAATTCTTGGATTTTAGCAATAGTCTTGTCGTTGATGATTTCAGTATGACAATCTTGACAGTAAAAAATGGGAATCGGTACGCCCCATGTTCTTTGACGGGAAATACACCAATCGCTTCGTTCAGCAATCATGCTGTAAATCCGATCATGACCCCATGCAGGAATAAATTGAATGTGATCAATGGCATCCAATGCTTGCTGCCTAAAACCATCAATAGAAGCAAACCATTGCTCAGTAGCGCGGAATATCGTTGGCTTTTTGCAGCGCCAGCAATGCGGATACTGATGTTTGATAAATTTCAAATTCAGCAAATAACCGTTTTCTTCCAGCCAAGCAACGATAGGCTTATTGGCGTCTTCTGTTTTTAAACCGGCAAACATACCGGCTTCTTTCGTCAGCGTTCCTGTATTATCTACCGGTGAAATAACTGGCAGATGATATTTTTGAGAAACCATAAAGTCGTCAGGTCCATGTCCCGGCGCTGTGTGAACACAACCGCTGCCTTGTCCCAGCGTTACATGTTTGCCCAAAACGACAAGAGAATCCCGCTCCATAAAAGGATGACGACAGACAACGCCCTCTAAATCGCTGCCTTTAAATTCCTTTAAAACCGTATAATCACTTAATCCCACTTCAGCCGCTACATCAGCTGCCATTTCTTTGGCAATGATGTATTTTTCCTCGCCGCAAGACAACAACTGATAAACGAAATCAGGATGCAGAGAAATTGCCACATTAGCCGGTAATGTCCACGGCGTAGTTGTCCAAATAACGACAAAGGTTTTTCCATCAACTGCAAAAAGCCCTTTGCTGTTCGTGACAGGGAATTTCACATAAACAGATGGCGACCGTTTTTCAGCGTATTCAATTTCAGCTTCTGCCAAAGCTGTTTCACAATCGCTGCACCAATGCACAGGTTTAACGCCTTTGTAAATATAGCCTTTTTTAGCCATTTCGCCAAAAACGCCAATTTCCTCCGCTTCAAATTTAGGATCTAATGTTACATAACGGTTTTCCCAATCGCCTCTGACTCCTAAGCGTTTGAACTCTTCTTTTTGGATATTAACGAAAGACAAAGCATAATCAGTGCATTGTTTACGCAATTCGTTTTTGTCCACCTGATGATGGTCTAATCCCATTTCTTTGATAGCTTTCAATTCAATAGGCAATCCATGGGTATCCCAACCGGGAATATACGGTGCATCAAAACCAATTTGACTTTTTTGCTTAATAATAATGTCTTTTAAAACTTTGTTCAGCGCATGTCCTAAATGAAGATGACCATTAGCATATGGTGGTCCGTCATGCAAAATAAATTTCGGCTTGCCGGCATTAGCTTGGGCAACTAAACGGTAAATATCAATATCCTCCCAAAACTTTAAAATATCCGGTTCTTTTTTAGGCAAATTGCCTCGCATGGGGAAATCAGTCTGCGGCAAATTCAATGTCTGTCCATAATCTTTCTTTTCCTTATCCATCAATTTTTCACCTCGTTAAATTTTAATTACAAAAAACAAAAAGCTCTCGATCCCCAAAGGGACGAGAGCTAACCCGCGTTACCACCCTAATATCAACTTTTATCGTTGACACTCGAAGCCTTTTAACGGCGGCTATCCGGATAAAGCTACTAATTTTCACCCTATCTGCTCCAAACCGATTTTCACCAAAAAATCATCTTCCGGCTTCCACTATCCCCGAATCGCTGTTGATGACCCTTTTTGGCTACTGTGTTTTTCATCGCATTTATTATTTTTTCATCATAAAACAGCCCATCATGTTTGTCAACTACTTTATCAAAAAAATTTTTTCAAGCAAACTCACTTCTTTTTCTTGCTTTTTATCCAAGATTTATGAGTGGAGGAAAGCCCCATGCTGCATCATCGTAAGAATAATGACGGCAATTTGTTTTATAATAAGGTCATCAGCTGATAAAAATATTTTGAAAGGGGTTATTCTGAATATGATATATTACTTGAAATGTTTTATCGGTATTGCACTCATGTTTGGATTTGGATATTTGCCGCCAATAGGCGCGATTACTGAAACAGGCATGCAAATTGTTGGTATATTTCTAGGCTTGATTTGGCTTTGGTCTACCGTAGAAGTTATCTGGCCAAGCATTTTAGGAATCATAGCGCTTGGTATGAGCGATTATTGTTCAATGACAGACGCTATAAAAAACGCTTTGGGTGAATCAACAATATGGCAACTATTCATGGTTATGGTGTTAATTGGCGGTATTAATGAAAGTGGTTGTGGCGCCGCCATGGGACAATGGATTCTCACCAGAAAATTTGTGCGTGGTAAACCAGTACTTTTTTTATGGTTTTTCTTCGTTGGATTTATGACACTAAGCGTTTTTATCGGGTTTTTGGCAACAGCAATGTTGGGCTGGTCTATTCTCTATAATGTTATGGAACAAGCTGGCTATAAAAAGGGCGATAAATTTTATCCATTGGCAACCATAGGAGTTTATTTAGCAGCCAGCATAGGTTCTACTGTACTGCCATTTAAAGGCGTAAAACTTTCTTTATTAAAAGCCTTTAGCGATGTTGCAAACGCACCCATTGATTATATTGGGTATATGTTATTCACCTATAGCACGACTTTGCTGATTATGACTTTATGGGTGATAGTTATGCTCTATGTATTTCGAGTTGACTTTTCTAAAATGAAAAATATTGACTTTGATCAATTGGAACGAGATGGAACGAAATTCACTACACAAGGGAAAATTTATATGGGCGCTTTTGGCGTTATCATTCTCTATATCTTGGTCACCTCCTTTGGACCAAAAGGTGTGCCGTTAATTGATTATTTGAATCGTATTACCACTGCCAGTATTTTTGCTGTCATGGTAGTCATACTTTCTGTAGTAAAATATCAAGGCGAGCCGTTAATTTCATTTAAGAAAATGACTAAATATTTTGAATGGAACGGCGTTTTTATTTGTGCTTCTGCAATTCAAATTGCTTCAGCGCTAACAAAAGATGTATGTGGGGTTATTCCCTTCATTACAGAAATTTTGAATCCAATATTCTCTGGCTTCAACGGCTATATGTTTATCGTTGTTGTAATTGTTATAGCAATGATTCTGACTAATGTTGCCAATAACATGGCTGTAGGACTTTTGCTTTTACCCATTGTGCTATCTTTTACGGCAACGTTGAATTTAGACATTAATTTAGTTGGAATTGTCATCGTTTACACAGTACAAATAGCTTTCATGCTTCCGGGAGCTTCTGCCCCAGCAGCGGTCTTGCACGGTAATGAAAAATTGACCCCTATCGAAATTTATAAATATGGTGGTTTTGCATTTGTTATGATTGGTATCGTTATTGTGTTTATCAGCTATCCACTATTTAGTTTAATTCTTTAAAAATATCATATCAAAAAGGAGCGATTTTAAATGGGAAAACCAAGTGTCTATCCAATGGGAGTAACAATTTACCACCCTGAAAAATGCTTTAACGGCTATACATTATTTCCAGCGGCAGAGAATGGCGCAATGTTAATCAATATGAATGGAAAAGTGGAAAAATTGTGGGAAGGATTGCAGGGAATGCCTAATAAGCTCTTACCAAATGGTCAAGTAATGGGACACTTAGGAAGGCGAGACGGCGCTTATGGCTATCAAGATTACTTTGACGTAGCGCAAGTTGATTGGAATGGACAAGTCATATGGTCATATAATCAACACGAATACATTGAAGATCCCGAAAATGAACCAAGATGGATGGCCAGACAACACCACGATTATCAGAGAGAAGGTAACCCAGTGGGATATTACGTGCCAGAAATGGACTACAAAGAAAATGGTACGACTTTGATTTTGGCACATCAAACAATAGAAAATAAAAAAATATCGCCTCATTTATTATTAGATGATTGTCTATATGAGGTAGATTGGCAAGGCAATAAAATTTGGCAGTGGCAAGCATCGGATCATTTTGACGAATTTGGCTTTACAGAATTAGAAAAAATGGCCATTTATAAAAATCCTAACATTCAAAGAGTTTTACCAAAAGGTACAGGTGATTGGCTGCATATCAACTGCGCCAGCTATTTAGGTCCCAACAAATGGTATGATTTAGGTGATGAACGATTCCATCCCGATAACATTATTTTTGATTCTCGTGAGGCTAATTTAATGGCAATTTTAGAAAAATCTACTGGCAAAATCGTCTGGCAAATAGGACCTAATTTTTCCCAAACAGGAAACTTAGAACCAGTAATCGGGCCACATCATACTCATATGATTCCTAAAGGGTTACCGGGAGAAGGCAATGTATTAGTTTTTGATAATGGCGGTTGGGGCGGATACGGCGCGCCAACGCCAGAAGCGCCAAAAGGTTTAAAAACTATACGGAGAGATCATTCACGAGTAATAGAATTTGACCCTATTACACTGGAAATCAAATGGCAATTTTCGGCTAAAGAAATGGGATTAAAAGTTCCAGTAGACGCTTATCAATTTTATAGTGCATTAGTCAGTTCTGCTCAAAGGCTGCCTAATGGCAATACTTTAATCACCGAAGGCGGTAGTGGAAGACTGCTAGAAGTAACAACAAATCACGAAATCGTTTGGGAATATATCAGCCCTTATGGCAAAGGCAAAAACTCTATGATTTATAGAGCATATCGTTATCCGTACGATTGGGTGCCTCAATTGGAAAAACCAGTGGAAAAAGAAATTATTCCGCCAGATAACCAAAATTTTCGTTTAGAAAACGCGGCTGGTTTAGAATACGATACTGTCACAACAAAAGTAGCTTCATCCATAGAAAATGTTGGTTCTTTTGCTGATTGTGTGGAATCGTTGTGAAGTTAACTTTTGAATATTTTTTAGAGTAATTTTTGACAAACTATAGTAGATTATAGATAATTGTTTTTATAAAATATGCTGCTTCATCAAAATGGAGCAGCATATTTTCTTTCCTGTCATTTATTATATTTTCCAACTCATAATACAACGCCACACTGTCAACAGCAAGCAAATCATCATGTTGGACTAAATCATAGCGGAAAGACTATAAAAATCACCTCGGAGCAGATGTTCTCAACGATTCTGTTGATATACAGCTTTCGGCAAGACAAATCTATACTGTAGCATAGTTGAAGAAGTATTATTCTATATAGAGATGATAACATTTGATAACTTGCTTTTTAGCTTTTATGTGCGTTGTTCATATAAACACATTTTTTAATAGTCGTACGTACCATTTATTGTTTTTTTACATGCTCTAAATTATCATCAGAAAAATATTCACAAACTTTATATTTAACGGTTGATTTTTGAGAACGAAAGGTTTATTATATTTATTAGCACTCGATACTTGTGAGTGCTAATAAATATAAACGATTGAAAGAGGCTGAAGAAATATGGAAAAAACACAATTTAAAGCAGAATCCAAGCGTTTGCTAGATTTGATGATTAACTCTATTTATACCCACAAAGAAATTTTTCTGCGAGAGATTATTTCCAATGCCAGCGATGCTACGGACAAGCGTTACTATAACGCTTTGGTACGCAATGAAACAGGATTAAACCGCGAACTGTTGCCTATTGATATTGCTATCGACAAAGATAAACGCACGCTGACCGTTTCTGACCGAGGCTGCGGCATGAGTTATGATGAATTAGAAAATAATTTAGGAACAATCGCCAAAAGCGGTTCCTTAGCCTTCAAAAAAGAACATGAAGGAGCCGCTGACATTGACATTATCGGTCAGTTCGGCGTTGGTTTTTATTCGGCTTTTATGGTCAGTCAAAAAGTAGAAGTATTGACGAAAAGTGAAGAAACTGGCGAAGCCTATTTATGGTCATCTGAAGGCGCCGACGGCTATACCATTGAAGCGGCAGAAAAAGATGAAATCGGTACCAATATTATTATGACCATCAAAGATAATACAGAAGAAGAAAATTACGATGAATTTTTAGATAGTTATCGTATTCGCGCCATTGTTAAAAAATACTCCGATTATATCGCTTATCCCATCAAAATGGCTATGGAACAGCGTCGGGCTAAATCTGGCTCTGATCCGGCGAATATCGAATACGAAACCTTTATGGAAGTGGAAACTTTAAACAGCATGGTTCCCATTTGGAAAAAAGCAAAAAGTGAAGTCAGCGAAGACGATTATAACCAATTTTATCAAGACAAATTTATGGATTACGCCAAACCGTTAAAAATTATTCATTCTGCTACAGAAGGGGCGGCGACCTATAACGCCTTACTTTTTATTCCATCAGAAACACCCTATAATTATTACAGCAAAAACTTTGAAAAAGGTTTGCAGCTTTACGCCAGTGGTGTGTTGATCATGGAAAAATGCGCTGATCTTTTGCCAGATTATTTCAGTTTTGTGCGCGGTTTGGTCGATTCCCAAGATTTATCGCTAAATATTTCTCGCGAAATTCTTCAACATGACCGCCAGCTAAAAATTATCGCCAATAGTTTGGAAAAGAAAATCAAAAATGAATTGCTGACTATGCTCAAAAATGATCGCGAAAAATACGAATCATTTTTCGATAAATTCGGCTTACAGCTAAAATATGGCGCTTATGACAATTATGGCGCTGGCAAAGAAGCCGTCAAAGATCTGCTGTTATTCTATTCATCGACAGAACAAAAATTGGTCAGTCTAGCTGAATACATCAGTCGTATGAAAGAAGACCAAAGCAACATTTATTATGTTTGCGGCAACAGCATTGACCAAATTGATTTGCTGCCGCAAATCGAAATGATGAAAGATAAAGGATATGAAGTATTATATCTCACTGAAATGATTGATGAATTTGCATTGAAAATGATGCGCGTTTATGAAGAAAAAGAATTCAAGTCTATTTCTGACGGCGATTTGAATTTAGAAAGCGATGAAGAAAAAGAAGCGGCAGAGAAAAAAGCTGAAGAATACAAAGAATTATTTGAAGCAATGAAAGAAGTTTTAGGCGATAAAGTAACAGCCGTTAAATTATCATCTCGTCTAAAAAGCCATCCCGTTTGTTTATCAGTAGAAGGACCCGTTTCGTTGGAAATGGAAAAAGTTTTGAACGCTATGCCACAAAACGATATTCCAGTAAAGGCACAGCGCGTTTTGGAAATTAACGGCGAACATCCTATATTCTCCAAACTTTGTCAGTTAAAAGATGACCAAACCATGCTGAAAAACTACACAGAAATTCTTTACACACAGGCCCTTTTATTAGAAGGTCTATCGCCGGAAGACACACTTACTTATGTGAATGCCGTTTGCAGTTTGATGGTATAAGCAAAAAATAATCAAAAAGACTGCTGTGAAAGTGAGAACATCACTTTTGCAGCAGTCTTTTTTGTTATAGCAAACACTAGCTTTCCTATGATCAGCTAAGCGCAATCAATCCCTATGCCGTTCAAAAGCGATTGGCAGCAAGCTAAGAAATTTTTCAACATCTGTAGTTAATTCCTGAGGAAAAATAATTTCACAAAGGGCTTTTTTACCGTCTAATGTTTTCACAATAGCCAAATGCCCAACGCCTTCAAAAGCTTTGACTAAAAAAGCTAAATCTTTTGGCGAAAGCGTCAAATACAAACTCACCATAATATCATTCACTTACCTTACGCACCAAATCATAGGGCGCAACAGGCTGATGAACTTTTAGCTTGACCAGCTGTTGCGCGTGAGGAGCACTTTCAATAGATTGATTGTTATTGTCAGTCATAGCAGTAATAATTTGTGCAAATTGAGTATAGGTTGGGCCAAAAAATTCAACGGTTTGACCGACTTTGAAATAATTGCGTTGTTCAATAGTGGCAATTTGAGTCGCCTCATCATAATCAATCACCACACCGATAAAATCATAAGGCTTGATATAGCCGGAACTCTCATGGTTAAGCGCACCGTTTTCTGGCTTGCCGAAATAAAAACCTGTAGTATAAGGACGATGGCTGACTTTTTCTAATTCCGACAGCCAATAAGACAAATCAGCTGCTTGTTGCTTCGGATCAAAATAAGCATCAATCACTTGACGATAAGCTCTTAAGACGGTAGAAACATAAAAAATACTTTTCATTCTGCCTTCAATTTTGAAACTATCAATGCCTGCTTGCAGCAATTTATCCAAATGAGCTAATAAACACAAATCCTGCGAATTGAATACATAGGTTCCACGCTCATCTTCCTGAATGGGATAAAATTCATTCGGTCGCTTTTCTTCCATCAAATGATAATTCCACCGGCAGGCTTGCGCACACTGTCCTTTATTAGAATCCCGCTCTGTCATATAATTGCTCAACAAACAGCGACCAGAGTAAGAAATACACATCGCACCATGAACGAAACATTCCAATTCCATTTGTGTTTTCGTTTTGATTTCGTCAATTTCCGCTAAAGATAATTCTCTTGCTAAAACTACTCGCTCAATACCGCCCAATTCTTTATAAAACAACACACTAGACCAGTTAGTGGTATTAGCTTGCGTACTAATATGAATAGGCAGTTCTGGTGCCACTTGACGAGCAATCCGTACTACCCCTAAATCAGCGCAAATGATAGCGTCTGCACCATACTGCGCTAAAGCGCGCAAATAATCCTCTAAGCCCAATAAATCATCATTGTGAGGAAAAATATTAACAGTCACGTATACTTTGACTTGATGGGCATGAGCAAAAGCAATCCCCGTTTGCAACTCCTCATCAGTGAAATTACCAGCAAAAGCTCGCAAACCAAATCTTTTGCCGGCAAGATAAACGGCATCAGCGCCATATTTGACGGCAAAGCGCAGTTTTTCCATATCACCGGCAGGCGCTAACAATTCCGGTTTCCTCATCGTTTCTCTCCTTTTTTCTAAACAAAGCTACCCCATCGCCCAGCGGAATAATACTGCATTGATAATCCTTTCGCACTTTGAACGACTCCAAAAAATCTCTCATACGATAAACAAAAGTTTTTTGGCGGTGTTTAGGATAGTTTAAATCAACTACCCAACCATTTAGTAAAATATTATCTGCAACAATCAAACCGTTGGGCTTTAATAAATCATAACTATAAACTAAAAAATTTTCGTACTGTCCTTTGGCGGCGTCCAAAAAAATCAGATCATATGTTTCTTCTAAATGAGGAAAAATCTCTCGAGCATCGCCGATAATCTGATGAATTTTAGCGTCTACATGCGCCTGCTTGAAATATTGAGCCGCCAAATCTGCCCGTTCTGGCATTAGTTCAATCGTCGTGATCCGACCTTTGCTCATGGCTCTTGCCATATAAATCGTAGAATGCCCGATAGCTGTGCCGATTTCCAGAATATTTTCCGCTTTGGTCAATCCGACCAGCAAATTGAGTAAATTGCCCACTTCCGGCTCAACGATAGAAATATGATGCTTTTCAGCATAAATCCTCATATCTTGCAACACTTTATCCGGTTGCGGCAATAACGCTTTGATAAAACACTGCAAATTTTCTTCCAGTAAATCTTTCATACATTATCCTCAATCCTTTAAAGAGCAGAGAGCCTACTAGCTGGCGGCTTAATAATGCTCATGCTTTAATTATAACCATATTTGCGGCGATTTTTAACATGTTCTTCATAAGTTTTGGCAAATACATGCGTACCATCGCTACTTTTATCCCACAAATAATAAAAATACTCAGTATCAGCAGGCTGACAAGCGGCAGCTAAGGACTTAGCGCCAGGATTACAAATTGCTGTCGGTGGAAAACCGGTAAAAAGATACGTATTATACGGCGAATCATGTTCATAATCTGAATAATAAAGGCGATTTTTATGTTCCGGCAGTGCATACTGAATAGTAGCGTCACACTGCAAAGGCATCTTAGTTTCAATCCGATTCAAATATACAGAGGCAATAATGGCTCGCTCTTCATCAACTCTGCCCTCCGCCTCAACTAAAGACGCCAAAATGACCACTTCATCTAGCGATAAACCGCTGGTATTTTCCGGCAAACTCTCTTTGACATCGCTAAAACGATTAAGCATCGCGTTGACAACTGCTTGAGTCGAAGCGCCTTTGGCAATAATATACGTATCAGGAAATAAATAGCCTTCCAAACGGTGGCGATCTGCTGGTCGCTCAGGCAAAAAATCGTACTGGCTGAAATCACCGTTAATGACAACTTCCCAGAAATCATCTACAGTCATAATATTTTCCTTCATTAAAACTTCAGCAATTTCCTCCAACGTATAGCCTTCGGGAATGGTGAATTTTACCGTCTCGCCAATACCATTTAATAAAATTTCTACAATTTCTTCTACAGACATACTGGGACTTAATTGATACGTACCATTACGCAATTTGCCATCGTAATCATGGCTTTTGACATACATTTGAAAACTTAAACTGCTGTTAATCAATCCTTCTTCTTCCAAGATAGCGGCAATTCTTTTGGTTGAAGCACCTTTGTCAATGATAATTTCCTGACAAGCAATGCGATTCGTATCGACAGGCGCCGTATTGTTAAATACCATACGGTAGACTGCCGAAGCGCCAACCACAGCTAACACCAATAATGCAATAACAACAATCAGAGGTCCCTTGCTTTTTTTGCGCACACTTTTACGACGAGAGGGCATATTTTTTTCTTCTGGCATAAAAACGCTCCTTTTAAGATAAATTTCGACTTCTCCTTCTATATTATACAATGATTTGGAAGAAATGAACAGTCAAAATCATACAAATTAAGAAAGTCGTCAGCTCATCAGAGCGCAACATAACGATTGATCGCAAAAAAGAAAATATATTTTTCTTTTACCGGCTTATGCCAAATTTTTTCTACCGCTTTAGCATATAGTTCAACTTGTCCGCCATATTCTTCGATAAAATCAACGACATCTTTTTCGCCGATATGATCGCTTTTATAATCAATTAAAACAAAACCGTCCTCTTCTTCCCAAATGCAGTCGATAATCCCTTGCACAATGACTGGTTTGGTATTAGGTGGCAGATTTTTTTCCGCTAAATGACTATCTATCGCCATCGTTAACGGCAGCTCCCGATAAACTATTTTTTCATGCTGCATTCGTTTGCCCAGTGGTGTAGCAAAAAAACGTTCAACAACCGACAGATCAATTTGTTCGACTAACCCTTGCGCGATAAATTCTTCTACTTCCAAATGTGCTGCCAATTCCAGCAAATAATCCATCGTAATAACGCGCGACAAATCCACATGACGCATAAAAAGATGAATCAACGTCCCTTTTTCCGCCGCAGACAGATGGCTTTTAGCTTGCACACACAAAGGTCGGCGAGTAAAACCGTACGCTTTAGATATTTTCGTTTCTTGATCTAGCTGCGGCGCATAATAGCGTTTAATTTCAGTAACGCTGACTTTAGAACTGATCAATGACGCCGCCAAATAAGGATATTGCCAATTGAGCTGTTGAGCAATAAGCGTTTGATATTTTCCGCTGGTTGTCAAAAGCTGACCGTTTTTGATCCGTTCCTTATCTAAAACAACCTCTTCTGACAGTGATTCCTCCTCAGGCGCAGAAAATTCATCAGAAACAATACGCATCTGCCAATGACTATCCGGCTGATTTTGCTGGCTGACTACTACGGGCAAAAGCCATTGCAAATAACTAGCGGCTCTTTGCGGCGGTTTGGCAGGACAACAAGTGACTTTTTCGGCAATATTTTTTTCGGAAGCGATGACGATCAATTTTTCTCTAGCTCTGGTGAAAGCTACATATAATACCCGTTTTTCTTCGGTAAGCATCGTTTTAAAAAGTTTATCTTTGATCACTTGCTGACAAATAGTCGGATAAGTCAAATTGATATCCAGCTTAACTACTGGCAGCGCCAAACCCAACTCTTTATCCAGAATAATATCTTGATTGATATCACTCATATTAAATTTTTTATTAGCGCCCAGCAAAAGAACGATAGGAAATTCCAGTCCTTTACTTTTATGTATGCTCATAATGCGTACCACATTTTCGCTGTCGCTGATGAGTTTTGCCGGCTCTAGATCCTGCTGATTTTGATTCATTTGATCAATAAAACGCAAAAACATAAACAGACCGCTATAACTGGTCATCTCGTACTGTTTTGCCCGCTCATGAAGCGCCCTCAAATTGGCTTGGCGTTGAGCGCCATGCGGCAGCGCACCCACATAATCATAAAAACCGGTATCTTTATAAATCTGCCACACCAATGCGCTCGTTTCTTCCAAACGCGCCATCGTCCGCCATGCGTCCAACTGCTCTAAAAAAGCGACGGTTTTTTCTTTTAGCGATGCAGACAGCTCGCTTGTTTCAGCCAAAAGCAACGTTTGATAAAAAGCGCTTTCTCTATCTAACAAACGCAAAAATACCAACTCTTCTTCGTCAAAACCAAAAAACGGCGCTCGCAAAACTGCCGCTAACGGAACGTCTTGCAAAGGATTATCAATAATTGATAATAACGCTAAAAGAATCTGAATTTCCCACGCACTGAAATACCCTTCGCTACTGTCGATGTGACAAGGAATCCCCTGAATTTCCAACTGTTGTACCAATTCTTCGCCAATACTTTTAGGCGAGCGCAGCAGAATAACGATATCACGATAAGTCGCTTTGCGGTAGCAGCTGAGATTTTTATCCCAAATAAGCGTCCCTTCCATCAACAAACCGTTGATTTCTTCAGCCGCTATCCGCGCTTCCTTAGCAGCGGCGCTCAATTCCTTTTCTTCCGATTCTTCTGGTTCTTCTTCGTCAGCGGCTTGTCGCTCCAGTAAAATCAATTGGGCTTTTTCCCCCGCCAAAGACTGCTGCGCTAAAGGATAATCAGCGCCATAAACCAAAGCCGCCTGCTCATCATAGAGCAAATCCCCTGATGTGCCAAGCATTAACTGCGCAAAAACATCATTAACCGCTTGAATAATGGTTTCCCGACAACGAAAGTTGCGGTTCAAATCAATTCGCTGACAAATATCATCTTCGGCAACAGGAAAAGTCTGATATTTGTGCAAAAACAACTGCGGATTAGCCATGCGGAAGCCATAAATACTTTGTTTCACATCGCCAACCATAAACAAATTATCTTCTCGACTGACTGCCTGCAAAATATTTTCCTGCAAATCATTGATATCTTGATATTCATCAACCAAAACTTCATGATATTGTGCTTTCAATTGCTGACTTAATGGTGAAAATACCCGCTCGCCTTGCTCATCTTCGGTATAAAGCAATTTCAACGCCAAATGCTCCATATCATCAAAATCAATCAATTCTCTGCTCTGCTTTAACTGTTGATAACGTTCTTTAAAAGCTAGCGTGACTTCCGCCAGCTGAGCGGTATACAACGACTGTTCTGCTATTTCGGCAGCAATCTCGTCAGCTCTGCGCCGACCGATAATAGTCAACTGCTTCTTGTACCGCTTTTTGGCTTCATCACGATAAAAAACGACTTGCTCTTTAATCGCTTCATCGCAGCTGCCTTTTTTAACACTGGGCAAGCGATCCCAAAAATCGCCGTAAATTTCAAGTTTTTCAACCAGCTCGTTCCAAGCAGCGCTGTGTTTGACAATGGTATTAAGTATGTCATATTCCTCGCTCAAATGAGTGTGATAACCGTCCAATCCCTCATCGCCTTCTGCCAGTTCTATCGCTTGTGCTAATAAATCGCAGCTTTCCTGCAACGACTGACGAGCAATAGGCAAAAATTGCTCCGTCCATGAAATTGCCTGCAAACGTTCAGGCAAACTATACAGCCATTCTTCCGGCTGCGGCAAACTCATGCTTTGCGTATACAAACGCAGAATCAATTTAGCAATGCCTTCGTCCTCCCGACCACCATAACAATCTGCTAAGTGCGTAAACCATGCCGCTTTCGTTTCATCACCATAAAACTCCTCCAAAAGTTCGGTCAAAGCTTCCTGTTTGAGCAAAGCGCTTTCCACTTCATTAGCAATTTTGACATTAGGCGCAATATCCAAAAGAAAAAAATGGCTGCGTATCAATTCCAAACAGAAAGAATGAAGCGTGGTAATCTGAGCTTTGTTGAGCAGCAAGGTTTGTTCATATAAATAAGCAGAATCGGGATGACGCTTTAACGCTTCATTTAATGCCGCACCAATACGCTCCCGCATTTCACCAGCGGCGGCATTGGTAAAGGTAACGATCAATAACTCGTCAATAGCCACTGGCTGCTGAGGATTGATGATCTTTTGAATGATGCGTTCCACCAATACCGCCGTTTTGCCGCTGCCTGCCGCTGCGGCAAGCAATAAACTTTTGCCTGAACTAGTAATAGCTTGTTGCTGTTCAGCTGTCCAATGACTGCTCATGCTGATTATCCTCCCTTATTTTCTGCCAGATTTCTGTTTTACTCAAATCTTTCAGCAATAAAAACCTTTCCTGAAGACTGGTATTGTTAATTTGGCAGACCGCTTGATAATGACAATATTGACAGCTAACGAATTGTTTCAGCTGACAAGGTCTGATGGCGATATTACCGCTGGCAATAGCGGCACCCGCTGCGGCGATAATATTTTTGACGTGAGTCTGCAAAAGCGCCAGTTCCTCTGGCGTCACCACTGATGAAGAACGCGCGTCAAACAAATCCAGAGGATTTTCTAATTCCGCCAAAGGTTTTTCGCCGTTTAAGTACGGCACAGCGTTTTTTTTCAGCTTGATGGGCAAAAGCCCACTACTGCCTATGGCTAAATTTTGATCCGCCAATAACAACGCCTTAAGATCAGCTACCGCCAATCCTTTCGGAATCATTGCCGCCATAACCTGCGCTTCTACCGCTGACGGTTCAAGAGGCTGCTCTGCCTTGATAAGCGGATTTTTGAAAAAATAATAGAAAACACCGGCAGGCAATATTTCATTTTCCTGCAAGTCTAAACTCTGATAAAAGGACAACGCGATTTCCAAATAAGTCAACAGCTGAATTTTTAAGCCGTAATAAATTTCCGTCAGCGTCAAGCCTTTGGTCCCCGTCTTAAAATCAATCACGCGAAAATATTGCTGATTGCCGTCGGTGGCTTGTTCAATACGGTCAATTCGCCCGCTCAACTGTAATCTACTGCCATCGTCCAGCGTTATCGTCAAGCCCGGCAGTCGCCCATGCGGTCCAAAAGAAATTTCAACGCCAACCGCCTCAAAAAGTCCCTGACGACCATGCAGCGCCAATAATTGTACCGAACGATGAAGCGTACGGTTCAATTTGCTCTTGATATAATGATAACGGCTGCTGGAAAGCAAAATTTCATTTTGCAGCTGCGGCGCTAATTCCTCTACTACATCATTCGTCAGCTGATGAAGCGCTTCGTCAGAAAGCTCCCGCCAAGACAATTGCTTTTCTACCAAATAATCGTTAATGCGCTCCATGGCTTTGTGATAAAACTGTCCCACGTCAACGCTTGCTAACTGATAAATTTCCCGCTCCTGCAAACGCAGCCCATAAGACAAAAAATGAGCAAAAGGACACTGACGATATTTTTCTAAACTGGATACGCTCAAACGAATAGGCGAGCGGTATAATTGCCGCACCAACGACGGCGCTAAATTTTTTGCCTGATGAGTATAAAATAGACCTGCCAGCGTACGGCGAAGCTCTTGTGGTCTTTCCTGCAAAAAATAATTATAAACTTCTGCCCAAAGCTCGCCGTTTTCTGCTGAATCCGTCTGAAGCTGTGCGCCTAAAAGTCCCAATGCTTTGCTTGTATGCTCCAGATAAGTCAGCGCTTTTGTTTCATTTTCTTTAGGCGGCCACTGAACATACTGCGTTTTTACCTCTGGCAGCAACATTTGCAGACGGCGAACAATAGCAGAAGGTTTCAACCCTTTGCCATCGTTATCACTCAGCGGATAAGTGATATACAAATAACGACTGCTTCTGGTAAGCGCTGTATAAATCAAAAATTCCTCATCATAAAGCCGTTCGCGCACATTAGGCGACAGTTTGATTCCCATCGTTTCCAGCGCTGCTTTTTCAAAATCGCTGAACAATCCTTCTTGCTCCAGCCTCGCCGGAAATACACCTTCATTAACGCCCAAAAGAAAAACCGCCTTTAATTCATGACTGCGCGAACGATGCAGCGAACCAATAAACACTTGATCCAAACTCGTCGGAATCAATCCCAAATCCAAGTTATCAAAACCAGTAGTCAAAATAGCAGTGAAATCTGCCAAAGTCAACACATCGTCAGCGCTGATTGATACTATCTGATCAAAAAGTGCCATGAGCTGCTCCCAAAGCTGTTTATGAATATCCGCTAACGCATTTTTTCCCGTTTCCAGCGCTTCCATGCTCCACTTTTGCAGCGTTTCCGGCACCAATAACGCTTCCAGCAAAATAAATAAACTCTTGACATAATCCTCTGCCTTTTGCGCTTCCTTCAACTGGTCTTGTAAATTGCGCAAAGGCGTCATCACCATTTGACGCAAATCGTTAATTTTAGCTAATGTATCTTCAGACAAAGCGATGCCGTTTTCTTCCATGGTATAGCGTTTTTGAAAAGTCCATGGCTTGTCGCTAAGCCATTGATAGCCTTTGATGCCATAAGCCAAACAGTAATTTTCCAGCAAATCAATATCATGACGGGCGATAGGAATTAAATCGGTTTTTAAATAGCGAAAAATACTTTGATAAGAAAAATTTTCCGCCACAATTGCCAACGCGGCAGTAATAACTTCTAACAGCGGATGATGCCTGACGGTATTTTTTTGGTCCAAAAAATAAGGAATATCATAATCCAAAAACGTCGTTTTTAACGCCAGTTCATAAGGCTCTATCTGACGCAGCAAAATACCGATTTCATCATAATGAAAACCTTCTTCGCGGCATAAGCGCCGAATTTCTCTAGCCGCCCAATCCACTTCAGAAGTGATATTTTGCCCTTCTATCAAACGTATTGATGAACAATCCCCCTTGAAAACGTCAGCAGCTGCCGCAAAATAATGATTTGCCAAAAATTCCAGCGCCGGCGCTTCTCGCCAGCGATAAGCATGATCAAGCAAAATATCTTCTTCTATCATTACATTTTCCTTTAGCGCCAATCCTTTTAACGCCTCTAACGTCTGAACAGCTTGACGAAAAACACGCCGCTGCAAAAATTCATGTTCGTGCGCCGTGGACAGCGTTAAAGCTATCGTCATACCGCTGCATTTTTTCATCAGCGCCCCAATGATCGCCAATTCCTGCGGCAAAAAATGATTAAATTCGTCGATAAAAATCACTGTATCCTTTAAGTCGTCATCAAAAGGAATCTTTTCCAATAACAGCGTCAGCATATCGTCATGATCAATGCTTTCCGCGCCAAAACGACGACAATAGCCGTCATAAACCGTTGTAATTTCCCGCAGTTTTTCGCTAAGCAGCGACCGCTCTGCCAGTTGTTCCTCTAATACGCCAAAAAGCGCCTCTGGACTCAGCCGATAGCGCTTAAATTCTGCAATACTTTGACTTAACAGCTGCATGTAGCCCGGACGATTGGCCGCCTTTTTCAAAAAAAACAACTCGTCGCCCAAAGCTGCCAATTCTTTGCGCAAAATCATCAACTTGCCCACCGGCGAAATCACAACTTTGCTTCCGCCGCCGACTTTTTGCAGTATCTGCCACGCCAAACGCTGAAAACTCAGCACCTGAACCGACAAAATACCGCCGATAGCTTCGTCAACGGAAAGCTCGTACTCAAACCGAAAAGTCGCTTGCTCCGGCACCAACAAAATAATTTTTTTCTTTTCCTCCCGCCGCAAATCATTTTTGATGCGTTGTAGAATCCACTCGCTTTTACCACTGCCAGCAGCGCCCAAAATAAATTGTACGCTCATCATGATCCCTCGCTTTTCCAATCTTATGGCATTCATTATAACACAAGAATCGCTCGTGTGCGGTAAAATGTTATTTTTGCCAATCACGAACACAATGAAAAATAATTTCTGCTACAAATTTGAAACCGACTATGTTATACTGTTAGTATTGCTGTTATGATATTTTTGGTCATAGCATCTAAAAAACTATGCTTTATTAGACTATTTATTTTGAGCTGAAAAGCGACGAAGTTTCGCCGTTTTTCAGCTCTTTTTTTGTGCCTTTTTGCCTGTCTAATAAAGCATGCTATTTTATACAGCAAAATGATTTGATTCGGAGGCGAAACTATGCAGCGAAATCCTACATACGGCGGCTCTCTGACCGCTGAACAATTTCTTTTTCACGAAATTAGAATTACCGCTCAATTTTATCTGGCAGGCCAAGACCTTGCCGAAGCCATTGAGCGCATTGAAACGGACAATCTTTTCCAATATCCCACCGAACGGCAGATTGGTCGCATAACAAAAGCCTGCTACAAACGGCTGGCAGCGCTTAACAACGAAACGCTGATTCAAGAGTTGGCTTTTGCCTCAAGAACATGCGCTAAGCAAATCAATCTCTACGCCATCATGCGCTACAACGCTCTGGTATGGGATTTTATGGTGCAAGTTATCGGCGAAAAATACCAAAACAGCGATTTTACTTTTTCGCGCAAAGACGTCAACGCCTTTTTCACCCATTTGCAGACGCAAAACGACGCTGTTGCCGCTTGGAGCGAAGCGACCATCAACAAAATCAAAAGCGTTCTTGTGCGTATCTTGGTGGAAACCGGCTATCTTGACGATACCAAAGCTACTGCGCTCAATCCTGTCTTGCTCTGCGACGTTTTGGCGGCAGGCATTAGAGCCAATCACGACGAAGCGGCGCTGATCGCTTTCAATCAATGGCAATAGGAGCTGATAAATATGCTTGAACAACAATTAAACTGCCTCAAGGCGCGATTTTCCGAGCCTGATTTTCTCGCCAATAAAGGGCTAAGCAACGAAGTCGGCATTCATGTCTTTTGCTATGAAGCCAAAGACGAACTCATCGTGAACGACTATATTCAACGCTTAAAAAATGAAACCCCTGCGCCTTATCGACTGATAGAGCGCGACCTTTATGAAATTTTTCTTTCGCTTTTGGCAGACAAGCGCGTTTTGTCCTCAGTCGCCGCCCTTGAGGAGAAAAAAGGCAAAAATTATCTGCTCAGTCAGCTGCAAAAAATCGCTTCACCGGAAGCCCTGCTGGCGCGTATGGATTATTCGCCCCATATCAAGGAGCAAGATATCCTTCTTTTGACAGGCATCGGCAAAATTCATCCTTTTATGCGCGCACACAAAATACTGGACAGTATGCAGTACCTTTTTGCCGATATTCCTATCGTGATGTTCTATCCTGGAACGTTCAACGGCCAAACGCTCAGCCTGTTTGACGAATTTGTAGACGGTCATTATTACCGCGCTTTTAATTTATTGTAAACGGAGGAAAACCTTGTGAAACTTCAGCAAATGTTCCAAAAAGATATTAACCGCGATATCAACGGCGTTATCAAAGTCGCCCAAGACGATGAAACCAGCCTCAAACAAGAACTCGGCGAATACATCATTACCAGAGAATTGCGCCGCCATTTTAGCACGTTTTTTGATCATTACGCCAAAGCCATCGACCACCCTACCGATAAAATCGGCGTATGGATCTCCGGTTTCTTCGGCAGCGGGAAATCTCATTTTTTAAAAATGCTCTCTTATCTGCTCGCCAACAGAAACGTTGGCGAGCAAAAAGCTATTGATTATTTTATCCCTAAATTTGCCGACCCGCTGATGGAAGCAACGGCCAATAAATGCGTTTCTGTCCCGACCGAAACGATTCTGTTTAATATCGACATCGAAGGCTTGCTCCCCAAAGACAAAAGCGCCGTTTTGCGCGTCTTTGCCAAAACTTTTTACAACCACTGCGGTTTTTATGGCTCTGACCTCAAAATCGCTAAATTGGAACGCTTTATCGCCAAACAAGGCAAAACCGAAGCCTTTCGCCAAACCTTTGCCGAAATCAACGGCGCAGCATGGCTCGATACCCGCGATTCTTTTTCCTTCTTTGAAGACGATGTGGTCGCTACTCTGCAAAAAGTACTGGGCATGAGCGAGCAAGCATCGCGCAACTGGTTTAACGGCGAAGAAACCAACGAATTGAGCGTCGCGCAGCTGGTGGCCGACATCAAAGAATACGTCGATAGCAAAGGCAAAAATTTTCGCCTGCTTTTCATGGTGGACGAAGTAGGTCAATACATCGGCGACGACGGCGATTTGATGCTCAATCTGCAATCGCTGGTAGAAGAAATCGGCTCCCGCTGCCAAGGTAAAGTCTGGGTCATGGTCACCAGCCAAGAAGCTATCGACTCCATCGTTTCCATCGCTGGCGATGATTTTTCCAAAATCCAAGGACGCTTTAATACACGTTTGAGCTTGTCGTCTTCCTCAGTCGACGAAGTCATCAAAGCGCGAATATTAGCCAAAACCGATGAAGCCGCGCAGCTGCTCCATTTAGTCTATGATAAAGAACGCGCTGTCTTAAAAAATCTCTATACGTTCAGCGATACAGTGCTGGACATCAAAGGCTTTGGCGATGCAGCAGAATTTGCCGAAACATTTCCTTTTGTGCCGTATCAATTTATCATCATTCAAAAAGTACTGGCAGAAATTCGCAAGCATGGCAATTCAGGCAAACATTTATCCGGCGGCGAACGCTCCATGCTCTCCGGTTTCCAAGAAGCGGCGCAAAGTATTCAAGACAAAGATGAAAACACGCTGGCGCCTTTCTATCTGTTTTACGATACGGTGCATACGTTTCTGGAAAGCGCTATCCGCCGCGTTATCGACCGCGCCCAAAAAGCGGCGGATAACGGCGACGGCTTAGAGCAGCAAGACGTCAACATGCTGAAACTGCTGTATCTGATCCGCTATATCGACGACATTCAATCAACCGTTGACAATATCGCCATTCTCATGATCGATGATATCCGTATCGACAAAATTACGCTGCGCACAACGGTCAAAGCGTCACTCAATCGGCTTCTGTCGCAAAATTATATCGCTCGCAACGGCGATACTTATATGTTCCTCACCGATGAAGAACAAGACGTCGCCGCCGAAATCAATCATACTGCCGTTGACAGCGCCAAAATTATTGAACAGTTAGCGCAAATCGTCTATGAAGATCTCTATCCTAACAAAAAATTCAAATATGGCAAATACGATTTCAGCTATGACCGGTATATTGATGAAACATTACACGGCTCCGCCGCCGGCGGTATGCGTCTGCGTCTGGTAACTAGCGCCAGCGACTACGCCCACGCACCGGAACAACGGCTCCTCATGGATTCGCAAGCCAATAATGAAGCCATCATTATTCTTTCCGATGAATCACCCTATCTGGAAGAATTGGTACAGTCAATGAAAATCCGCCAATACGCCAAACAGCGCAACGTTTCTCAACTTCCCGAGAGCTTGCAGGACATTATCCGCAAGCGTATGAAAGAAGCAGACGCGCTGGAAAAACAAGTGAAAATTTCACTGGAAAACGCTATTATCGGCGGCAAAATGATTGTACATGGCGAAATTTTGGCGTCAAAAACCACTGTTGCCAAAGACAAACTGGATAATGCGCTCCATAATCTGGTGGAAAGCGTCTATACCAAACTGAAACTGATCACTCAATTCGCCGAAAGCGACGCTGATATTTTGGCGATTTTAAACGGCGCCGCTGACCAAAACGCCGCTTTTGACCATTTCGGCGCTCATAACGAAGAAGCGCTGAACGATCTCAGCCAATGGCTGGAACTGCAAAATACAACACTGCTGACCGTTTCCATGGGCGACATTCAGCGCCGCTACAGCGCTATCCCCTACGGCTGGCGCGAAATCGACATTGCCGCTCTAGCGGCACGCTTGATCAAACAGCAGAAAATCACCATCAAGTACGGCGGCGCACTGGTCAATCCCGACGACCGCCGCTTAGCCGATTATCTGCGCCGAAAATCCGAAATTGACAAAGCTGTCGTCACTCGTCGCCAAGTACCATCGGAAGCATTGATACGTAAAAGCATCAATTTTCTGCGCCAATACGCCGACGCTGCAAACCTCTCCGCCAACGCAAGCGAAGAAGAATTGCTGCGGTATGTGACAGAAACTTTTACCGCCAAACAAAACCATTATCAAGAGCTGCTCGGCTATTACCAAACGTATGCCTATCCCGACAAAGATTTGGTTACGGCAGCTCACCATTTGATGAGCGATATTTTGAGCCGACGCAAAGACAATATCGCTTTGCTGGAACATGTGCTCAAGCGCCAAGACGATTTGCTGGATATGAACGAAGATATGGAAGACGTCGAATTTTTCTTTGCTTCGCAGCGCGTCGTCTATGACAACAGCGTGAAGGAGTTGACCCATTTTCAAAAAGAGCGGGATTATTTCACCGCCAACGATACAGCGCAGAAAACGCTGGCGACGATGCAAGCTATTCTTGCTTTATCCAAACCTTATAGCCGTATTGGCGAATTGCCGGAACTCATCGCACAGCTCAAAACCATTTACAGCGATTTGCTGGCGCTGAAAAAAACAGAAGTCGCCGAAACGATTCGCCAATGTATGGAAGACGTCCACCAACTGGCGGAAGAAGCCCGCAACGCCAATACGCTGCGCGACCAAGCCGACCATCATTTTGCCGCTAAGCGCGAAGAAGCCAAGCAAGCAACTTCTCTTATAGAACTGGACGCCATGAGCATGCAGCTGCTGAATTACAAAGACAGCATCTGCCGCCGTATGGAAGAAATGACCATACAAACGTACACCACAGTCAATGAGCCAAAACCAACGACACAAACAGCGCCGAAACCGCTCAAAATCGCCGATGTGCGCCGCCTCGATCTCTGTAACGTCAAACGGCTGAAATCAAAAGAAGACATTGACCGCTATGTGGAGCAGATTCGCCAAAAATTGTATCAGGCGCTAGCGGAAAACGACGGCGTACAAATTCGCTAGTAAACAGAAATTAGTGAGGAGGAAAAAAGATGAACAAAAATAAGATTAAACAATTTGCCATTTGGGCGCGTACAGAATTGATTGAACAAGTGTCACAGCGGGCGTATCAATATGGGATTACTGCCGACAGCTGCGGCGATGCGGACGCTGTAACCATCGGCGAACGCGCTTTGAGCAATGAGGAATGGCGCCAGCGGCGGGAACTCATCAAGCAAATTGACCAAAAAGGTTATCCGCAAGTCATGGAGGAAGTGGCGTATACCTGGTTTAATCGTTTCATTGCCTTGCGCTTTATGGAAGTCAATAACTATTTACCGACCCATATTCGCGTTTTTTCTGACAGCAATGATCAGTTTAAACCAGAAATTTTAAACGACGTGCTCCATTTGGATCTGCCCCATTTAGATCAAACCAAAGTCGCCCAATATCTGGAAGCTAATCGCACCGACGACCTTTATCGTTATTTGCTGCTTTTGCAGTGCAACAGCCTAAACGAGGCGCTGCCAGTGATGTTTGAGCCTATGGGCAGCTATACCGAAATGCTCTTGCCCAATAATATTTTGAAATCCGGCAGTATCCTTGACCGTCTGGTCAACGATATTCCCGCCGAAGACTGGCTCGACCAAGTACAGATTATTGGCTGGCTGTATCAGTATTACAATAGTGAGCTGAAAGACGATACTTTCGCTTTGCTCAAGAAAAATATCAAAGTTACCCGAGAACGTATCCCCGCGGTGACGCAGCTTTTTACGCCCGATTGGATCGTGCGCTATATGGTGGAAAATAGCTTAGGCAGATTGTGGCTGGAAGGACACCCTAATAATGAAACGCTGAAAAACAGCTGGCAGTATTATCTGGAAGAAGCCGAGCAAACGGCAGAGGTACAAGCGCAGCTGGAAGAAATCCGTCAAACGTATCGTAATATCAAGCCGCAGGAAATCAAAATCATTGATCCCTGTATGGGCAGCGGACATATTTTGGTCTATGCTTTCGACCTCTTGATGCAAATCTATGAAGCCTCCGGCGTTAGCCAGCGCGACGCTGTGCACAGCATTCTGGCAAATAATCTGTATGGGCTGGATATCGACGACCGCGCTGCTCAGCTGGCATATTTTGCCATCATGATGAAAGCGCGCCAATATGATCGCCGTATCTTTTCGCGCCAGATTCAGCCCCATTTGTACAGCATCAAGGAAAGCAATGGGTTGGACGAAAATGCCATCAAAGATTTCGCTCATCATGATCCCCAACTGCAAGCGGATTTGAAAATACTGATTGATGAACTGCACGACGCCACAGAATACGGCGCTATCGTGCCTGTTTCGTCAGTCGATTTTGCCGCTCTTTATCGACGAATAGAGGAACTGCGCTATGACGATGATCTTTTTTTGAGTGAAAGAGCACTCAAAGAAATTTTGCCGCTGATTCAAATTGCTGAAACCATGGCGCAGCAATATGACATAGTAGTGACTAATCCGCCGTATATGGGTGCAAGCAATATGAATGAAAAATTAGCAGCCTTTGTAAAAAAACATTATCCTGATAGCAAGTCGGATTTGTTTGCTTGTTTTATGGAAAAAGCTGATATTTTATCTAAACAATATGGTTTTACTTCGCTAATCACAATGGAAAGTTGGATGTTTCTTTCCAGCTTTGAAAAATTACGTTATAAGATCAATCAAACAAAAACTATTATCAATATGGTTCATATGCCCTATCTAGGTAAAGGTGGTACAAGTCTTGGTATCAATTTTGGAACATCAGCTGTTATTATGCAAAAAGGAAAGATAAAAAATTATTTAGCGCAATATGAATATACCGTTTATTATGAATGCGATGAAGAAGGCGTTCCTTTCGTATTTCCAACGAAAAATGAACGCTGGAAAACAGCAACGCAGGACAATTTCTCCAAAATTCCCGGCTCGCCGATTGCGTATTGGGTGAGTGAAAAGATGGCATCTATTTTTTTATATACTGCTATGTCGAAAATAGCTTCGCCAAAAGCAGGACTAGGAACAGGTGATAATGACCGCTTTTTAAGATTTTGGCATGAAGTTAATACACAAAGTATAACTAAAACTGCTCGCTCTAGGGAAGAAGCAAAAGAAACTGGTTTGAAATGGTTTCCCCATAATAAAGGCGGAGAGTTTAGAAAATGGTATGGAAATGATGACTATATAGTTGACTGGAGTGATGATGGATATGAAATCAGGCATTTGAGAGATGAAAAAGGAAAATTGCGCTCTAGACCACAAAATATGGACAGCTATTTTTGTGAAAGTATTACTTGGTCTGAAGTATCAACTGGAATGATTTCATTCAGATACAAACCTTCTGGCTATATCTATGACGGGACAGGACCAAGCATTTTTGCTGATTATGAAAAATTGCTTTATTTACTTGCATTTTGTAATTCAAATCTTGTCAGGGAGTTCACAAAAATATTATCCCCTACTATTCATTATACAGTTGGTAGTGTCTCTAATTTTCCAGTAATTTTTTCGCAAGATAAACATGATAAAATCATCGAAATTGTTGAACAACAAATTGAATTATCAAAAATAGATTGGGATTCCTATGAGACATCATGGGACTTCAAAAAAAATCCATTGGTATGAGGTGATTAGATGATAAAGCAACTTGAAGGACATATTTCCGAACAACAAATCAATTTAATTAGAGATAAAATTATAAATCGTTACAAGGAATACTTATCTTTTATTAAGACCGCTAATACTAAAAAAATATTTAGTGGAGAATATGAAGCGCATCATAGAAAACATACTCTTTCACAAGCTATTTCTGAAGCTTTTCCTGATGGAGAAATAATAGGTGATGACTTACTTGTTTCTTCTCCAGAATATGGTAGTGGGCATAAAAGACCAGTTTTAAGTAATGATACTATAGTGATACATATTCTAAGTGAAACATCAGATTTTAAGGCTAAGTATTTAAAAGAATATTATCTAAAAAATAGTAATGAATATTTAAATAAACAACTTTACTGTTATTTTAAATTTTGTACCAATAGAAAAAATCGTGATCAGATTGTTAGTATATCGCTATGTTTACCAGACAAAAATGGTACAGTAATTGAAAAAGAAAAATTACTTAATAAAAAAGCTATTTTTCAATTGATAGAATGACAGAAAATAAGTAATTATTACTACTTTAGTTTGAAGTGAAAGGTAGCATTATGGACAACAATCAAGAATTCTATATAAAACAAATTGAAACAACCAAAAAGATTATAGAAACATTTTCGGATACAGATAAATTTTCACCTACGATGTTAATCAATTCTCTGCTATCATTGGTAATTTTACCCTTTGAAAAAGCAAAAGAGAAAGATGGACAACGGATTTTTGCAGGAAGTTATGGAGATTTTAAAAAGGAACTTGATATTGCACCAACTATTTTTATTCCTATAAAGTCATGCGATGGAAAAATTGTAAACGTTGAAAATAAATCTATCTATTCATATGTTAAAAAGTTTAGAAATGGAATTGCTCATCAAAATTTAGAGGTTTCCGTAAATGAAAACAAGACTATATACATCACAATTTATAATGTGTATCCTTGCAGTATAAAATGCACCACTAGTAAACGTTTATGTCCAGACATAAAAGAACTATCCATTTGTAAAAGAAACGACCTTAAAGGAGTAATAGATTTTAAGATAACACTTACCGTTCCAAAACTGCAAAAACTTGCTTTATATATTGCTGATTCTTATCTAAAAGCCATAATCGGAAAGGAGTCATTAAACTAATGTCACAACTAATTTCCAACAAATACACTGCATACAAAACCGAATGCAATGCACGCTTTGACCAGCTCAAAGCTAATGAAGAAGAATTAAACCGAATTTTTATTGAGATTTACGGCTTGCAGGACGAATTGACGCCGGAAGTTGCCGACAAAGACGTTACCGTTCACCGTATTTATGACAGCAAAGACCATGTACCAGAATCCATGAAAGGCAGCAATTATGTCCGCACACTGCGCGATGAAATGGTGTCGTTGATTTCCTACGCGGTGGGCTGTTTATTGGGTCGTTACTCTCTTGATGTGGAGGGCTTGGCGTATGCAGGCGGCGATTTTAGTAAGCAATGGGTAGGAATTAGTGGACCATCTAGTAATCTGTCACCCGTTACTACTTACTATTATCGACATAAAGTAATTGAACACTATATCGTTAGAGAGCTGTCAAGAGTTTTTGATCTGGCAACTGATACTGACAAAGGGATTACATGTGTTATCGGCACAAATACAGCAGGTGACAGTATCCGTCTAGGGACAATAACGGAACTTTATAAGGGTATTCGTCCATTTTCTAATCATAGCGATGGCGTTCAATGGGGAGGCGTTACAGACCCAGTGTATGATTTGTGTTCGCCTGAAATACTTAACGCCATTGCCAACGGAAACGGCAATGAGCTTATCAGCAGAGGTTGGCAAGATGCTGACCGCATTGATTGGCAAGCTATCCGCTCGTCACTAGCTGCCAATCACTACTCCCCTTGTCATGACAATATTGTCCCTATCGGCGACGACGATTATTTTGACAATGATATTACTGCTCGTTTTGTGCAATGGGTGGCGATGGTTTACGGCGAAGAAACGCTGGAAGAAAATCTTAAATTTATCGCTGATGCGCTGGGCGGCAAGGGCACAGCGCGGGAAGTTATTCGCCGTTATTTTTTGAGCGATTTTTATACCGACCATTGCAAAACGTACCAAAAACGCCCTATTTACTGGCTATTTGACAGCGGCAAGAAAAACGGTTTTAAAGCGCTGATTTACATGCACCGCTACCAAAGCGATTTATTGGCACAAATGCGCACCGACTATATTCACGAGCAGCAGGAGCGTTACCGCACGCGGCTGACGCATCTTGACGACGCGCTTTTGCACGCCGAGCCGTCGCAGCGGGTGAAATTGGCAAAGGAACAGAAAAAGCTGCAAGAGCAGGCCGCCGAATTGCAGCAGTATGAGGAAAAAATTCACCATCTCGCCGACCAAAATATCACTATCGATCTTGATGACGGCGTTAAACACAATTACGCGCTGTTTGGCGATGTATTGGCAAAAATCAAATAAAGGAGGCGAAAGATATGTCGCTGGAAACCATTGAAGCATTGTTGACAGAGCGTTTTAACGCACCGCTAGCAGCTAACTGTCGCCGCAGAATTATCTTTTGGCAGGACGAAGACCAAGAATTTACCGCTATGGTTGACGAATTATCCTTGCCTACAGTGAACATAGTCAAGCTCACTGGCAGCAATAATTTTGCGGTAAAGAAATTGTTGCTGCATGATGATTTAGAGGGAAATTATTTGATCTATGATCCTTTGGTTTATCCGCAAAGTCAAGACGATTGGCTGCTGGATATTAAGCATTTCAGCGAAATTTTTCGCGCTGACGGTCTTTCCATGCTGATGGAAGAAATGCACATCGCGCCCAGCGCGCCCATGCGCAAAGTCGTGCGGCTGTACAGCAGATTTTTTGACAACAAGGAGCGGCGGCAGAAATTACTGCGTATGGGACGAGCCTATGAAGAGCCGCTGACGCTTCAAATTGATCTATTGGCGGTTCTCGCCGACGCCAAAGAAAGCACCATAGCGGAAATATTGGCGGCGGTTCTGTCGAAGGGATTGACGACAGCGGACAACGAGATCTTGCTGCGCATCAAAAAGTTTGGCAGTATAGACGATTTTTGGCAGTTGGCGCAGCGTTATACAGGCTATCAGTACGAAGGCGAGCAGACGCTTTTGAATTTCGCCGCTCATGTGCTGCTGAGCGCGCTGGCGCAAACCATGACGCCCAACGCGCTCAAAGGATTGGAGCGTTTTATTTCCGTCAATCATCGCGCTTTTTGCTACAGTATGGTTCATGAATGGCGGCAAAGCGAGCGTCAGGAAACGCTTTTGACGCTATGCCGCACAGTAGAAGAAACGTTGCGGCTGCCTGAACGACTGGCAAAGCAGGAAACGGCGATATTGTTAAGCAGCGATATTTTTCCCGCTATTCATGAGGTAATTTTGCAGCGGTTTTTTGATGAAGCGGCGGAACAAATCGTCAAGCCGCCGTTAATCGCGCAAGTGGTAGACAATCGCCGCACAGCGGGCTGGTATGAATTATTTCGTCACGACTACGACTGTTTGGATTATCTGGGAAAGATTCAAGAGTTTGTGCAGCGTCAGGGCAATTTTCATCTCACCGAAGCCCGCGAAATCTGGCGATTGTATACGGAAACAGCTTATGAAATGGACGAGTTTTACCGTCGTTTTCAAGAAGCCTTCGGGCATGCCTTGGCGGAAGGACATTCACTTTTGACGGACAGTTTGAAACGTGCCGCCGATTATGGGGAAATTTTGTATCAGAAATCTTATCTAAATGAGCTGACGTCGTGCTGGGTACGCGCAGCGGAAGCAGATTGGGCGACGCTAGGCTATATCGCAGGCATCGAGCGGCAGCGTGATTTTTATCAGCAATATGTAGCGCCGTTAGTCAAGAAAAATTCGCGGGTATTTGTCATCATTTCCGACGCTTTGCGCTATGAAGCTGCCGCCGAATTGCGCCGTTATTTGAGCCGCAATACCAACGGCGAAGTCAAGCTGGAAGCCATGCAAGGAACGTTTCCCACCATTACAAAATTTGGCATGGCGGCGCTATTGCCGCAAAATACTCTTGAAATCAACGACCAGCTGGACATATTAGCTGACGGTATGACTACGCGTTCATTGACAGAGCGTGAAAAAGTCCTTTGCGCCACTAATCCCCACAGCGCAGCAACGATGTACAACGACCTTTTGACCATGAAGAGCGCCAAGCGACGGGAACTGATCAGCGGCAAAGAAGTGATTTACATCTATCACAACACTATTGACGCTATGGGCGACAAGGCGGCAACGGAGCCAAAAGTTTTTGAAGGCTGCCGCGACGCTATCAAAGAATTAGCCGCCCTTGTGAGGATAATTACCAATGATATGAACGGCACCAATATTCTGCTCACTGCCGACCATGGTTTTCTGTATACGCGCAGTCCGTTAGCCGAGGGGGACAAAGTAGAGCGTCGTATTTTAAGCGGCGAAATTTACGAATCTGGTCGGCGCTATTTGCTGACAGCGCCGGAAGCCACTGCCGATTTTCTTCTGCCGGTCAATTTGACGAAAGAATTTGGCGGTATGGCTCTGCGCGGCTATACCTTGCGTGACAACAGCCGCATCAAAATCACTGGCAGCGGTGAAAATTATGTTCACGGCGGCATAAGTTTGCCAGAAATAGTCGTGCCAGTTATTGTTTTCAAAAATCTTCGCGCTGACAGCAAACGCTATACGGCGATGACTGTAGCATCTTTGAAACTTTTGAGTGAGAGCCGCCGCATTACTAATCTGATTTTTGCGCTGGATTTCTTCCAAAGCCAGCCCATCGGCGACAAAGTACAGCCATGCACATACAGCGTTTATCTGGTCGATGAAAACGGCGCCATAATCAGCGACCGTCAGACTATTATCGCTGACCGCACCAATGACAACGCTTCGGAACGCGTTTTTCATGTGCGGTTTCATTTAAAAAGCGGCAAATACGATAAAAACGACAACTATCGACTGAAAATAGATAACGGCATTGATCTGCCGGAAGAAATTATTTTTCATATCGACATGGCGTTAGCCGATGATTTTAATTGGTAGAGGAAGGTGGAGAAATGGACGACAACAAAGAAGTTTTGGAAACAGCAGACGACAATATGATGCTCAATAACAAGCTGCGGCAGTTTTTTGACGGCAAAATCGTTCGCAAAGATTTGACGAAGAAGATCAAAGAAGGTGCTAACGTGCCTGTTTATGTGCTTGAATTTTTGCTGGGGCAGTATTGCAGCACCGATGATGATGAAGTAATCGAAACCGGCGTTGCACAAGTCAAGCGTATCTTGGCAGAAAATTACGTTCGTCCCGACGAAGCGCAAAAGATTCTTTCTATACTTCGTCAGCGGGGCAGCTATACGGTTATTGACAAAATTACTGTCAGTCTCAATATCAAAAGCGACAGCTATGAAGCGGATTTTTCCAATCTGGGCATCAAGGATATTCCCATAGCGGAGCAATATCCCACACAATACGACCGCTTGCTTTGCGGCGGGATTTGGTGTATTGTGCAGTTAGAATATGATTATGTGGAAGAAGACAAGCAAAGCTCGCCTATTTTGATTCACAAATTGACGCCTATTCAAATGCCCCATGTTGATATTGAGGAATTAAAGCAAGGGCGAAAACAATTTACTAAAACAGAATGGCTAAAAATTCTCCTGCGCTCCGTAGGCATGGAACCGGACAAATTTAACGAACGGGAACAGTGGCTGTTGTTGGCGCGTATGCTGCCGTTAGTGGAAAATAATTTCAATCTATGCGAATTGGGACCGCGCAGCACCGGCAAATCCCATATTTACAAAGAGATTTCGCCCAACAGTATTCTTGTTTCCGGCGGACAGACGACAGTTGCGAATTTGTTTTATAACATGAGCAAAAGAACGGTAGGTCTTGTTGGCTTATGGGATTGTGTAGCCTTTGACGAAGTAGCGGGTATCAATTTCAAAGATAAAGACGGTATTCAAATTATGAAAGATTACATGGCGTCGGGCTCTTTTGCTCGCGGTAAAGAAGAAAAATCTGCCAGTGCGTCGATGGTTTTCGTTGGCAATATCAATCAAAGCGTCGATGTATTATTGAAAACTTCCAGTTTATTTGATCCGTTTCCGCCGGAAATGGGCACCGATACGGCATTTCTTGACCGTATGCACTGCTATATTCCCGGCTGGGAAATTCCCAAATTTCGACCGGAACATTTCACCGACGATTACGGCTTTATCACCGATTATCTGGCGGAATTTATTCGCGAGCTGCGCAAGGAACAGCACGGCGATGCGCTGGATCAATATTTTCGCTTGGGCAAAAATCTCAATCAGCGCGACACTATTGCGGTGAGAAAAATGGTAGGCGGTTTTGTCAAACTTTTATATCCTGATGGAGAATATACCAAAGAGCAGTTAGCGGAAATCTTAAAAATTGCGTTGGAAATGCGGCGGCGGGTCAAGGAGCAGCTAAAAAAACTGGGTGGTATGGAATTTTACGATGTAAATTTTTCCTATATTGATCTGGAAACTTTTGAAGAGCATTATGTTACCGTACCAGAACAAGGCGGCGGCAAACTCATTCCAGAAGGCGTGTGTCCATCAGGACAAGTTTATACTGTTGCTTTGGGTAAATCGGGCATGATTGGCGCTTTTCGTTTGGAAGCGCAAATGATGGCTGGCAGCGGCAAATTTGAACGGACGGGCATTGGCTCTGATATCAAAAGCAAAGAAGCGACTAACACCGCCTTTCATTATCTAAAAGCCAATAGCAATCGTATCAGCGGCGCTATCAGCACAACGACGAAAAATTATTTGGTTAACTATCAAGATTTGCAGGGAATCGGCATGACAGACCAGTTGGCTTTGCCGACGCTGATTTCTCTTTGCTCTATCGCGCTGAACAAACCTGTACTCAGCAGTTTGGCAGTACTGGGTGAAATGAGCATCACTGGCATTTTGAGTAAAGTGGACGAATTGGCTGATACTTTGCAGGTTTGTCTCGACAGCGGCGCCAAAAAAGTACTCTTACCACTGACCTCAGCCGCCGATTTGGGTACGGTGCCCTCGGAATTGATTGGTTGTTTTAATCTTATTTTTTATCAAAGCGCAGAAGACGCTGTTTTTAAAGCGTTGGGCGTAGAATAATTGCGTGCTAAATAGTAAAGACCATTGACTCAATTAGTAGAGCCAATGGTCTTTTTGTTGGGTTAATTCACTTGTAAATAAGCTACTAAACCGTTAAAAATGCCTTGTGCGATTTTATCCAGATAATTTTGATCTGCCATTAGCGCTTCTTCTTCGGGATTGCTTAAAAAGCCAGCTTCGACCAAAATAGAAGGACTGTTATTTTCTCTGAGAACGCCAAGATTTTGCGTATAAACGCCGCTTTTGCGTCCTGTTTGAGCGCTGATATGGTCGCTGACGAGCGTGGCTAGTTCTAAACGAATCGGCTTTTGCGCTGCCAAAGTCAAGCCGCCGCTGGGCGCGTAATAATAGACTTGCGTGCCGAAAGGCGTTCTTTTAGGCGCTGCCGAATTGGCATGAACGCTGACAAAAATATCAGCCTCCACTTGATTAGATAACTCTGCCCGCTCGCCGACGGTTAGAAAACCGTACTGATCCGTTCTGGTCATGACAACGTTAGCGCCAGCGTTTTCTAAGAGCGTTTTTAAGGTATTGCAAACTCCCATACCGACCTCTCGGTCAGTAATGCCTAATACTAATCCAATAGCGCCGGGATCTTTGCCGCCATGACCGGGATCTAAAACGATGGTTTTGCCGCTTAAGCCTTGGCTTTGAGCGCTGTTGCGATTCTTAGCGACAATGCGCAGATTCTCGCCTGATTTATCCAAAACGCAGTAAGCGCCTTTTTGTAATTCAAGGGTAATTTCCGCTTTATCATCAGCCATATCACGAGCGCTGATACGCGTAATCGGACCGATACTGCCCGTAATAGGGCTGAATCGTCTGGTGGAATTGTTATCAATTTCGACCACAATTTTATCGCTGGTGCTGCTGGTGACTCTAGCGCCATTATCAGCACCGATGACCAATTCCAAAACCGTTTGAGCTTCCTGCGGCGTCATTTGCTGCATACGCAAAAGATGAACGGAATCATCGGTCACTGGGTCTTGGGTAATATTTTCATTGCCCATATTTTTGACAGTCAACTGCAATGTCTTTGTCTCTGGCGTATATTTTTCAGCGTAAGTAATTTTGCCGGTAAAATCAATGCTGACCAACTGCCCCGATACGGCGACTGAATTGACGCCAAATTGACCAATGGGATAAGATTGCGATTTAAATTTGCCATCTGTTACTTTGATAGTTAGTTTATGATCGTTATTCTTTGTCAGCGAATAATTTTTATCTTCTAGTCCTTCAAGATAAATAATACTGTCGATACCGATTTGCTTGATATTTAACTGGTGACTGTCGTCTAAATCAATTTGCGACGGCGACATCGTTGTGTTGGTGTTGACGGTTGGCGCAGAATTGTTATTAACCGTATTATTGCTATTCTGGTTAGTGCTTTGACTTTGATCAACTTTTTGCTCGTCTGTTTGTTCGACAGCCAACCAACCGGCAATCCAGCCTACGCGACCGTCAGAAAGAATGACATGATACCAGTCATTTTCTTTTCGCAGCGAAGCAAGCACATCGCCGCTTTTTACTTGCGCAATGACTTCCGAATCGGTACTGCTGTTAGCGCGAACGTTAACGACATTGCCTGTGATAACGATATTGCCGCTAGGAATACTAGGAGACGTTGTGGTTGTCGGCTGTGTAGAAGTCGGCGTAATTACCAAACCGCTGTCAGCGTCAAAATGATATTCCCAGCCAAATTCATTGACTGCAAAACGCCAAGTCAAAGGAAAATACGTCACATCGCGAAAAAGCAAAAGCGGATATTCTTCAGCTTGATTATCAATAGCTTTATCGCCGACAGTAACGGTAAAATCGACTGTTGTCGCTTGATAGCTGCGCTGATTGGCGGCTTCCTGATGGTACGGCTGATACTGCCCTTTAGCGCTCTCACTGTCAAAAGTCAGCATTTTGCTGATCGTCAATCCGCTTTCAGCAGTCCATTGACTGTTTAAACCCAACAAGCGCGTATCGTGATACGTCATGGGCACATAAGTAATATCCTTGTACACCAAAAAAGGATACTGACTGTTAGCAGAATTGACTTCCGTATGATTCATTGTGACCTTAAAATCCGGCAGCGTTACGGTGACTTCTTCACCAGCTAATGCCGTTAAAGGAAATAGTGCAGAAAAAGCCGCTGTTAGTAAAATCGTTTTTATTTTCATTTCGTCAAAACTCCTTGCTTTATCCCAAATTTCCCTTCTATTGTACACGAATCAACAAAATGCTGTCAAATAAATTAGTGTGGAAATCTTTTACTTTTTATGACAATCAGTCGAAAAAAATATAAATGTATGTCATTTCCGCGTTTTTGATTCTCTCAAACAAAATCGCAACGTTTCTACTGCAACTTTAAATGCAATCTGTCGCATACTTTCCTGTCAAATTGAAGATGTTGTTTGTTATCTTCCAGATGAACAAATAAAAAATTAAAATTACTTTCTCGCAATATAATAGAAAGTCAATATAAAACAAAAAAATTATCGCCAAAACACCAAAAAGAAGAGACCAGCTAAAAAATATTTTTCAGCTAGTCTCTTCTTTTTTATAGCTTTTGAAATTCTAAATATCTTTTTCTAAAGGCAATCCTACCGCCCGCATCTTATCCCTAAATTCATCTTCGTATTGTTCATAAGTATGAACTTCAACTTCTGGATTCCAAGGATTGATATGACGTTCCATACGATTATTATTTGCCATATTGCGAGTTGGACTCATGAAAATACCAGCAGCGTGCATTAACTTGCTCATAGGGAAATAAATCAGCAATGAGCACACTAATGTTAAATGAGCATAGAAAACCATGCTGAGGTCTTCTGGTACGACTGGATGAAAAGTAATCAAACCCATGGTTAATTCTTTGATAGCGCTAATATCAGCATGGGTCAAATACCGCATCATTAAACCAGTAATAGCGATACCCATGATCAATAATAACGGCAAGAAATCATTGACCAAACTGATATATCGTACTCTAGGAATAACAACACGTCTGATAAATAGAAACGTGATGCCTACCAAAAGCAGCACACCTGTTAAATACAGTTGCTGCAAATCAACCCAAAATACACCGTCGATTTTTTCCCATAAAGTAACGAAACCCGGTACTGGGTCGGTAAAAAAACGCATGTGGCGAATAATAACAAAGAAGAAGCTCCAGTGGAATACTAAAGCAAACAACCACAGCCATTTTTCCCATTGATAAGCAAGATCGCCTTTTTCAGTCAACTCAGCCGATGAGTTTCTGAATAACGACCGAAAACACAGCACTTCCAAAGCCATACGCACAATAACCCAGCCTCTGGAAGATGGATTTTCAATTTTATTCTGTTTGATAAAATCCAATGATTTTTGTTGACCACAGGTCGTCGGAATTCTGAACGGCACTGGAGATTTTGCCCATTTGACGATCCTATAGATAAAGCCGACAACGAATACAGCGACAGCAACATAAGGTAAAACTACGCTAAAGACAAAAGCGAGTCCCAAAAGTTCCACACCGACATAAGCAATCGCTAAAATAGCCAGCACGATAACTAACGCAACAGCTACATTCATCTCCTTATCCCTCTTTTCTTAATTTGAATTATCCTTGTTTTCCGCTTATCATTATTTATCGCTGCCTTTGGCTAACAAACGAGCAGCTAAGCCAGCACGATCTTCCTGCGGAAATGCGTCAACGTCTCTATCTTTTTTAACAACAACGACCAATTTAAAGAGAATGCTGGCGATTAAAAAGCCAATAGCAAAGACGCCAACGATGATCAATAATTCTGGTACAGTAATATGATAAGAAGCGATTTCACCAAAAGGCGTTTCAGAAAGTCCACCAATAATGAAAGTCAAACCTTTTTCAATATACATGGTTAAAAAGATGCAAGCACAGCCAACGCCTAATGTAATAGGATTATCTCTATTTTGACGAGGAATCATCAGACAAAGCGCAACAACAGCCAGCGCAACGAAAACCATCATCAGCGGTACAAATTGGTTATGTCCATGCAAGCCAAAAAACAGATACTGCAAAGCCGCTTTATGTCCCGGAACATTAGAATAAAAAGCAGTAAAAAATTCGCAGCCAACCATAAATAGCGTTGCAGTATAGGCATAAGCTGAAATGGTTGACAATTTCTTAATAGCCGTTTCACCAGCATCAAAACCACATAATTTTTTCAGCAAGAAACAAATCAAAATAATCAACGCCGGTCCAGTGGCAAAAGCGCTAGCTAAAAATTTAGCCGGCAGCATAGCGGTCAAAAAATAATGACGACTAGGCAAACCAGAGTATAAAAAGGCGGTAACTACGTGAATACTAAAAGCAAAAGGTATTGAAACTAATGCTAAAAATTTCACCCATTTTTTATAATGCACACCTTTATTTTCTGCTTGCAAAACAGAATAACCTACTACTAAGTTTAATAGCAAATAGCAAGGCAATACGACAGAATCCCAAAAAAGCATGGAATGCGGCGTCGCATATAAGTAAACGTTAAACAATTTCATCGGTGAACCAATGTCCACTACGACGAATAAAAGAGCCATAATAACAGCCGGAATAGCCAAGAATTCACCAACAACGGTAATTCTGCCAAATTCTTTTACATTATGCAGATAATATGGCAGTACAATCATTACCCCTCCGGCGGCAACCCCGACAAAAAAGGTCAAATGACCAATATACATTCCCCATGAAATATCTCTGCTCATCCCAGTAACAGCAAAACCTTGCGTCATCTGGTAAATATAAGCAGCAAAACCAACGGCAATCAAGACCAATAAAAAGATGATCCATGCCCAATAAGATTTGCTACTGCGTTTAACAAGCGCTTTTTCGATCATAGATTTTCCCTCCCTTAGACGATATAGTAAACTTTAGGCTTAGTGCCCAAGTTAGCTCTGCGCTGCAAGGTAAAATTTTCAGCAATAAGTTTGCTGACGCCTGATTGCGGATCATCAATATCCCCAAAGGTAATGGCACCGTTAGAAAGTTCAACGCACAGCGGTAACTGCCCTAAAGCCAAACGTTCCGCACAGAAATTACATTTTTCCACAACGCCTTTCATGCGCGTCGGATAGGTGGGATTGATTTCTTCAATATAAGGACGCGGATCCTTAAAATTAAAACTACGAGCGCCATAAGGACACGCAGCCATACAGTTACGACAGCCAATGCAACGATGCATATCCATGAGAATAACGCCTTGGTCGTTTTTAAAAGTTGCTTTCGTTGGGCAAACTCTAACGCAAACCGGTTCTTGACAATGGTTACAAATCGTCATGAACTCTTGATCTTTATATTTTGCTGATAAATGCTCATGAGTTTCATCTAAAAACAACTGCTCATAAGTCTGTTTCCAAATCCATTTGACTTCATCTTTTTTGGTGTCAATATTAGGCACATTGTGGAAACTGTGGCAGGCTTCGACGCAAGCGTTAAAACTTTCTTCGGAAAACTTGCTCATATCAATGACCATTCCCCAATTTTTCGCCTGCATACGAGCGCTATCTTTTTGATAACTACCACCAATTTGAGCGGCGTCGGCTGTTTTAGTCACTACAGCGGCACCCAAACCAACAGCAGCAGCACCGCCCAATTTTAAAAATTTACGTCTTGACATATTTTCCATGATTACTTATTCCCCTCCTCTACAACTGTCGGTTCTACATGGCAAGTCCAGCAGGTTGGAGAAACGTTGTTATACTCATGGCATTTCAGACAGAATTCGTCATAATTAGAATGACACTCAAAACAAGTATTCTGCAAACTTGCCAAATATTTCTGACCGTCTTCAGCAACATAAATACGATTACCGTTACGAACAACTTCAACTTTCCAATCAGCTAAAAGTTTCATATGATTTGCTCTCATCCATTCAGTATCTTCAACACATTTAGGATTTTCCATAGCATTGATCATCGGCGTATCAAGACTAATTTCAGCCCCAACAGCTTCGCCAGTAGTAAATAAAGAAGACCATACCGGGAAGAAAATCAAAGCTAGGAAAGCAATAACACCAATTATAATATTACGTGGCTTATACATTTGCATCCTCCTCAGCTACTTCATCTTCGAGGTTTTGCAGCGGTTCAAAACGTAAATTTTCTTCTCTTTTCTTTTCGCCTTTCATAATCAAAGCATTACCCAAGAGTTCATGAACGCCGCAAACTTCTACACCGGGTACCCAATAACGCATTAACGGCGGCAAAGTCGCTCTGTCAATAGCACAGACGCAAGCCAACATATTAACACCATGTTTTTCATGAACATATTTAACAGCATTGGCTCTAGGAAAACCGCCGCGCATGCGCATTTCCATATTTTCATCATTACCCAAGCCAGCGCCGCCACCGCAGCAAAAAGTTTTTTCTCTAATAGTATCTTCTGGCATTTCATGCCATTCGACGCAATGATCAAGAATATATCTTGGTTCTTCCATCAATCCCATCGCTCTGGCAGGGTTGCAGGAATCATGATAAGTAGCAATAATACCTTTATTTCTAGATGGATCCAGCTTAATTTTGTTGTGTCTTAAAAGATCAGCAGTAAATTCAGTAACGTGAATCATTTTAGTCGATTTTGCATTTTCAAACCGCGTACCAGTAATCGGACTAACAGGCACTTCCAAGAAATCAGCCGGTCCGTTCATCGTATCCATATACTGATTAATGACACGCCACATATGACCGCACTCGCCGCCTAAAATCCATTTAACGCCTAAACGCTTAGCTTCAGCATAAATCTTGGCATTTAAACGCTTCATCATTTCATTGGAAGTAAATAAACCAAAGTTACCGCCTTCTGAATTGTACGTACTTAAAGTGTAGTCCAAACCCATTTCATGGAAAAGCATCAACTGCCCCATTAAACTATACGTTCCCGGTGTAGCAAAAACGTCCCCTGAAGGCGGCACATACAAAATTTCTGCCCCTTTTCGGTTAAAAGATAAATCCAAACGGACACCCGTAATATCTTCGATATCATCAAGCGCCATGTCAAAGGAATCGACAACACCATGAGGCTGAATGCCCAAATGATTCCCCTTCATATAGCACGCTGAAACCGGTCCCATAACCCAGTCAATGTTTAACCCTACTAAGTTTAAGAGTTCGCGGGCAATCATCGTAATTTCCGCAGTGTCAATTCCATATGGACAAAATACGGAACAACGACGACATTCGGTACACTGGAAGAAATAGTAAAACCATTCTTTTAATACCGGCAAAGTCAGTTCTCTAGCACCGACCATTTTTGCCATCAGCTTACCTGCTAAAGTGTATTCCTTACGATAAACCGAACGCAATAACTCTGCGCGCAGCACCGGCATATTTTTCGGATCGCCTGAACCTAAATAAAAATGGCACTTATCAGCGCAAGCGCCGCATCTGACACAAATATCCATAAATAATTTCAGCGAGCGGAAACGCTCCAAACGATCTCGCAAACCGTCTAAAATAATCTCCTGCCAATTTTCCGGCAATTGCCAATCATCATCAGTCGGTTGCCATGTTCTCGGGTTAGGAAACCCAATCAAATTCAAACTTTCTGGTTTACCAGCATAACTATAAGTGCCCGGTTTAAACTCAACCGGCGTATCCATCCAACCGGTTTCCGGCGGCTTATAGTCAATTTTTAACAGCTCTGCTGGTTTTGGAAGTTTTGCCATAATAACACCCCTTCTATTATTTTTCTTCTATATAGTTACTGCAACGCATAAACGTGCTAGTATCCACCGATTCATTAAGCAAATTAGCTTTCTGCAAAATATCGTTGCGTTCTTTGATCTCTCTGATACGCATATCATAAATCAATTCTCTGCTTTCGGTATAAATATTGAACGCAATCAATGCTATGGAATCTAATGTATCGTAAAATTCCAGCAAATCATTTACACTAATAGTACCACTATTTATCTCTTTTTGAAACCTTTTTTGGATAATACTTTTCAATGCCATCGTAAAAGCAGCCGCTTTTGATGGTGAAACGTCCTGAACAGCTTTAATACGCAAAATCATTTCTAGATCTTTATAAATTTTATCGCCGTCCTGTTCACCCAAAAGTTCATCTAAAATAGCCACCAAACTTTTATGGACATTGCTGCCGATAGGATTGGTAAAGGTATTTTCAATCCGCTCAAAATATTTAACGGTTTCCGGTGGATAAGCGCCAATAAATTGATGAAACCATTCGTTTAAGATTTCCTCGCGATTTTCTCGCATCAAGGTTACTAACGTATTGCGCGCCATCATGTCACCTCCCTTCCAAATTTTATTTTCTTTATCTTACCCCGCCAGATAACTGTGCATACCCGGTAATAAATAACTAACGCCGATAAAAGTAAAAATTACAGCTGCAAAACCAATAATGGATAATAAAGCAGCTTTACGTCCTTTCCAGCCTTTGATAAAACGTACATGAAGATAAAACGCATAAACTAACCATGTGATTAACGCCCATGTTTCTTTAGGATCCCAACTCCAAAAAGAACCCCACGCATACTCTGCCCATACAGCGCCAGTAATTAGCATGATAGTTAAAAAAGGAAGCCCAATAAAAATCATTTTGTAAGATACTTCATCAAGCACTTGCAATTGAGGCAAAGAATCTTCTTTGATACTTGACTTTTCTTTAATGAGATAGGCTATGGATAAAGCGAAACTAAGAGCAAAAGTGCCATAAGCAATAACCGCCGCTGTTACATGAAAAGATAACCAATAGCTACGCAGCGCCGGCATAAGCGGCATGATACTCATATCAACACTCAATAACCAAATACTGAGTACAACAGCAATAGGGAGAACAAAAACGCCTACCGCTGCCAAGTCAAATTTGCGCTCTACAATATTAAAGGTCAATACTAAGGCAAAAGCAAAGCACATCCCAAATTCAAATCCATTATTTAATGGTATGCCGTTAATCAACAGCGCGCGCAAAACCATCAATACGCCATTAAGCACCATACCAAGCCACGCAATTTGGCTGCCAAACGCTCTGATTTGCGGCCTTTTCGCCCAAATACTAAACGCATACAACATAAAAGAAGCGATATAAGTGCAAAGCATCGCCCATAATAGTGGCAATTGCAGCTGTTCCATTTATATTCATCCTTTCTGCAATTGTTGGTCAAGCTCTTTCTGTATGCTTTCCAACACCATTTTATTTTTACAAACGACTTTTATCGCTATATTGCCTTCATTTTCCGCAATAACCATGATTTCACGATAACGTCCTAACCAGAATAACAGAGAAGCCACACATGCCAAAAGAAAACCAAAAAGCACGATTCCGCTTCCTTTTGAAACTTTCACTTCTAATATAGTATAAGGTTTCGATCTTAAATATTCAATGGTTACGCCTTCCTCTATGGCGACAATGTCACCGGGCTCAACGACTTGACCAATAAGAACTTCCTCTGCACCTTCAGTATCAACCTTAAAAACTTTTAGCAATACGCGACCATCAGATAACCCCTTGAACATCAATGTTTTCTCACCATCAGCCAGAAAATTGTGCTGTCCATCAGGCAAAACATATCCGCCAGCGTCCTCACCGCCTGTGATTATCGCCTCATAATGATTGCCATAGGAATTTTGATAGATCATCATATTTTGATAACGATACGGCGCGTTGACTTTTGTTTCTCCATTTGTTACAACTTGCTGCTGATCAATCGTTAAATCAAAACGAGTAACCCAGTTGTCAATTTGTCCTTTCTCATCGTAAACAGTTTGAAAATCTTGCACACTGAGATAATCGTCGCTTTTTTCGCCTCTCTCTATTGGCTCAGCACTCTTATCACCGATTGCTTGGCGCACAGACATCGGCAGATTCGACTCAGAGTCCACATAACCAAATACGCCGCCGCTAGTAGTGGTCATAAAAATAACCGCCCCACCTAACAAAATAATCAAAATCGCTACATGAAGCATATGGGGAGCTAAAAGACTAAGTTTATTTTTTTTAGCAAAAATTTTTGTCTGCGTTTCTTTTTGTTCTTCTTCAATGTGATACTTGCCTTTCTGCAAGTATTTATGTAGCTGTGCCAAATTTTCTTCATTACCCACATAACAGTCATAACCTAAGGTAGTATCTGTTATATCGGTAATATTTCGACGCCACATAATCTTCAACTGCGGCAATAATTTAATTGTGCAAAGCAACAAATTTAACCAAAAAGCTACCACCAAGCCCAAAAAAGGAACAGAAGTATAGACTGAATCATTACCAACGATAGTTGCTATTACAGCCATACCCGCCATAGAAGCAATTAAAAAAAGCGCCAATCCTATTGACGAAAGAAATTTCAGCATCAAATCCTCCTATTCTATAATAAGCCTTACATAAAATAAACATTATCATCAATCAATGCCTATTGATGACGACATCTACTGACACTTTCACATAATTTCTTCATATTTTGTTATTATAACAGAAAAATCTCTGTAGAAAATAGCTATTTTATCAAATAAAATCATATTTTTTTCCCGATATCTTATCTAAACCATTGAGTTATTTTATTCTTTTCCATATAATTCCTATTTCAAAATCAAAAGAGCCGAAACAACAGTAATTTTTGTTGTTTCGGCTCTTTTAAGGTTATACTCGGGGTTGATTATAAACTTATTATATCCATTAAAAAAAGCATGTATTCCTCATTTTTAAAAAAATTTTTTAAGTACTAATAAAACAAAAAAATATTTACAAGAAGATGAAAAATAAAAATCAAACAACATCACGGCAAAAATTTTTTCCTATACTGACACTCTTCTAAAATTATTATGATAAATTTGTAGACCTGTGGACTAACTTTCGGTATAATACTGCTTATATCAAGAAATTTATTTTATCAAGAGAGAAGGTTTCTATTTGCTGGATTTTGAGCACTTAAAGGACGCCGCGCAATTATCGCCTTTAACGTTAGCTTATATTGGCGACGCCGTTTATGAATTATATGTACGAAGAAAACTTTTGCAAAAAAGCCAAAAAGTTCATTCTATGCATCAGCTGGCTATTAAAAGAGTTAACAATATGACACAGGCATCTTTGCTTTTGCGAGTCATGCCCCAACTAACTGAGCAGGAAGCCGTAATCGCCAAAAGGGGGCGTAATGCCAAAGGCGCTTATGTGCCCAAAAATGCCGATGTCGTAACTTACCGCAAAGCAACGGGACTGGAAGCATTAGTCGGTTATTTATACTTGCAAGGCGATGAAAAGCGGCTAAACTGGTTGCTTGATCAAATTGATTTAGTTATAGAGGAGACAACAAACCATGAAAATCACCAATTTTGAAGCAACTGGCGTAGAACAAGTGGAGCGTTTTTTGCAGAAGCAAAAAGAACTAGATGAAACGACGCTCAGAGAAATTTTAAAAAGTTGCAATTTCAGTTTTGTACTGGAAGGTATCAATCGCTTGCAAAGTATGCTTTGGTGTGAATTGAAAGATTCTTATGTCCAACAAAGCCAACGATACGTTGCGGTTGATCAAGAAGGCTATACACTGCCCGCTCTGAAACCAACAGATCAAAATCAGGCAGAAAAACTGATCAGTCAAGCTTTAACGCTCTATCAACAAATGACTGTTCTCAAAGAAGATTTTAAAGGCAGACCTAAACCTGAACACTATCAATATGGTATTGCTATCGAAGACGGACGATATTTATTGCCCTTAGCTATCAAAACCAATGTAACAACGGCAATGAGCGGCGATAAATTGGTTGACGCATTACGTCTATTTCAAGACAAACAATATGGCAATTTATTTGCTGAAATCAAAATCGCGTTACTATCTCTCTTGCCGCCATCTTTACGCAATATATTGGAAACACTCGTTTTTGATTACGCGGACAACGCCCTTTGCGATGCTTTTTATCAAGAAATTTTAACGCCATTAACTACACAAAAACCGGTACAGTTATTGGGACATTTTCAAGACTTAACACTAAAAGCCGGTTTAGGAGCTTTAACCAGCACAACAAACAAAGGACCACAGGCTATTTTAAACGATTGGGGAGAAGAAGCCACATTAAAAGCTGCCGCTGTAGCCAACCGCGTCATGAGCTATGGTCATTATAGTATCAGCGAACAGGGGCGAACAACTTTTGGGCTAAGATTTTCTCTGGTAACGTATCATCAACAAGAACGCCATCGTTTACCTGTTAATTATCGCGAAAACTTATACCAGATTATCGCAGAAGATAGAGTGCCTATTGTACCAGAAAGCATTATCCAATCGCCTTTTTATTCGTCATTTATGGCGTTAGTCAATGATTTTAAAAAGTTTCGAAAATATTTGCTGCAAACATACCCTGGCAGCGAAGCGTTGTATTTTTTGCTCAACTGTGATCCTATTCAGCTTGTAACTTCAACTAATGCCCGTATAGATAATGATATTTTGAAAGAACGCATTTGCTTTAACGCTCAATGGGAGATACGCCGCATTGCTCAACAAAAACTATTGTTATTACGTACGCTAGCGCCAGATCTTTACCAAAATGCCCTGCCCGGCTGCGTTTACGGAAAATGTCCTGAAGGTCGTTATACTTGCGGGCGCAGTCAAGAAATGCGGCAGTTATATCAAATCGAAAATAAAGGAAGTGAACCCAATGGGTGATATTTTTGGACGCAATCCTGTCATGGAAGCCATTAAATCAGGCACTACTATCAACAAAATTTACTTAGCAAAAGGGGAACAAAAAGGCTCTATTGGTGAAATTATCCATTTAGCTAAAGAAAAAAACATCCAAATCCAGCAAGTAGAACGCGCAAAACTGGATAAAATGTTTCCCAAAGAAAATCATCAAGGTATTGCCGCTTCTCTTGCTGCAACAGATTATGTCCCATGGCAGGATATTTTAGCACTTGCTGAAACAAAAAATGAACCGCCTTTAATTGTTATCTTAGATGAATTGGAAGATCCACATAATTTAGGCGCTATTTTACGCTCAGTCGATGCAGTAGGCGCTCATGGCGTCATTATCCCTAAAAGACGAGCCGTTCCGTTGACTGACGGCGTTGCCAAGTCTTCGGCGGGAGCGGTAGAACACGTATTAGTTTCTCGAGTAAGCAATCTGGCACAAGTAATAGAGGCGCTCAAAAAGAAAGGTCTATGGATTGTTGGCGCTAATATGGAAGGCGCAGAAATGTATCAAGAAGATTTGAAAGGACCGCTAGCTATCGTTATTGGCAGCGAAGGCAAAGGACTCGGTCATTTGATCAGCGAAAAATGCGATTTTTTGGTCTCTATCCCTATGCAAGGCAAGATTAATTCACTCAATGCTTCCGTAGCTTGCAGCTTGCTTTTATATGAGGTTTACAGACAGCGGCAGGCGAAATAATCGTGAAAGAATATTTGATTATTGACGGATACAATATGATCGGCGCTTGGCAAGAATTGGCCGATATTAAAGAAGAAAATTTGGAACACGCCAGAGAAAAATTCATCGAAATCATTGCCAATCATGCAGCACTTACTGGCGCTATAACGATAATCGTTTTTGACGCCTATCAAGTAAAAGGCGGCATAGAAAAACGTGAAAAAGTCAACAACGTCGATATTATTTATACCAAAGAAGGCGTTACTGCCGATATGGCTATTGAACGCATTTGCGCCCAAATTCCCAAACATCAAAAAGTATTTGTCGCTACATCTGATCGTTTGCAGCAAGAAACTATTTGGGGCAAAGGCGCCTTGCGCATCTCAGCTAGAGAATTGCAGCGTGAAATACGTATGGCGCAAAAAGACAACAAAAAGCATCTCGAACCAAAACTTTATTCTGCCAATCGCTTGGAAGACCGCCTTTCACCGGAAGTAAAAGCTGCTTTAGAAAGAATGAGACTTGGACAACATGAAGAAAAGTAATTGACAAATACTGTAAAATATTGTATAATTTAGGTGATAACTCGCCAAAACAGAAATTTTATGGAGACGCAGGTGAGGTAATGACGATTGAAAGCGGTGATGAAATGGAATGCATGGCGGAATATATCGCTGCAAATACCACTTTGGCTCAACTGGAAGACGATCAGCTGGTAGAAATGGCAAAAACTGGTGATGTAGCAGCTTTGGAATATCTTATTAACAAGTATAAAAATTTTGTTCGTGCCAAAGCTAGAACCTATTTTTTAGTTGGAGCTGACAAAGAAGATATCATTCAAGAAGGCATGATCGGTTTGTATAAAGCCATCAGAGATTATAAAAGCGACCGCTTGGCGTCGTTTCATGCTTTTGCAGAGATTTGCATTACTAGACAAATCATAACAGCAATCAAAACAGCCACCAGACAAAAACATATCCCGCTGAATTCTTATATATCGCTTAATAAACCTGTATTTGATGAAGAATCAGACCGAACGCTTATGGACGTAATGATCACCGCTAAAATAAGCGATCCAGAAGAACTAATCATTTCACAAGAAGAAATTGCCGATATAGAAGACAAAATGGGCGAGATGCTTTCTAGTTTAGAAAAAGAAGTAGTAACGCTATATTTAGATGGTAAATCTTATGTAGAAATTGCCGAATGTTTAGGTCGCCATGTTAAAAGCGTAGACAATGCTTTACAAAGAGTCAAACGTAAATTAGAAGGTTATTTAGAAAAAAGAAAATGATAAAAGTGTTGACATTTTCTTCAACATCGGATATAATAATATTCGTCAGTTAGATGTCAATAAATTTTACATTACGGAAGGGTTCCCGAGCTGGCCAAAGGGGACGGACTGTAAATCCGTTGGCTCCGCCTTCATAGGTTCGAATCCTATCCCTTCCACTCTATTATCCAAGCAGAAATGCTTGGATTTTTTGTGTTTCAAATATTTAATGAAACATAAAAAGTAGCACCTGTATTGACGAATAGCCATATTCTTCTCTTACTTACTATTTTCTGTCGCAAAGAACAAAATATTTTTTTGTTTGGCTGAAGCAATCTAACATATCTGTTATTTTGTCGACGTTTACAATATCTTCTTCTTATTTTAAACAAAAGGAAGGTAACGGTTTTTTGGCAAGACAACGACTATTTTGACACAACATGGCATAAGTATGGGGTAAAAGGAGGAGAAAAGTATGAAAATCATTTTTCTGAGCAAAACGCAAATCAAAATTTTGCTGATTGGTGGCGCATTTATCTTGGCGGCACTTTTGGTATATGGTATTTGGGGCGGCAAACAAACCGCGGTAATCGCCGATCCTATAAGACAAGGCGCTAATCATGAAAAAGTTGTTGCCATAACAATCAATGTAGATTGGGGCGAAGATATTGTACCTGATATGCTGGCAGTACTCAAAGATAAAGAAGTTAAGGCAACATTTTTTGTCACTGGTCGTTTTGGTGAAAAATTTCCAGAAATAGTAAAAGCCATCAGCGACGCTGGTCATGAAATTGGCAATCACGGTTATGCTCATCCCCATCATGACCAAATTTCTCTAGCGGAAAATTTGCAAGACATTGAAAAAGGTCAGCAGATTTTATCCGCTATTACAGGTACAAAACCAACACTGCTAGCGCCAGCATACGGTGAATGTGGCGAAAATTTACTAAAAGCAGCCGAAGAAAATGGTAGCAAAGTGATTTTGTGGACACTGGATACTATTGATTGGCAAACGCCACCGCCTGATAAAGCAACGTTAATTGACCGAGTAGCGGGGGAAAAATTAGTCAACGGCGCCATCTTACTAATGCACCCAAAAGAACATACGCTGAACGCCTTGCCGGATATCATTGATACGATTCGCGCAAAAGGATACGCCTTCAAAACGGTATCGGAGATTTTATAAACGATGGGACAGAAAAAATTTCAGCGTTTAACAACAGTCTGGCTTTTTTCTTTGCTGTTATCATTTGGATTTCAATTAGATGCTTTAGCAGCGCAGACAATCAAAGCGCCAGCTATTACAGCGGAAGCCTTTATTTTAATGGACGGTGATAGCGGAGAAATTTTACTCAGCCGCAATGCTTTTGAGAAACGCCCACCAGCTAGTTTGACTAAAATAATGACTGGTCTATTAGTCATCGAGTTAAGCGACTTACAATCAGTAACAACCGTTTCAGAAAAAGCGGCCAAAACTGGAGAATCTCGTATCAATTTGGTAGAAAATGAAAAAATCACGTTAGAAAATCTTCTTTACAGCGCCATGCTGAAATCAGCTAACGATGCTTGCGTAGCTATTGGCGAAGCTATTGCCGACGAAGAAAGCGATTTTGTCAAAATGATGAATTTAAAAGCTCGCTTATTGGGTTGCGTTAATACACAGTTTGTCAATACCAACGGTTTACCTGATGATAATCATTATTCTTGCGCTTATGATTTGGCGCTGATTATGCGTTATGGACTGCAAAACGAACAATTTGTTCAAGTAATTGGTACACAATATCAAACCATTCGCTGGGAAAGCGGACGCAGCGCTAAAATCAAAAATACCAATCGACTTTTGGGACAATATAAAGGTATCATCGGCGGCAAAACTGGTACTACCAATAAAGCAGGACAATGTTTTGTGGCTGCGGCTCGCCGTGAGGATCACACAGTTATCGCTGTCGTTTTAAAAAGCCAAAACCGTTTTTTAGACGCTGAAAAATTATTAACCTATGGCTTCAAAATTTAGGTGATTTTCACAGCGATTTGCGTTATACTAAGGAATAGAAAGAAAAATGCACTGATTGGAGAGAGCTATGAGTACATTAAACTATCAAATCACCGAATTGAATAACGGCATTAGAATTGTGACCGAAACCGTCACCCATGTGCAATCTATGGCAATGGGCGTTTGGGTCGGCGTAGGCTCCCGCTACGAAACAGAAGCAGAAAACGGCATAACGCACTTTATCGAGCATATGCTTTTTAAAGGAACAAAACGACGCAGCGCTCAAGATATTGCCCGCGAAATTGATGCTATCGGCGGTCAAATCAATGCTTTTACCAGTAAAGAATATACTTGCTACTATGTAAAAGCGCTCAGCGAAGATTTTGCCTTGAGCGCTGATATTTTAGCGGATATGATTTTTAACAGTCAGTTTGATGAGCAGGAATTAGCCAAAGAACGTGAAGTCATTATCGAAGAAATCAAAATGTATGAAGATACCCCTGATGAATTAGCTAATGACTTATTTGCTTTAGATATGTGGGGTAATAATTCTTTAGGCAGAACTATTCTGGGCGTCGAAGAAACATTAGCAGGTTTTACGCAGGAGCGTTTGAAGGACTATATGAAACGCTACTACACAGGCATCAATATGGTAGTTTCAGTAGTGGGCAATATTACTCATGAGGAAGTGATACGCATTTTAACGCCGTTATTCATTCAAGTACCAAGAGGAGAAAAAAACCGCTTTGCTCCTTATCAGCAAGAGCCTCCTGCTATACATTGTCACCAAAAAGCTATCGGACAGGCTCAGATTGCTATTGGCGTTTTAGGCGTTGACAATACCAGCGATGAATTGTATCCTATTAGCTTGCTCAATACTTATTTAGGCGGTGGATTAAGTTCCAGATTGGTGCAGAAAATTCGTGAAGAGATGGGATTAGCTTATACCGTTTATAGTTATCACGGCGCTTATTCTGATTGCGGCGCTTTTATCTTTTCCGCAGCTACTCGTGCGGAAAATTGCCAAACAGTAGTCAATTTAATTATTGATGAAGCCCGTCAAGTTGCTCAAGAAGGTATCAATGACAATGAATTGAAACGCGTTTTCAATCAAATGAAAGGCAGTTTGTTCATGGGATTGGAAAGCATCAACAGCCGCATGAATAAATTAGGTCGTTCATTACTGATACAAAACGAGATTATTACACCAGAAGAAACGGTAGAAAAATTATGGCAGGTCACGCCAGAAATGATTCAGCAAACCGCTAAAAAATTATTCGCTGAAGGACGATTCTGCGTAACGGTTTTGGGCCAAGTAGAAAATATTACCATTAAACCTATAGAATAACAAAAGTTATTCTATAAACTAATAATAAAAACAGCCAAACTGAAAATGTCAGTTTGGCTGTTTTTATACGATTTTAACACAAATTTTATTGATAGTTTAAATAATTAATTTCTAATAAATTTTATCTCATTTATATGGTCCGTCCAAGCAGCTTGCGTAAAAATTGCCCTGTATAGGAGCTTTCTACTTGAGCTACTTCTTCCGGCGTGCCTTTCGCAATGATACGCCCGCCATTTTTACCACCTTCCGGCCCAAGATCAATGAGATAATCTGCTGATTTGATCACATCCAAATTATGTTCAATCACTAATACCGTATCGCCCGCTTCTACCAAACGATTCAGTACGCCCAATAGTTTGTGAATATCGGCAATGTGTAAGCCAGTTGTCGGTTCATCAAGAATATATAAGGTTTTTCCTGTGCTTTTGCGAGACAATTCAGTAGCAAGCTTGACTCTCTGTGCTTCACCGCCGGAAAGCGTCGTTGCTGGCTGACCGAGTTTAACGTAACCCAAGCCCACATCTTGTAATGTTTTCACTTTGCGGTAAATTTTGGGCAGATGCTCAAAAAATTCGCAGGCTTCGTTGATAGTCATGTCCAACACATCGGCGATATTTTTGCCTTTATATTTGATTTCTAACGTCTCTCTATTATAGCGTTGACCTTTACAAATTTCACATGGTACATAAACGTCAGGCAAAAAATGCATTTCGATTTTGATGATCCCATCCCCTGTACATGCTTCACAACGACCGCCTTTAATATTAAAACTAAAACGACCGCTTTTGTATCCACGAACTTTTGCTTCTTGCGTTTGAGAAAACAATTCGCGAATATTATCAAAAACGCCAGTATATGTCGCCGGATTGGAACGCGGCGTCCGACCAATAGGCGATTGATCAATGTTGATCACTTTATCAATATGTTCTAATCCTTCTATGGCGCCATATTTCCCCGGAATCATGCGACTATTTTTGTATAAATGACGTACTAAGGCTTTATAGAGAATTTCATTGATTAAAGTACTTTTCCCGGATCCCGAAACACCAGTTACGCAAACAAAAAGCCCCAAAGGAATATCCACATTGATTTTATGCAGATTGTTTTCTTCAGCGCCTTTAACGAACAACCATTTATCTTGCGGTTGACGACGCAAAAGAGGCACTTCGATTCGCTTAACGCCGCTTAAATACTGACCAGTAATAGAACGTGGTTCTTTCTTAATATCTTCCAACGTTCCGCAGGCGACCACTTCGCCTCCCAAAGCGCCAGCGCCGGGACCAATATCGACAATATAATCGGCTGCCAGCATAGTATCTTCATCATGTTCAACTACCACTAACGTGTTGCCCAAATCCCGCAAATGCTCCAAAGTTTGAATTAAACGCTCATTATCCCGTTGATGCAGTCCAATGCTTGGCTCGTCTAAAATATATAAAACGCCTACCAAACCCGATCCAATTTGCGTCGCTAAGCGAATTCTTTGCGCTTCACCGCCAGAAAGAGTTCCAGCAGCGCGGCTCAACGTCAAATAATCCAAACCAACATTGATCAAAAAATCTAGTCTAGCATCAATTTCTTTCAAAATTTGATGACCAATGAGCTGCTGTCGCTCATTGAGCACAAGACCATTTAATAAATCTTTAGCTTCCTGAATATTTAATTCGGTAATATCAGTAATATTATAATCATTGATTTTGACTGCTAGCACTTCCGGCTTCAAACGCTTACCTTTGCATTTGGGACAAAGACGATTGGTCATATAATTTTTGATTTCTTCGCGAGAAGCGTCGGAATTAGTTTCCATGTAACGGCGACGTAAATTAGGAATAACGCCTTCATAACGATTAGTATAAGTTTTTTCCTCTTTAAATAAATTAGTATAACTAAAACTAATCTTTTTCTCGCCCAATCCATAAAGAATAATATTCTGTTCACGTTCGCTCAAATTTTCAAAAGGCGCATTTAAGTCAATATTTTCCGCAACAGCCGCTGCTTTCAGCATTTGTAGATAATAGTTGCTGATACCGCCTTTACTCCACGGCGCAATAGCGCCCTCCATGATAGATAAACTTCTGTTCGGAACGACCAAATCTATATCAACTTCCGCTTTGCTACCCAAACCGTCGCATTCAGGACAAGCGCCATAAGGGTTATTAAAGGAAAACATACGAGGACTGATTTCTCCTACGCTGATTCCACAATCAACACAAGCAAATTTTTCACTAAAAGTTAATATTTCCCCATCAATAATTTCTACCCAAACGATACCGTCCGCCATAGACAACGCCGTTTCCAAAGAATCTGCTAAACGGCTTTCAATACCTTCTTTGATAGCAATACGATCAATGATCACTTCTATATTGTGTTTCTTATTTTTGTCCAACTTAATATCTTCTGACAGCTCTCGCATTTCACCGTCAATCTTCACGCGCACATAGCCGTCTTTTTTGAGTTCCTCAATAGTCTTTTGAAATTCTCCTTTACGCCCGCGTACTTTTGGCGCTAAAATCTGCATCTTGGTTCGTTCTGGGTAACTCATTAGCTGATCCACCATTTGCTCAACGGTTTGCTGCATAATCACTTTACCGCATTTATAGCAATGCGGAACGCCAATACGAGCAAATAAAAGACGTAGATAATCATATATTTCCGTAACCGTTCCCACAGTGGAACGAGGATTGCGACTAGTCGTCTTTTGATCGATAGAAATTGCTGGCGAAAGTCCTTCGATAGCATCGACGTCTGGTTTATCCATCTGACCAAGAAATTGACGAGCATAAGCTGATAACGACTCGACATAACGCCTTTGCCCTTCGGCATATATGGTATCAAATGCTAAAGAAGATTTACCACTGCCGCTAAGTCCAGTCATCACCACCAATTTTTCTCTGGGAATTTCTATATCAATATTCTTTAAATTATGCACGCGCGCACCTTTAATCGTAATTTTATCTTTAGCCATTCTGATACCTCTCTAACTGTTTTGAATTCGTTGAATTTCATCTCGTAGCTGGGCGGCTCGTTCAAATTCTAACGCTTTAGCAGCATCTTTCATCGCTTTTTCCAGCTGTTTCAAATACGTATTGAGTTGTTTTTCATCCATTTCACTAATATCAAGTAATGCTTCTTCCGTCGGTTTACCCACCGTTTTGGTAGCTTCAATAACATCACGCACGCTTTTGTTAATAGTTTGTGGTGTAATATGATGTTCTTCGTTATATTTAATCTGTATATCGCGCCGACGCTTCGTTTCATCAATAGCGCGTTTCATAGAGCCAGTTACAACATCAGCATACATGATAACTCGCCCGTTGGCATTACGCGCCGCACGACCAATAGTCTGAATCATGGAACGTTCTGACCGCAAAAAACCTTCTTTATCGGCATCTAAAATAGCAACTAAAGAAACTTCTGGTAAATCCAGCCCTTCTCTGAGCAGATTGATTCCAATCAATACATCAAATTCACCCAGTCGCAAATCTCTGAGAATTTCCATACGCTCAATCGTTTTGATTTCCGAATGAAGGTAACGTACCCTAACGCCAACATCTTTAAAATAATCGGTCAAATCTTCCGCCATGCGCTTTGTTAAAGTAGTTACCAAAACGCGTTCATCTCGCTCCACGCGCAGCCGAATTTCATCTAGCAAATCATCAATTTGTCCCTTTGTCGGACGAATTTCCACTTCTGGATCTAATAGTCCAGTAGGACGAATGATTTGTTCGACAATTTGCCGACTATGTTCCTTTTCATAGTCGCCCGGTGTCGCTGATACATAAATTGTTTGACCTGTTTTGGCTTCAAATTCATCAAATCTTAACGGACGATTGTCCAATGCCGATGGCAAACGGAAACCATAATCTACTAAGTTTTGTTTTCGCGAACGGTCGCCAGCATACATACCACCAATTTGTGACACCGATACATGGGATTCATCGATAAAACAAATAAAATCATCAGGGAAAAAATCCAGCAGCGTATCTGGTGTAGAGCCCGGCGCCCGACCAGAAAGAGGCTGCGAATAATTTTCAACGCCTGAACAAAATCCTACTTCACGCAGCATTTCTAAATCATAACGTGTCCGTTGTTCAATGCGCTGCGCTTCTAAAAGTTTACCTTGCGCTTTAAATTGAGCCAGTCTTTCTTCCAATTCTGCTTCAATATGAGCAATGGCCGTTTCCATATAATCAGGATCCGTCACATAATGGGTATTAGGATAAATGCTGACATGATTACGAGTACCAATAATCTCACCGCTTAATAAGTCTACTTCACAGATTCGCTCAACCTCATCGCCAAACATTTCTATACGAATCACTTTATCCGAATAGCTGGCAGGAAAAACTTCGATGACATCGCCTCTTACTCGAAAAGTCCCCCGCTTAAAATCAATATCGTTGCGTTCGTATTGAATATCAATCAGCTTGCGCAAAATATCGTTACGGTCATATTCTTGTCCCAAACGTAAAGATAATGTTTGCGCTCGATAGTATTCTGGCGAGCCCAAGCCATATATGCAAGATACGCTGGCAACAATAATCACATCTCGCCTTTCCAATAAAGCCGCTGTTGCTGAATGGCGCAGCTTTTCGATTTCCTCATTGATTTGCGAATCTTTTTCTATATAAGTATCGCTAGAGGCCACATAAGCCTCCGGCTGATAATAATCGTAATAGGAGACGAAATATTCCACCGCATTATTAGGAAAAAACGCTTTAAATTCACTGTGCAGTTGAGCCGCCAGCGTTTTGTTATGAGCAATAACCAACGCTGGACGATTAGCTTCAGCAATAATATTTGCCATGGTAAACGTTTTTCCTGAACCAGTAACGCCCAGCATAATTTGTTTAGGATACCCTAAATCCAATCCTTCCACTAATTGGGCGATTGCTTTTGGCTGATCTCCTGTCGGCTGATACTCCGAAATCAACTCAAAATCAGGCACTTCAATCACTCCTTACTTCATTTTCATCAATAATTTTTGCTCACTGCTTAAACAATTCTCATGACGTTATCATTATAGCATAACCGTTGGACAATGCAAAACATTTGTTTTTAATTTTGTGCAAAACTTTTTTATCATCGTTGCTAAAAAATAATCGCCCAAACTACATAAACCAAAAAATCAGCAACAGCCATTCGATAAACTTTGAGCAATTCTAAAGCCAATAAGCTATATTGTTTCTTATAAACAACAAAATAGCCAGTGATTTTTCTCACTGGCTATTGTAAAATAAATTTTTTGCTTTTTTAAAAAACAGCGTTTTTTAACATTTTCTTATCGATGTGTTTCCTGTGTAGATTTCAAATAAAGATTGCGAGCAATTTGTTGAAAATGTTCTTCATCAATATTTAAACTTTTAGCTAAAAGAACGGCATTAGCTAAAATAGTTTCTAGTTTCAGCAAACCTAATTCTCTCAGCTTTTCATGATATTGAAAAGAAACAAAACTGCCCTTCGCCGGCGTCGTAATAACAAAGCCTTCATGTTCCAATTCGGTGTAAGCTCTTCGAGTAGTAATAATGCTGACACCCAATTCTTTGGCCAGCGCACGAACCGAAGGAAGCATGTCGCCTTCGTGTAAAACGCCGTCAAGAATCATCTTTTTAATCTGTTCGGCAATTTGTCGGTATAAGGCAACATGAGAAGCGGTAACAATGGTAATATCCATAAGTGCCTCCTTTAGGGAGTAAAAAAATTACTGTACTATAAATGTTAATATTAGTATATAATCACTGATAACAAAAGTCAAATAATTTTCAACGAAAACCATTGACATACTGTATATATATGATATAATAACAGTCATAAACTATCGTTTGTTAGGAGATGAGTATAATGACAGATGAAGAAATGAGACGGAAACAAGAACAACGAGAAATGATGGCAACGAGACGTCAATTGATTGAACAGCGGCGTAATGAACGGCGCACACAAATACAGCAGCAAAGAGAAGAAAAAGTAGAAAACTGGCGATTGCAGATGCAACATGAAAAAAAGGAATTCATTGAACAATGGCGTAATCAAATGCAGAAAGAAAAAGCCGATCGGATTAAAGATGTTTTGGAAGCGTTACAAAAAGAGCTAGAAGCAGAAGAACAGCAAACACAGCAAATTCAAAGACATCGACAAAAAGAACGGCAAATCGCACAGCAACAGATGCAAAGACAGCTGCAAAGAGAAATGCAGATTGCTGAACGGCAAATGCAACGTCAATTACAACGAACAATGCAGGCAAAAGAACGTCAGCTGCAAAAACAGTTTCAAGAAGAAGAATTCGCCCAAGAGTGGCGCAGTCAAATGCAAAAAGAAAAAGAAGCGTTTATCGCAGAATGGCGCAGTCAAATGCAGGAAGAAAAAAAAGAACGTATTCGAGAAGTACAAGAAATGCTGCAAAAAGAATTGACAGAAGAACAGCGACAGCAACTCAAGGAAGATATGGCAAAAAATGATTGGTTGATCTTTCGTTTTTGGCGTAAATTATAATTCTTGTTAAAGAAGTAAGAAAAAAGCAACAGAGGTGATCATAATGTTTAAGCCTAGTCAAAATGTGCAAAACTGCCCTATTTGTGGGGAAAAGTTGAATATAGATGAAATGGATAATTTCGGGCTGCCCGTTGGCTATAGCGCCGAGTGTCCAAAGTGTTGCAAATACATGGATATTTGGATCAACGGACTTAGAGAAGTACAATGCGGCGATTGGGAAAGCGAAGCGTATGAATCTGGCTACGGTAACCTTTCTGAAGAAGAAAAAATGATTGAGAAACAAACCCTTAAACAGCTCAATAGACAGTTATGGCTAGAACGAATCAAATACTATCGTAAAAAACTGCCGACTCTTTGGCACAAAATTATTGAGCTACCCAAAAACTTCGTTTCAGAAGTCAAAACATTTTTACCCAACAGAAATAGTTAGGATAATATCAATGATCAAAAAATGTGTATTGAAGAAAGTCAGTCGCTTTTATCAACTAGACAAACAACAGCATAACGTTTTAGATCAGTTGGAAATAACCATTGATTTGAATGAAATTACGGTTATTCTTGGTAAAAGCGGCTGCGGCAAAACAACGCTTTTGCGACTAATTGCCGGTTTAGAAAAACCAGATAGTGGACAAATTACTTTTATTGACGATAATGGGAAAAATTATCAGCCTAAGATAGGTATCGTTTTTCAAGAACCACGCTTGATGCCATGGTTAGATACTGCGCATAATATCGTTGTTCATCAAAAAGCGCCTGATTGGGCTTTAGCTGATGAACTTATTGAACGTATGGGCTTGACAGGATTTGCTCACGTATATCCTGACGCCCTTTCTGGCGGAATGAAAAGCAGAGCGGCTATTGCGCGGGCATTGGCTTATCGACCAGAAGTCTTGCTAATGGACGAACCCTTTGCCGCTTTAGATTATTTTACGCGCATAGCAATGGAAGATGAAATCATCAGAATTCATCAAGAAGAACAGATAGGCGTCATTTTTGTAACTCATGACGTAACAGAAGCGCTTTTGATTGGGCAAAAATTGATCATGATGCAAAAAGGAGAACAGCCAAATTATTTAATATTAAACCAAGACTATCCCCGCGATGTAGATGCAACGGAGATGATTGCTTTAAAAAAGAAAATCTTGGCTGATTTAAAAAAGTAATTTGATAGTCGTCGTATGACGGCTATTTTTTTAGCATAAACTAAAAAAATTTCAAAAAGCCTCATCTACAAAACGCAAATTTTTAATAGTAATATATATTTAGACTGCTTATCTGGCAAATTCCCGCTTATTTTAAAGATAATCAGCGTTTTCTTGACAATTTACCCATAATCACAAGGATTTGTTACTGAATTTAAATAGCACTTTGTGCAAAAAAGTGTTATAATACATTTCAATCAATAGTTTCTTGCGGAGGCGATAAATATGATTTACGATAATATTTGCCAATTAATCGGCAAAACACCGCTGATAAGACTTCATTTTGCCGATATGGCGATCAAAGCGGACATTATTGCCAAAGTGGAATTTTTTAATCCAGCGGGTAGTATTAAAGACAGACCGGCATATTATATGATTGAAAAAGCCGAGGAACAAGGCATTTTGAAATCAGGCGGTACAATTATTGAACCGACTAGCGGCAATACCGGCGTAGGGTTAGCGATGATCAGCGCAATTAAGGGCTATCGTGTCATTTTGACCATGCCAGAAAGTATGAGTATAGAACGCCGCAATCTTTTAAAAGCCTACGGCGCTGAGATTGAATTAACGTCGGCCGCTGAAGGAATGAGTGGCGCTATTAAAAGAGCCGAAGAACTGCATAAGCAGATAAAGAATAGCGTTATTTTAGGACAATTTGATAATCCTTACAATGCTGAAGCGCACTATATCACGACTGCTCAAGAAATTTGGGCTGATACTAAAGGGCAGCTTGATATTTTGGTGGCAACGATTGGCACTGGCGGAACCATTACAGGCTTAGCCAAAGGATTGAAAGAATATAAACCAGATTTACAAGTAATTGGCGTTGAACCATTACAGTCAGCCGTATTGAACGGTCGTCCTGCCGGCAGCCATAAAATACAAGGTATTGGCGCTGGTTTCGTTCCACAAATTTTGGATCAGTCACTGCTTGATGAAGTAATAATGATTGATGAAAACGACGCTTTGCGCGTAGGCAGAAGTTTGGCGCAATCACAAGGAATTTTAGCGGGCATTTCTTCTGGCGCAGCTGTTTGTGCGGCAATCGAAGTAGCCAAACGCAGTGAAAATCATCATAAACGAATCATAGTGATTTTGCCTGATACTGGTGAAAGATATCTATCAACGGAACTTTTTAACGACTAGAAATTTTTTATTCGCATAATTAAAAGGAGAATTAGCACTCATGGAGAGCATTTCAGACAGGCAAGAGTTAGAAATAATTGAGAAAGCCCAAGCCGGCGATGAATTGGCAATGGAAACATTATTAAAAAAATATCAAGGACTGTTGAATTATATTTGTGATAAATACTTTTTGCGTGATGGCGAACGAGATGATTTGATGCAGGAAGCAATGATTGGTTTTGTTCAGGGCGTCAAATATTATGATCCTCGTAATGGCAAACAATTTAAAAATTTTGCCTATCTTTGCGTTAAGCGTGAATTGGACTCTTGTGTGAAACGCTCCAATCGCAAAAAGCACATGGTACTCAGCGACGCGTTGTCCATGAACAGCATGATTGCCAATGATGAAGTTAGTATGGACAAAATTGCTTGTTTAGTGGAAAAAGACAAAAACGGCAATGTCGTTTCACCAGAAAGCGTCATTGTAGAGAAAGAAACTTATTCTGAAGTTTTGCATAAAATTTCTGGTATTCTATCTAAAATGGAATTAAATGTGCTCTTAATGCGCATGATGGGACACTCATACAATGAAATTACAGACGCTTTACAATTAGAAAATAAATCGGTAGATAACGCAGTACAGCGTATTCGCAAAAAAGTTTCCAATTCTAAATTTGTTTTATCTCTCACTTGATAGTTGCAGCTGCTTTCGAAAGCAATCTACAGATTTTATAAAAACAAAATAACAGTAAAGAATGCCTACAAAGTTTTAAATCGCTTTGTGGGCATTCTTTTTACCTATTTACCCAGTCAATAACCGACTATTGAAAGAATGTATTTCTCAAATCGGCAGAAAGACATTATAATAAATGTGCAATAAACAATTTTTATTTCGGCTGTTTTAACATACAGCTTGATAACGAAGGAGGAAATTATTATGGGTAAACCAACTGTCCATCCCACTGGAACAACTATCTACAATCCTGAAAAATGCTGGAACGGCTATACGCTATTCCAAGCAGCTGAACATGGCGCTGTATTGATTGACATGAACGGCAAACCAGTCAGATTTTGGAATGAATTGGCAGGCTTTCCGAATAAGTTATTAAAAGGCGGTCATGTCATGGGCAATAGAGGCTCACGAGATACACAATATGGTTATCAAGACGGGCTGGATTTGATTGAAGTAGATTGGGACGGCAATGTCGTTTGGGAATTCAGCAAACATGAATACATTCAAGATCCCGGTTATGAACCTCGCTGGATGGCACGTCAACATCATGATTATCAAAGAGAAGGTAATCCGGTAGGATATTATGTACCGGGAATGGACGCTAAAGTCGGCGGCGGCAAAACGCTGATCTTAGCGCATAGCAACGTTTATAATCATAAAATCTCCGACAAAAATTTATTAGATGATACGATTTACGAAGTAGACGAAAACGGTGAAAAAATTTGGGAATGGCATGCTAACGAACATTTCAAAGAATATGGTTTTGACGAAGCTGCCAAAAATGTTCTGTTTCGGTCGCCAAATATGCATGAATGCGGCGGCGGCATGGGTGACTGGATGCATATCAATTCCATGAGCGTTTTAGGTCCGAATAAATGGTATGACGCCGGCGACGAAAGATTTCATCCCGATAATATTATTTGGGACGCTCGTGAAGCTAACATTTTGGCGATTATCAGCAAAGAAACTGGCAAAGTCGTATGGAAATTAGGACCAGATTACAACGAAACGAAAGAATCTCGCCGTATCGGCGTCATTATTGGTCAGCATCACGCTCATATGATTCCTCGTGGATTGCCCGGCGAAGGCAATATTTTGGTTTATGATAATGGCGGTTGGGCTGGTTATGGCGTACCAAATCAATTTTCTTCTGGTGAAAAAGCATCTCGCCGCGACCATACCAGAATCTTGGAAATCAATCCCGTAACAATGAAAATCGTTTGGCAGCATACACCAACCGAAGCAGGTCATTTGCAGCCTTTCCATTCTCATTATTTTTATAGTCCATTTATCAGTTCCGCGCAACGCCTTCCTAATGGCAATACGTTGATCACCGAAGGTTCCGGCGGCAGATTATTGGAAGTAACTAAAAATCATGAATTAGTTTGGGAATATATTTCACCTTATTGGGGCAAAATGTTCCGCTTAAATATGATTTATCGAGCTTATCGTTATCCTTATGATTATGTGCCTCAGCTACCGAAACCAGAAGAAGTGGCTATTGTTCCACCGGATAATGATGATTTCAGATTGCCGGGCGCTGCGCCAAAAGATCTCTTAGCTGAAATTACCGTCAGCGTAGATGGTACATTAGGTTACGGCGACGTCGATGGCTTCTGTGTAAAAGCGGAAGACGAAACACCAATCGCTGCAGACGATGATGACGAAGACGGTATAGCCGGCGCTATAAAATTGTAATAGCAAAAAATCATTATAAAATACCGCATTAAATGCCAAAAAGACGGACAAAGCTAAAATAAACTTTGTTCGTCTTTTTGTTGGTTGACGAAAATATAGCGCTATCATGTGGCATTATCGCTCATTGTATGCTATACTTTTTCCAAGTAATAATAGCATTAGTAAAAGGAGTGATATCATTGAATAATCTCAGTCCCTTCTGCACATGCAACGATCTCAAGTGTCCATTGCATCCAACAAACCATGATAAAGGATGTGCCCTTTGTATCAACAAAAATTTGCATTCGCGTGAAATACCAAACTGTTTTTTTGCTCTTGTAGATAACTCATCTGAACGAACAAGTTTTACTTTCGAAGATTTTGCCAAGTTAATTTTTGATCATAAAGTGAACGATTGACCAATTCATAAATGGCAAATATTCAGGAGGCAGATGTCATGGAATTAAAAATTATCGCCAAGCAAACAACGATTCCCGCTTTTAGTCCAACAGTCATTCAAGTCAAGCATATTAACTATTATAATTATCCGTACACATCTTATGAAGGCGATGAAATCACTGAAATTGTGATTCAGAAAATACTTGAACAGATTCCAAAAAATATCAATATCTGTCTATCATTGACACCTTTTGGAGAAGACGATTGGTTGGAAGTCATTAGCAACGGTAACTGGATCACTCTTGGTTATAGTTCTAACCACGATGGCAATTATTATTCTTATAACGCAGCTTTTGCTGACACAGAAGATTTATCCCCATTAGAAAGCGGTGGACAATCATCAATAAAAAAATGCTTTGTTCTGCAAGATATGATCATTGGTCAAAAAGCTGTCAACTATTTTATTTATACAGGAAAACTTTATCCGGGAATTGATTGGGCAAAACAAGTCTGATTCAGTAGTATAGCGGAATAACTAAACAACTTGAACCTATTACCCAATGATATAGTGACCATTTAACCGGCAAAAAACGTCAAGGCAGCCATACTAAGGACAACCTTGACGCGTTCTTTTATACTGAAAGTTGATGATTCGTTACAGCAGCTATAGCATTATCATTTTTGTTTAACGAAATACTAGGACCAAGCAATGCCAAATCGATAACTTCTTGCAAAGTGCTAACTGGAATCACTTTAATACCTTCTAAAACATCAAAAAGTGCTTGCCAATTATCTTTGGGAATGAGCACACGGGTAATTCCTGCCTGTCGCGCAGCTTCGACTTTGGCTACTGCACCGCCAATAGGTTTTACTTGTCCACGAATAGATACTTCGCCAGTCATAGCGATCTTATTATCAATAGGACGATTGGTGATGGCAGAATAAATGGCTGTGGCGATAGTAATGCCAGCCGAAGGACCGTCAATAGGACCGCCGCCAGGAAAATTCACATGAATATCATAGTCGCGAACTTCCACTGCTAGCGTTCGCTTCAAAACAGTTAATACATTTTCCACTGAATTTCTTGCCATGCTCTTACGACGAATTTTTCCGCCGCCGGAGTTGGGCAACTCTTCTTCTTCTACAATACCTGTTACTATCAATTGACCTTTGCCCTTTTCTGCCGGAGCAACGGTCGCCTCAATTTCACTAACGACACCCATATTAGGACCGCAAATAGCCAAACCATTGATCAATCCGACATTGGGCACATCGGCAATTTCTTTTTCCATACGCGGCGTATAGTGACCGCTGTTGACGACCCATTCAATATCTCTTTGTGTAATCAAGGAACGATTTTCGGTCATACAAATACCAGCGGCAATTTGAACAATATTAACCGCTTCACGCCCATTGGTCGCATAATGACCAATAACCGTTAAGGCACCTTCTGCGATAGGAAATTCTACCTTCTCTGCGGCACCCCGAGCAATTTTGATGATTTCTGTAGCTAAGAGCGGTCGAAAAAAGACTTCCAAACAGCGTGAGCGAATGGCAGGCGGTATTTCCTGCGGCTGTCTAGTCGTAGCAGCAACCAGACGAAAATCTGCCGGCAAACCATTATCGAAAATATCCTTGATATGACTGGGAACATTTTCATCTTCTGGATTATAATAGGCGCTTTCCAAAATTACTTTGCGATCTTCTAAAACTTTTAACAATTTATTGATTTGAATAGGATGCAGTTCGCCGATTTCGTCAATATAAAGCATACCGCCGTGAGCTTTGGTCACAGCGCCCGGTTTTGGCTGTGGAATACCGGCAACGCCCATAGCGCCAGCTCCTTGATAAATAGGGTCATGAACAGAGCCAATCAAAGGGTCAGCAATTCCCCGCTCATCAAAACGGCTGGTTGCTCCATCTACCTCAATGAATACCGCATCATGAGCGAATGGTGATAAAGGATTGCGCTTTGCCGCCTCTAATACCAAACGAGCAGCTGTCGTTTTGCCAACGCCGGGCGGACCATAAATAATAACATGCTGCGGATTGGGACCGCAAATAGCTGCTTTTAACGCTTTAATGCCTTCTTCTTGACCAATGACGTCTTCAAAACGACTTGGTCTAGTTTTAGCAGCTAAAGGCTCCGATAAATGTATTCGCCGCATAGCCGCCAATTTTTCCACTTCTTTTTTTGACTCCCTCGCTACAGCCGTTTTATTGCCCTGTTGCGATTTAAGTAAATTGAAGAAATATAACCCAATCACAATAGCAAAAAAGATCTGGATATAGCCAAATAAACTGCCTAATCCTCCCTGCATGATTCTTCCCACTCTCCTTTTACATTTTCGTTAAAGTTCGCTGACAATCGACTATATAATTATATAGCGCTGTCACGTATCCATAGAAACTTATACGGTTATTATGAACAAGAGCGGCAAATTTTATCAGAGTTTCTCAAGCAAAATTTATTTTGGTAACAACACACTATTTGTTTATTATAAAAAACATCAAACGCCCGATTGTACTGGTAATCTTTGTATGAATATACGCCTTTTACTTTTTTCATTACGTTCTAATCTTGCTTTATAAAAACATTTCCGCTAAAGGAAAACCTATAATCGTTACCACCATGTTGATAACAAAAATAACCATCCCATGTAAATAAGCATCCTTTGTGGGAATCCATTCTTTGTTGCTGAAAATCATTGCCGCTGGTCCAGATGCTGCTGGCGTACAAAAAGCGACATTGAGATTAAAGGCTGCCAATATACTTAACACTAATGGATTAGCGCCTAATTGTATCGCAAAAGTATACATAATAGGCATAACCATCAGTACAACAGCAACATTATTGCAAAATTGGGTTATGATAGAGGCGATAAATAGCACCATAACCACAAATAACGCTGGTGGCATATCATGAAATACTACACTTAAAATTGAACTAAGGTATGTTAAAATCCCAGATTCTGGATTTGATACGGCATTGGCAAGTGGCGTAACTGTTGCAAACATCAAAATCAAACTCCAGTTCAAATCCTTTGCTATCTCATTGAAAGATATTACATCTGGATTTCTTAAGTTCACCACATAATAAACCACAAAAAGCGCAGCTAAGGGACCAGCTATATCAAGGGAAGCTAATACTTGGGTCAAAACCAGATCCTTAGGTAATATACCGGGCAAAAATAAAAAAACAATCAGAGCAACCAATAAAGCAAATACCAATTTTTGCTGACCGGTCATTTTCAATTCAGCTGCATTTGCCACCTTGCAGTTGGCTACTTTACTGACATCAGGTCTAATGACAAAACGAATAAAGGCAAAATAAAGCAATGAGGCTGTCAATACCATGATGAGCTGTACAACAGTAAATACCACATAATTCATCGATAGCCCTACATAGGCTTGCTGCAATCCGACTACCAAAAGCGATGAACCCATAAAAGGCAAAATATTGCCTGCCATTAAACTAATATAAATAATAGCAATAATCATGACTTTAGGCAAAACTTCTCCTTTCTGAATATTGGCTTCGTGACAAAAGGTATACCATACGCTCATCATCAAAATCATACCAGCAAAACAGTTGACAAAGCAGCCAATAAGAGCGCCAGCAATACAAAAACATTGCCAAAATGACATATGGTCTGCCATGCGCAAATTTCCGACTAATACACCAATCGGCAATGTATTTGCTCAGCCCTACTTTATTGATCAATCCGGCGAATAGCAGTAAGAAAAAGATAACCATCGTTATTCTATCTCCAAAACCAGCTTTAAATATTTCAATAGCGCCGGTATTTGGCAATAAACTTAAGGCAAATAAACCCAAAAAGCTGGGCCAAATCATACCTATAGTGCTCCAACCATAAATTAACCCAATAAAAATTCCCAGTGTTCGCATACCCAATGGTGTTATCTCTCCAAATGAAGGCAGACAACCAAATCCAAAAGTAAATGCCAATATAATGATTACATGAATATATATTCCCATGGAGGGCTTATTTACAGTGGGCAATGTCATTTTATTTCCTCCTTTTATATAATAATCAAGTTATTTCCAATTGTTTATCAAAACAAATACGAACGATTTGCTTATGTTTTCTCCTTGTGGTATAATAACACAATATTATACTATATTAACGAAATTTATGCTCATCACAATAGGGAGTGTTTTTATGCGTTTAGAGCAATTTGAATATTTAATGGCTATACATGAAACTCATTCCATCAGTCTTGCTAGTCAGAATCTACATGTATCACAACAAAATATCAGCAAAGCGATTCAAAATCTTGAAAATGAATTAGAAACTGTTTTGTTACAGCGCAGCAATCGCGGCACTTTTCTGACAGCTGCCGGGCTGATTGTACTTAAACACGCACAAAAAATTTTTTACGAGATATCTGCCCTCAAAACAGAAATTCACCCTATTCAAAATCAAAACTTACACCTTAAAGGCACTTTATCTATCCTTTATTCTAATGCTTTTAATATGGATTATATTGCTACTTCCATTCAAGCTTTTACTGAAGAGTTTCCTTTGGTAGATGTGCGTGTACATCAAAAAAATTTGGCTAAACTTCTAATGGCTATTTATAATCAAGAAGCCGAAATCGGACTAATCACTGCTAATGACGATTTTCACTTGAATAGCATCATCGGTGAACAATATCTGCAATCGCTGGCTATTTATCCTCTATCAGAAGATACTCTGATGGCCGCAGTGGGACATACATCTCCTTTTGCTTCACAAAAATCCATTTCGATAAATAAGCTTTTGAAAAATCGCTTAATATTTCTTGCTCATGAGAGCGATGATCGTTTAGAAGACAGCTGGTTATATCACTTACTGATTCCTTATGGCAAACCCCAACTGACTATGACTACTAATACGACCGAGTTGTATCTGAAAGCTATTGCTGATAATGTCGGTATCGGTTTTCTCTCACAAACTACCCATAATCGATGCGCCATCTGGAATGAAGAAAATACTGTTCTTCTACCTCTTCGCCCTACGGTAGCTTTGACCCATAGCTGTGTACTTAATAATCGCCAAGTCATTTCTCCTATTACTGCCGCTTATCTTTCTTATTTACCTAAGCAAACTTCTCTTTTCTGATATCCTAAATTTGCTGCTCAAATAAGTACTGCATTTCTGCTTTAATACCATCTGCATCTAAAATCTGCATACGCTTATATATCCAGCTCAATAATTCACAAACCTTAGAAATATTGAGCTGATAGTGGCGTTTATCCTCTTCCATATCAGTAAAATAATCGAACTCCATGCTCTCAACAAAATTTTTAGCTAATTGATAAATGGCTGGCTCTGTACCATATTCGATTCTTTGACATTGTGGGCAATACAATTCTACACCAGAACCGCCGTAATGATTATAAATTACCACACGGCTTTCCAATGCATGGCCGCACATTTTGCACACGCATCGTTCGGCACGTTTTTTGGCTTTTTCAGGACTGATCATTTTTTTCGTCTCCTTTTGCTTTGGGCGTTCCGTCAATATGATAATTTGTCATATCCAGCTGGATAGACCACCCCTCGTCCGTACGCCGAACATTGGTCGGTATCTGGAAGTAATCAGAAAGATTATTGGTTGATAAAACCGCATTAATATCACCTTGTGAATGAATCTGACCGTCTTTCAGTAATAATGCTTTGTTAAAGCATGATAAAATCTCATCGGTATGATGCGTTACGTAAATCACTGCTTTCTGTGTCAGCTGACAAAAATTATTGAGCGCTTGCAAAATCTTCTGCTTAGACAACAGATCCAAGCCAGCGCATGGCTCATCTAAAATTAAAATTTTTCTTTCACTCATCAATGCTCTGGCTAAAAGCACTCGTTGCTTTTGTCCTCGCGAAAGCAGATCATAAGGATAGCGTATTTGTTTTTTTAATCCCAACATGGTCAGCCATTTTTTTGCCTGCCGCACATCCTCATCAGTCAGCATTTCGGAACGTATGCCTAATGTACCCGACTTGCCTGCTAAAACTATATCCAGTACTGCTTCCGTTTTTATATACTGCTCAAAAAAAGATGCGCTAACCCAGCCTATTTGCCTACGTAAAGTTAAAATGTTGTCATCACTGAGTTTTTCACCAAAAAGCATCAATTCTCCAGCACTACTTTTTGCATAGCCTGATAAAATGCTCAAAAGCGTGGTTTTTCCGCAGCCATTTAAGCCAAATAACAACCAATATTCTCCTTGCTCAATTTGCCAGCAAATATTTTGCAAAATATGTTTTCTGCCACGTTGAAACGCTATATTTTCTGCACAAATAACAGCCAATATCCTCACCCTTTTCTCCACCAAAAAGAATAAACGCTGGAATAAAAATGCGTAGTTTATTCCAGCGCTTTGCTTTTTACTCTGCCAACGCCTGATAAATAATGCCACCCTCGACATTTTGGGGCGGACGATTGCCTACCAAATGACAAATCGTCGGAACAATATCAACATTGCGAATCGGTCTGGAAATGGTTTCTGCCTTGATGCCTGCGCCAACCATCATACATACACAGCCTACCGAATAACCATGATTGGTTACCTTATTAGGACAATTAGCGTGCTCAAATTGGAAATCCGGACGCATCTGGAAGAAAATATCGCCACAATGCGGACCACCTAAACCCACACAATCCATTTCTTCTCTTGTCATAGCAAAAGATACTACTCGCTCACCATGGACAGGATCTCTATAGGCATACAAATCACTGATGATCTGCTGTACTAAAGCATCATAGTCTTCCGGCTCAACGATGCCATTAGGCTCCCGACCCTTCAGATTGATATAAATGTAACTTGTTCTGCTGTTAACAGCCTTTGTCTGACTCCAATCAATTTCCCACAAACCCTTATCGGCATCAATAGCATTGACCTTGGTATAGCCCAACTCCATCATAACCTTGGCATTGATGCCCGATAACTCACCAATACCAGGATTATCATAACCTACCGAACGCGGTGTTGCCGCATGGTCAGAAACAATGAAGATGCTCGTATTGCCATCTAAATAATCCAACATTTCTCCAATAAAGCGGTCATTGATTTCATAGATTTTTTCAATCGCATCACGGTGTCTTTCCCAATCGGGATGACTGCCGGGGATAGCTTGATTGATATACCAATGGTTCATCAAATCAATACTGTGTAAATGAATATAAAATAATTGCCAATCCTCATATTTATTGAATAAATATTTCGCAGCCTCTGCCTGCCATTGATGATTTTGCGCCCACGTTTCCAAAACAACTTTATCACCAATGTCTGTGTGACGATAAAATGTCCCAAAATACATCATTGGTCCTACTGCATCAAATATTTCCTTGCCCAATTCTTGTGGATAAAAATAAGTATGGTTATCCAAATTGATAGCATGAGAAACATAAAAGCTAGCATTACTACCATCTGATGCAATATCAACTACACGAATCTTATAAGCGATATGCTTAACTTCATCTTCATCCTCAAAAATATCATAAATCCATTCTGACCATTCACCAATTTTGGCTTTTCCCAGCGGCGCTTCGGTTCTTTTATTTTTGTAAAGCGCAATCGTATCATAAATGCCATTTGCATTGGCAGTAAGTAAAATCGGTCTTCTTGACAAGCCACTATTAAGAACATATACGCCTTCTTTAGCATCATTTGGTACATCAAAAGCCCAATTTTTGGCATCTTTTAACGGACTGTATAGTCTGTCAATCACGTCACTATTGGCAGCTTCCTCAACACTTTCATTGACCATTACATACGATGGTGTTTCTAACATAGGCGTTGATTCATCAAATTCACTAGATTGAAAATGATAGCCAGAGGCCTGCGATTCCAGATCATCGCCGGAAACCTTTGTCGTTTTTTCAGCCTGATCACCATAAACAACACAGTCACCGGAACTTTTTCGAACACTATGCGGAATTTCTTTGATCTCCTCAATAGATTCATCTAAATAAACATATTTCTGAAATTCCGCAGAAGAACGTAAGAATGGTACCATTCCAGTTCCGTCAACAATGATATTTTTGCTGCCTTTTACCCGATTAGGCCAAGCCTGACAATAATTGAGCATAATGCAGCGCTTACCTTCATCTTCAAAAGCTTCCCAAATCAATTCAGAATCAATTCGTCTGGAATCCCAGTTCCATTCCGTCGTCCCCAATCGTCCTATAGTTTCATTTGTAAAACAAGTAATACCATGAGTTTTGGGATAATTACCAGTAGCTAATGTCGTCCAGTTTGGCGGAGTTACAGTTGGAAATACACCCATCATATCCAAATTTTCCGTATGGGCGCCTTGTTCCATAACCTTTTTCATGTTTGGCAATCGCCCCTCAGCAATCATTCGTTTGATAATCACCGGATCAGCACCATCTAATCCTAAAAGCATTGCTCTCTTTAAACTCATTGTCATTCTCTCCTTTTCTTGTTAAATCATATTGCTAAGTTTTGCTGTTCTTTTATTATATTCAACAAAATTATTTATGTAAAACAGTTAAAATTTGTTTTTGCAAACATGTACAATCAAGATTTGTGGCAAAAATAATTTCACTCATTAAATCACTGGTATCTCAGCATTCCCCCTACACAACACAAAAGCTGAACAGAAAATTTTCCGTCCAGCTTCTATCCTAATCATTCAATTTTTCATCTTTGCTATCTTAAAAAATCCTTAATTGTGCACCAACACCAATAAGGGCGCTCTACACCCAAACAATAAAAATACTATATCAGCAGGTTATAAAGCCAAAACAATCAAAACAGTACAGCAAACAAGATTCGTATTGACTTCTCAGCTATTCGACGCGCTATAATTATTTTATGGACGAACATGCTGCGGATTGGAACCGCAAATAGCTGCTTTTAACGCTTTAATGCCTTCTTCTTGACCAATGA
>CATJSX010000080.1 GCA_949743265.1 uncultured Peptococcaceae bacterium
AGCGGGTGATATTGAAGAAAAATATCTGACACGCACAGAAGTAGAGCTCTTAATGCAAGCTGCTAAAGACTACGGCACCTTTCAGAATTTTGCACTATTACATCTACTGATTTACTCTGGATTACGCATCGGCGAAGCGCTGGCACTTGAAACGTCGAATATTGACTTTAAACATTCAGCAGTTAAAGTGCGGCAAACTATTAGCACTGGCGTAGTCAAAAACGTCAAAGATTTTCAGCTTCAAACGCCAAAACAAGCACCAGCATTCGAGACGTCGAACTAGATAACGAAACCATGGCAATATTACATCAAAACAGGTTATAGAGCAAAAAAAGAAACGATTAAAAGCAGGTCCACAATGGTACAATGAATACGACTTTGTATTTTTACTTCTGTTCATTATACTGGCTATCCACTGCTTTATCATACTTTTAAATCATCGTTTATTCAATTATTAAAAACTTTAGAAGTAAGCAAACACATCACAGTCCATTCTTTGCGCCATACTCATGCATCATTATTAGCAGAAAGCGGTGCTACATTGGAACAGATTCAGCAACGGTTAGGTCACTCAAATGATGATATAACTAAGCAAGTCTATTTGCACGTGACTAAAGATTCTAAAGCTAATATAATTGCTAATTTTGCTGCTTTTATGGCTGCTGAAAAATGATAAAATGTTACGCGAATGTTACTTTCTTATATCAACGATGGTTAAGAATGTGTTAACCATCAAATTTTTAAAGATAGTATAACAATCAAATCAGTCCTTGAAAATTGATTTGACGAAAGGCTTCATAAATGATGATAGAAACAGAATTGGACAGATTGAGAGAACGCGCTGCTTCATTGTCCAACATGGGAATTTTGATACAGCCATCAGCATATCTTTGGCGTAAATCCGCTGGTAATCCTTTGGTTTCTTTGCCAAAAAGAAAAAAATCATCAGCTTGATATGTCATTTCTGAATAATAACGATTGGCTTTGGTCGTTGCCAGATAGAGATTTTTATCGCCATGCAAAGATAGAAAATGGGTTAAGTTATCATAAAGCTGTACGTCTAACAAATGCCAGTAATCCAATCCTGCCCGTTTTAGATGTTTATCATCAATGGAAAACCCTAACGGCTGTACTAAATGCAGTTTACAGTTGGTTACAGCGCATGTTCGCGCAATATTGCCAGTATTGGCGGGAATTTCTGGTTCTATCAAAACAATATTAAACATATGATCCAATCCTCCTGAAATAAAATAAGGTTTTTGCTTTTCAGTATAGCTAATCAATTATAAAAGGTCAACGCTTCTCTTCTCCGCTGCAAAAAGAGGTCTAAAAAAACAATGCTTTCATATATTTGAAAAAAGAGAGGTGAGGACAATGATAAAAGGTATAGCGGCGGCGATTATTTTTTTGTTGCTGTTTTATCTGGCAGTTAGAGCAAAAGCTGGCAATAATCAATATCGTTCGGAACAGGCAATAGTGGATAGTCCTATGGCGGAGGCGCTTACTCAGTTAATCGGCATTGCTGGAGGAATTTATTTGTCTTTAATCATGGGGGCGTCTTTTTTGGGCATAGAAGCGCCGGAAAAAGTGATTATTTTAGGCGCCGCTATTGACCCTTTGGCAGCCGCTTCTATTGGTTTGGCATTGGTACAGCCTATCTTGCTTTGTATCCTGCGGAAATTTTGACGAGGAGGAAAAAGTGAATGATTATACGGCTTAGTGAATTGATGGGCAAAAATATCGTCAATATTTATGATGGCGTACGCTTAGGAATTGTACAAGACTGTGATTTGACTTTTGAAAGCGACAGTGGACAATTGCGGGAAATGATTCTGCCCAAGCGGCTGGGTTTTGGTTCTTTATGGGGTGAACGCGGCGGACTGATTATTCCATGGCAAAATATTCATAAAATCGGACAAGAAGTGATCATTGTTGATATGGGACAAAGTCAGCCCAAAAATCGCAGAAGTATTTTTTAAATTTTGTTCGTGTTGAAGACACTGACAGACTATGTGCAAAGCACTCAAAAATAGGCAGTATAAAAACAGAGATACCAAAAGAGAAAATATTTCGTTTATACTTTTTTATATTAGAGGCTGCTCACAAACATGAAATAAATTTCCTCCGTTATCGGTTTGAAATAAACATCATCAAATTGTAATGTCAAGCAACTTGATTGATTTAAGTTGGCATAGATAAATTGATGCTATATACTGTCATTATAAATTCGACAAATAATAGAGGTGTATTGAATGGAACGGTTTAAAAAAGTTTATAGCCAAGGCGTAGTTGTTGTCATGGAAATTTGGGTTGATACCGAAACTGGCGTAAACTATGTGTTTCATCGTGATAGTAATGCCTCAGGTTTTACACCATTGCTTGACAAAGAAGGAAAACCAATAATAACACTATAAGTTTTCAATTTATTAGGCAGCTATCCGCAGAGGATAGCTGCCTTTTTGGATTGGTTAAATCTATTGAGCTGATGTATTCGTATAGAATGAAATTTGCGCAATAGATTTTCATTCAACTACTAAGACAATCTGATAAAATTGCAAAATATGCGAAAATGTAGAAAGTACAAAGGATTTCTTTAGGCAAAGATGTACTTTTTTCATGGAATATGCTAAAATCATGACCATAAATTTTTATGCAAACGAGGCTGAAAACATGACTTTGGTGATTACAGAAAAACCTAGTGTTGCTCGCGATATTGCTCGTATTTTAAAAGCTATTGGCAAGCGAGATGGTTATTTAGAAGGAAACGGCTATCAGGTGACTTGGTGTGTAGGTCATTTGGTGCAGCTGGCACCGCCAGAAAGTTATGGCAAAGAGTATAAACGATGGCGTATAGAAACGCTGCCAATTTTGCCGCAAAATTTCAAAAAAGAAATCCCCCCGCAAACCCAGAAACAATTTGCTATCGTCAGCCACTTGATCAAGCAGAACGATACCATTATTTGCGCCACTGATGCTGGTCGTGAAGGACAATTGATTTTTGAATACGTTTATCGGATGAGCACTACTGATGAAGCCAAAACGGTTAAACGTTTGTGGATTAGTTCTATGACTGATGAAGCCATCAAAGATGGTTTGAAACATCTGAAAAATAACGAAATGTATGAACGGCTTTACCAAAGCGCACGTTGTCGCAGTGAAGCTGATTGGTTAGTGGGAATGAATTTTACGCGGTTGTTCAGTGTCAAATACAATGCCAAATTAACCGTTGGTCGTGTGCAAACGCCTACATTGGCTTTAATCGTGGAGCGCCAACAAGCCATTGACCATTTTGTATCAACGCCTTATTTTCAACTGCAAGGTTTATTCGGTCAAATCAAAGCGTTGTGGTCAAAAGATGATAGCAATCGTGTCAATACGCGCCAAGAAGCTGAAGCTATTCAAAAGCGGCTGACTGGAAAAATAGGCATCGTTAGCAAGTTAACGTGTACTCGCAAAAATGAAGAACGTCCATTGCTATATGATTTGACCGAATTGCAAAGAGAGGCTAACCGTCGTTTTGGCTATACGGCACAGGAAACCTTAAGTATTGCGCAAAGTTTATACGAAACGCATAAATTGTTAACGTATCCGCGTACAGATAGCCGTTATTTGAGTAACGATATGAAAAGCCATATACCTGCGCTGCTGAAAAAAATGGCAGCCGCTTATCCTGAAGGTGAACCGTTTATCACCCAACTATTACAAAAAGGTCTCAATTTGGATAAACGGATCATCAATGATAGCAAAGTCAGCGATCATCATGCTATTATTGTCACCGATCGCATTCATATGTATCAACCAACGACATTAAGCCAGCGGGAAAATCATATTTTGCAGTTAGTTCTGGTGCGCATCATCACTGCTCTTTCTGGCAAAAAAATTTTTGATGAAACAAAACTGGAAATCACGGTTGGCGATGACCTTTTTAAAGCTACTGGCAAAAAAATCATTGACGAAGGATGGGCATTGGTTGAGCGAACGCTTTTGGGCAAAGGAAACCCTGAAGAAGATGACAGCGAAGATGAGCAGCTACTAGACGAAATTAAACCGCAGCAGCAATTGCCACTAGACGAATTGGTAATTATCGAAAAGAAAACAACGCCGCCCAAGCCGTATACAGAAGCCACTCTCTTGACAGCGATGGAAAAAGCCAGCCGTGAAATCGACGATAAAGAACTGAAAGATTCACTCAAAGGTAAAGGGTTAGGCACGCCAGCTACTCGCGCCAGTATTATCGAACGGCTAATTGCCGTTGGCTATGTTGAGAGACAAAAGAAAAATCTATTGCCTACCAAACAAGGTATTATCTTTTTGCAGTTGGTGCCTGATTCTATCAAAGCGCCGGAACTCACCGCCCAATGGGAAAAACGGCTGACTGATATTTGCGATGGCAAAGATGATGCGGACGCTTTTATGGCGGATATTCGTCAGTATGTCGCCGCTATTGTCAGCGAAAACTGCAAAACCACTGCTGCGTCTGTCGTCTCAAGAGGCGGCGTGCTCAAAGAAATTATCGGTAAATGTCCCAAATGTGGCAAAAACGTTTTTGAAAGCGACAAATCTTTTTACTGTGAAGGATTTAAGGATGATCCCAAATGTTCTTTTTCGCTTTGGAAGAATAATAAATATTTCGCCGCTAGAGGCTTAACGATTACGAAAGAAATGGCGCAGCAATTTTTGCAGACCGGCAAAGTGCAAATCAATGGTCTGCGTTCCAAAGCTAATAATGTGTATAACGGCATTTTCTATATGGAAACTGCCGGACAATTTGTCAGCTTTCATATGGAATTTGCTCCAAAAAAATCAGAAGATTCATCGTCATCCAATCAGCCATAAAATTGGCCGCGCTAAAAAGCCCTATTATTGTTGCATCGCTTCAATAACAGGGCTCTTTTTTAACGGCATCAATTATTTTGTTGTGGGACCAGCGTTTTTGATATGGTTCGGTATCTCATTAAAGCGAGCGAAATTATCTTCAAATTTTTGCGCCAGCATTTTAGCTTGAGCTTCATAAGCCGCTTTATCTGTCCACAAATTAGCAGGATCAAGCAGATTGCTATCCACTTCCGGACAAGTTTTAGGCATGGCTATTTTAAAAATAGGATGTTCCTGATAATCGACTTGACTAAGCTGACCGCTTAATGCTGCGGTAACAATGGCGCGAGTATATTTTAGCGGAATCCGTTCACCAACGCCGTAAGCGCCGCCAATCCAACCTGTATTGATTAAAAAGACTTCTACATTGTACTGTTCAATCCGTTCGCCTAGCATTTCTGCGTATTTGATTGCGGCTAATGGCAAAAACGGTTCGCCGAAGCAAGCAGAAAAAGTAGCCTGCGGCTCGGTGACGCCTCGTTCGGTGCCCGCCAACTTACTGGTATAGCCAGAAAGCAAATGATACATTGCTTGTTCTTTAGTCAATTTAGAAATCGGCGGCAAGACGCCAAAAGCATCAGCCGTTAGAAAAATAACGGTTTTGGGAATACCGCCTTTGCCGTTTAATTGTGCATTAGGAATATACTCTACTGGATAAGCCACGCGAGTATTTTCTGTTAAACTGTCATCGTCAAAATTGATTTTACGGCTATTGGGAAAGAAAACGGCATTTTCTACTACCGCGCCGAAGCGTACAGCATCAAAAATCTGAGGTTCTTGTTCTCTATTGAGACGAATAGCTTTCGCATAGCAACCACCTTCAATATTAAATACGCCGTCTTTTGTCCAAGCGTGCTCATCATCACCGATCAGCATGCGTTTGGGATCAGCGGAAAGCGTTGTTTTACCCGTACCAGAAAGACCGAAAAATAGCGCTACACTGCCGTCTTCCAAACTCATATTAGCAGAACAATGCATTGACAAAATATCTTTTTTGGGCAATAAATAATTCATCGCCGAAAAAATAGATTTTTTCATTTCGCCACAATAGCTGCTGCCAATAATCAAAATAATTTTTTTATCCAAATTTAGCACAATGGCGGCTTCCGAATTAACGCCATCGGCTTGTGGATCACATTTCAAATTCGGCGCGCAAATCATCGTAAATTCCGGCGTATAATCGGCTAGATCTTGTTCTTGCGGTCGTACTAACATTTGGCGCATGAACAAATTTTGGTGTGCCAATTCGTTGATAGCACGAAATTTTGTCTGATATTTTTTATCGGCTCCGGCAAATCCGTCAAAGACATATATGGTTTTTCCCTGCAAATAACCAAGTGTTTTTTGATAGAGACGCTCAAAAACACTCTCGCTGATAGGAACATTTACCTTGCCCCACGCAACATCGTTTTTGGCGTCGTCTGTTTCGACAATAAAACGATCTTTTGGGGAACGTCCAGTATATTTGCCCGTTTCTACCCGAAAAGCGCCAGTCTCTGTCAAAACGCCTTCGTTATTTTTAATCGCTTCCTCAATCAATTCTTCTACGGATAAATTGTATGCAACCGCTTGCAAATGCTCCAAACCCATCTGACGCAATTCTTCAACTATTTTTGCCTTCTCCATGATATTCGCTCCTCATGATCTTCAAATTCATCTTTTATACTACAGAGTATACAATAAACGCATCTATAGTTTACACAAAAAACCGTATAAGGTCAACTATTTTCCTGAAAAAAGATAAATATGCCGCTTTATTTGCCAAATAATCGCCTTTTATGCAGCCAGAATCAGGAAAATCAATGATGATGCATATATTGGACAGTATATGGTGGGGAATCATGTAAGGCACAGGGAAAAATTTTTGCGTATAAAAGCGTAGCAACTATGCATGAATTTTTAAATAGAGGAATTTTCTCAGCTTATTGATAGAAAAACTTTTTTAAAAAAGCAAACGGTAAAATTTTTAAAAACGGTTGACGAAATAAACTAACTGTGATAGGATAAGCACATTAAAAATGAACTAACCACGAGAGGAGAGACTGATAATGCGTACAGAAATTTTATCAAATCGTATGATGTGCTTATGTATGATGTGGAAATCAAGTGATTGCATCATACCATTTTTGTATGCGTTAAATACGGCTGTCTCTTTAAAAAAGCGATTGGCTAACTAATACAAATAATGATATTGGGCAATTACTTGGGAGCGCTGTTACAGTCGCTTCCATTTTTATTATCAGCCTAAAAAACGGAGGAATAGCCGATATGCAAAATTGTTATATTCATCAATGGTTTTATCTTTTGCGCCACAATTGGCGGCATGAACGAATGCGACCAAATCAATAATAGATTCCAATAAATTATTATCAAAAGGAGACTATCAAATGACTATGATTAAAGATACTTCCAACTGGGGATTTGAAACCAAACAGCTGCATATTGGACAGGAATTTCCCGATCCAGCAAGCGATGCCAGAGCAGTACCTATTTATCAAACGACATCCTATGTGTTCAAAAATTCAGCTGATGCAGCAGCGCGATTCAGTTTAGAAAAAGAAGGCAACATCTATGGCAGACTTAATAACTCAACACAAGATGTTTTGGAAAAACGTGTAGCGGCATTGGAAGGCGGTGTAGCAGCACTGGCAACGGCTTCTGGTGCAGCCGCTATCACTTATACCATTCAAAATTTAGCTGAAAACGGCGATCATATTGTGGCGCAAAAAACCATTTATGGCGGAACGTACAATTTATTGGCACATACTTTGGCAAGCTACGGCGTTAGCACCACCTTTGTTAATATTCACGATCTTAGCGAAGTCAAAGCGGCTATTTTGCCTAATACAAAGGCAATTTTTATTGAAGCGTTAGGTAATCCCAACAGCGACATTCCTCATGTGGAAGCCTTAGCAGAAATTGCTCATGAAGCAAAAATTCCGTTGGTCATTGATGCCACTTTTGCAACGCCTTATTTATTCCGTCCTATTGAGCACGGCGCTGATATTGTCGTTCATTCCGCTACTAAATTTATGGGCGGTCATGGAACGACATTGGGCGGTATTATCGTTGATAGTGGCAAATTTGATTGGGAAGCCAGCGGCAAGTTTGCCTCTCTAGTAGAGCCCAATCCCTGCTATCACGGCGTATCTTTTACTAAAGATATCGGCGCTGCGGCTTTTGTCGCCAAAGCCCGCAATATATTACTGCGCGATATGGGTGCATGTATTTCACCATTTAATGCATTTCTGCTTTTGCAAGGTTTGGAAACTTTATCTTTGCGTGTGGAACGCCATGTAGAAAATACCAAAAAAGTTTTGGCGTTTCTTGTCAATCATCCGCGTGTGGAAAAAGTTAATCATCCAGCGCTGCCCGATCATCCTAATCATGACTTGTATGAAAAATATTATCCTAATGGCGGCGGCTCCATCTTTACCATTGAAATTAAAGGCGGTGCCAAAGAAGCGCAAGATTTTATTGATCGTTTACAGATTTTTTCACTTTTAGCCAACGTTGCCGATGTGAAGTCTTTGGTGATTCATCCTGCCAGCACAACGCACGCACAGCTCACAGAAGAAGAATTACTGGATCAAGGCATCAAACCTAATACGATACGACTATCTATCGGCACAGAAAGCATTAAAGATATTATTGCCGATCTGGAACAAGCACTTAATGCATAAGGCAAAACGCTTTATCGACGGGTTACTGAGCAAATAAAAAGGAGTCTGATCATCATGCCAATCCGAATCAAAGGTACTATGCCGGTAGTACAAAAATTGGAAGCAGAAAACATTTTTGTGATGACCGAAAAACGAGCAATTCATCAAGATATTCGCCAACTGCGGATCGCTATTGTCAATATCATGCCACAAAAAGAAACAACAGAACTTCAATTATTGCGCTTGCTTTCCAATTCACCGCTGCAAGTAGAGATAACGTTCATTCGCTTGGAAACACATCGTTACAAAAATGTATCGACATCATATTTGGAGGAACATTATAGATTATTTAACGAAATCAAAAATATCCGTTTTGACGGTTTGATTATTACTGGCGCGCCAGTGGAAAATTTAGAATATGAAGATGTTGATTATTGGGATGAGATTACCGAAATCATGGCATGGAGCCAAACCCATGTCACCTCAACGTTATATATTTGTTGGGCGGCACAAGCGGGACTGTACTATCATTATGGCATTCCTAAATATACGCTGCCGAAAAAATTATCTGGTATTTTTCTGCATCGAGTAAAACGTCGGTCATCTAAGCTGATGCGGGGATTTGATGATGAATTTTATGCGCCGCACTCTCGGTATACCGCTGTATCAACGGAAGAAATCAACAAAAGAGACACCTTAGAAATATTGGCTGAATCCGATGAAGCTGGTCCTTATATCATTTTTACCAAAGGCGGTAAACAAATTTTTGTCAATGGTCATCCCGAATATGATGCCATGACGTTGGCCGAAGAATATGAACGGGACAAAAAACGCTATAGCGATCCCGTCATGCCGCAAAATTATTTTCCTGACGACGACCCACAAAAAGTGCCGCCTATGCGGTGGAGAAGTCACGGCAATATGCTGTTGTCCAACTGGCTCAATTATTTTGTTTATCAAATTACACCATATGATATTGATCAACCAGTAGAAAATATTTAGTACTAACGATAATAAATGATGTTACAAAAACCTGCCGCGAATCTTATTTTTGCGGCAGGTTTTTTGTATGATTTACTGCTATCAATAGGATGAAGATAAAAAAGGGATTATTACGCTAAATTATTTTCAAGTCAAGCATCGTATGATATGATAGAGAGCGAAGAGGTGAAACTCAATGACAAGAGCCATCATACATATTGATATGGATGCTTTTTTTGCGGCTATTGAGCAACGGGATCATGCAGCGTATCGTCATCAGCCAGTTATTGTGGGCGGCAGCAAAGACAGCCGCGGCGTTGTCTCTACAGCATCTTATGAAGCGCGTCAGTTCGGCATTCATTCAGCTATGGCGATGAGCGAAGCTCTCAGACGTTGTCCCAATGGTATTTATTTACCTGTGGATATGGCAAAATATCGTGGCGTTTCGGCGCAAATCATGGCAATTTTTCACCGTTATACGCCATTGGTAGAAGCAATCTCTTTAGACGAAGCTTTTCTGGACGTCACGGAAAGCCGCTTATTATTCGGTGAAGCGGCAGATATTGCCCATGCTATCAAGAGAGAAATCAAAGCAGAAGTACATTTAACTGCTTCTGTCGGCATTGCTCACTGTAAATTTTTGGCCAAATTAGCATCGGAAATGAATAAACCCGATGGTTTTTATCAAATCAATGCAGATGAATTACCGCAAAAAGTTTGGCCGCTAGCTATTCAAAAAATGATGGGCGTTGGCAAAAAAACGGAAGCACTGCTCTTAAAAATGGGCATTCGCACCATCGGACAGCTGGCGAAATGCGATCGCAACATTTTGAGCCAAATTTTGGGCAAACAAGGATTGTTGCTCCACGATTTAGCTAACGGCGTAGATCAGCGTCCAGTAGAAGCGGAACGAGCAGCCAAATCTATTGGCAGAGAAACTACCTTCGCGCAAGATATTGACGATCAATATATTTTAGAAACTATCTTGATGGATCTCACAGAAGACGTAACGGCAACGCTGAGACGTCGCCGATTAAAAGGACGTACTGTACAGATAAAAATACGCTACGATGATTTTAAAAGTGTTACCAGAGCCATGACTATTGCTGATTATACCGCTAATTTTGCTTTGATTTTTTCTATCGCGGAACAATTATTTCGCGATCATTATTCCGTCAATCGCCCTGTGCGGCTTTTGGGCGTTTCGGTATCTCATTTAGCGGCTGACGAAGAAATTGTGAGTCAAATGCAACTATTTGATTTGAATAAACCAAAAGAAAAACAAGAAAAGTTGGATACTGTTTTAGATCATCTCAATGAGCGCTATGGCAAGAAAACGGTGACCCGAGCGCGACAGATGACTAATGAATTGCCCCAAAAGGAATAAATCATACCATTTGGGAACAAAACTAAAACCATCAGCGTCTTTAAAGTGCTGGTGAGAGGAGGAAGCCAGTTTTGTTGGAAGACAATGTATTGATTGCTCAAAGCCAACAAGGGGATATGACGGCTTTTGAGCAGTTAATTCAAAAGTACGAACGTAAAATATATACCATAGCGTATAAATATATGGGAAATCATGAAGACGCCAATGATTTAGCGCAGGAGGCTTTTATCAAAGCATATCAAGCTATCGGTACATTTCGTGCTGACGCAGCTTTCAGCACATGGTTAGGACGTATTACTGCTAATAAATGTCTTGATGAATTGCGTCGGCGCAAACGGCAAAAGACCGTTTCCTTAGATGAAATGGTAGAAGGTGAAGAAAATTCTTTTTCCAAAGAGTTGAAAGACCCTAAACCAACGCCGGCAGAAGAAACAGAACGACAGGAAGTTGCGGCTCATCTGCAAATGTTGATTAACCGTTTGCAACCAGATTATAAAGAAGTCATTATTTTGCGTGAAATCGAAGGCTACAGTTATGAAGAAATCGCCGAAAGACAACAATGTTCCTTAGGCACTGTCAAATCAAGGATCTCGCGAGCAAGAAAACTGCTCAAGGAATGGATAACGGCAGAAAAGGAGGTTAAAGGATGAATGACTGCGATAAATGTCGGGAATTGTTACTATTTTATTTTGATGATAGCCTAAGCGAAACAGAAAAAGAATTTGTGCAGGCTCATACTGCTATTTGCCGCCAATGTGCTGAAGAAATGGCACAAATGGAAAATCTCGACCATCTGATGAAACAATGGGCATCTGAAGAAATTGAGCCGCCTCCATCCTTTCATGACGATTTAATGGCACGCTTAGCAAGCGAATCGCCTCAAATAGCCTCTTATACGCCGCCAAAGTCATGGTTCCGGCGCCATTATCCTCAAATACTTCCTATTGTGTTGGCAGCAATTTTGCTCTTCGCTTTACAGCAGCCTTTAACAGAGCGGAACGAGCAGTCAAGATTAATCGAGCAGCAAAGTGAAAGCAACCAAATTACCGTTGCGCATGATGAACAGGCGTTAAAGAAAAGCATAACATCAACTGATGATGAACAAATTCCCAACATGACGAGAAATGCTGCTGGCTCATCTATGGAATCATTCCATGATGATAACGGCGAAAATTTGCCGGAATTAGCTTCTCTTAATGATGACACTCAGCCTATCAACGATGAGCAAAGCGCGTCAGATATAGAGCAATTTACCAACGCTCCAAAAGACAGAGCAGCCTCTTTAAGCCAGCATGTTGAAACACATACGCTTGATTGGGCAGCTTTACAAGCGTCAGTAGAAGCAGAAATTGAAGCTTTGACGGCTCAAAAAGAAATGATAACAAAAGAAGAAGTGAGCGAAACGCCTGATAAAACTTTATCAGAAATTGACGATGCCTTAACAAGAGCAGAGAAATTATTGACTATTATCAAAGCGCAAGATGAAGCTGCTTACGAGTCTTTTTTGGCAGAAGAATAACGCTTATTTTTTATAACCAAAAAAGCCCCGTTGGGATTACAATCAAGAATAATCCCAACGGGGCTTTTGCGTTTCATTTATCTAAACTGCGTTTAAACGTCTTCAGTAAAGATTTGATATACTGGAGCGCCTTCGCACTGAGCGGGCATTCTAGTACCTAACAGAATCGCCATAGTTGGTGCAACGTCAACCTGACGAATCATACGATCGGTTTCATAACCTTGTTTAATACCAGCGCCTGCTGCAATAAAGATTGGACCAGCAGAAGTATCGCATTCACCCCAAGAGGTAGATAGACTGTCGTCATGGTCATGTTCATAACCTTCGGCCATAGCGTAAACGATATCGCCACATTGTGGATAATCGCCGCCTAAACCAATCAAAGCAGCATCTCTGCGACGCAATGCTAAAGCAACGATACGTTTGCCGGTTACTTTATCTTTGTAGCCGTACAAAGCTGTAATAATTTCTTCTTCTAATTCAAATTGATCAGCAGGATCAACGATGCCATGATCGCTGCGACCTTTCAAATTGAGATAGATATACATTTCGCGGTTAGCGACTGCTTTGGTTTTGCTCCAATCAATGGTTGGACGTCCGTTTTCATCAGTAGTCATGGTAGTAAAGCCTAATTCGCTCATGATAGAAACGTTACACCCTGTATCGCCAAGCCCTCTGAGGCCATGAGTCGGGCAGACTTGCGCATGGTCAGATGTGATGATGAATGTCCAGCCTTTATCTAATAAATGAAGGAAACGACCAATATAGCGGTCAATTTGAGTATAAACGTCCAACATGAATTTTTCATATTCTTTTGGTTCTAAGTTTGGACGACCAGTTTTCATTTCACGGATAAACATGTGCTTCTGCAAATCCGGTGAATGGAAATGAGAGAATATAACATCGTAATCATGATGTTCAATCAAATAATTGAGTGAAGCACTTTGCCAATCCAAAGTATGTTCCCAGCAAGCGTGCATACAATCACTGATTAACTGTTTGTCACCGCCACCTAAAGTAGATGTTGGTGGCGGAAAACCAACGTTGTCCAAAATTTCTTTGTGTAATGTTTGTGGATGCCACATTTTATTCATAGCAGTTTCCATGGAAGCTGAAACCCACATTTTAACACGGGAACCATCAGCGGCAATTTCTAAAACGCGCATATCGCGATTGCAGCTAATAGGATCGTCATGCTTAATACCTTCGTCAACAATGTCACGAACATATTCGCCGTTTTTGATAACAACCATTGGTTCTGCGTCTTTTTTGTTTTTGTACAACGCAACGCGGTCGTATTCACCTTTTTCATTTTTCAAAAGCAATGCTGGACGACGAATCAAACCTTTGGAGAATAAAATCACAAATTCTTTAGCGCCTGTCGGAGCGTTTGCCCATTTATCGTCAGCATCTGTTAATGGGGACAAAGAAGCATCTACAGGAATGTTAATGTAATCCCCTTGTCCATCTTTCCAAGGATCTATAACATAAGATGCCCAACCATCACCATGAGCGCCGCTGGTTAAGCCTGCCAAACCTGTAGCACTGGTGCCGACTTCTTCTTCCTCATCAAGACCTGTAATAACGCAAGGAACTTCACTGCTGGAAGAAGCCTGTGTTTTAAACGCTGCACGAACATTGTTTGGCGAAGCAATAACGATAAATTCATTATCAAATTGAGCAGTACTCATATTGACACTCCCTGGAGAAGTACCGTCAACAACGCTCAAATTAGGATTATCGCTGCTTGGCGGCCAAGCGCTGCCGGGCCAATGCCAAACTAAAGTTTTGTAACCAGCTTCTGCCGTAACGTTCCATAATTGTTCAGCTTTGCAGTCTTGGGAATTAAAATTTAATGTCAGCAGATTCAAATCTCCGCCTTGTCTGAAAAATCCTGTGCAAGTGTGAGTCATTGGATAAGCGCCGGTGCAAAGTGTTGTCCATTGTGGCGGCGTTACCGTCGGCATTGCGCCTAAAAGCATCAAGTCATGACGAGCAGCACCTCTTTCAATAACTTGTTTGACATTAGGCATAACGCCCATATCAACGTATTTTCTGGTTAGTCTTGGGTCCATAGCGTCCAGACCAATGACAAACACTTTTTTGGATAATGCTTCACGTTTCATCACTATCTCTCCTCTAAATCAAAATTGAACCAAATTACCGTTAGCTATTTGGTTTCTTGTGTCTATTATATAGTTTAAATAGAGAAATGTAAAATGAAATATATAAGCAAAATCGAAATATTTATAACAAAATGGAATATTTGTAAGGCTAAAAAATTCCTCAAACACCATAGAATACCATTTATAAGGAATTGCACAGAATGACGTTCTGACAAAAAGCGTGCCACAGCCAATTATCCATGACTTCCCCATGCTCTAAATCGAAATATGTTTCCATATGAGCCAAAAAATTATCCCGCCGTTTTATCCAATTAGCTTAATTGCTAATGTTTTTTAATACCCAGATCTGTTGGCAGCGAAATAAAAGCAAGAAGTAGAAAATTCGATCAGAAAACTCGCTATTTCCACGCTTTTGGAATTGTGCTATAATGAAAAACGCAAAATATTTAACGAACATAGCAAACGAACAAAAAAATCTTTGGCTTTATTTTAGTCAAAAAATTTTTCGCCAGTATTTTGCAATTTGATTTGACCACGCACCATTCAAAGGGTATTATATATAAGAGAAAGCGTAATGTTAATGATGAGCCAATGCACTTTTTAGTGGTTTGATATTAGCGGAGGTGTTGATAAGAATGTTTACAGGCAGAAAAATCATTTTGGAACAGCCTGCGGAAAAAGATGCAGCTGTTTTGCAGAAGTGGTATTTGAACAAAGAATTTAGATATTGGTATGATAGTTATGTCAGTGTATCGCTGGATATGATCACTGAAGATATTAAAAACGGCAAAGCTATTACTGATCCCAGTGCTACTCGAGTAGATTTTATTGTGTGTAATAAACGAAACAACGAGCCTATTGGCATAGCGTCTATCAAAGAAATTGATCGACAAAACGGTCATGCTGAAATTGCTTTGGGTATTGCAGACGAAAGCAAACGGCTGGCAGGATTTGGCGTTGATTTGATGATTGTTTTATTAGATATTGTTTTTTATGAATTTGGTTTTGAAAAGTGTTACACCAAAGTAAACGATGACAATGATTTGGGACTGCGTTCAGCGCTTAGTTTCGGCTTTATCGGCGAAGGCAAATTGCGCAATCATATTTTCAGAGACGGTAAATATATCGACCAATGGATTTTGGGTATGCTCAAAAGTGAGTACGAAAAAATTGCTATCGTTCCTAAATGGAAAAGCCGTAAATAAAAGTACTAATAAATGCCGTAATCACATTTGATAAGATTACGGCATTTTTAATCATGAGCAAAGGAGAATTAATCATGACGATGAGCAAAGGCGTTAGATTGCTGTTACGTTTGCTGTCTAAACCCGATATTCAGGTCAAAAAGAATTATAAATTTGACCGCAAGGTCGTCAATGCGGCGCATTATCACCGCTTGCGCCCCTTTTATGATATCATGGACATACAAATTCCTAATGGTGAACGAGATATCCCTCTGCGATTCTTTTTCCCCGACGATCTTGACGGGTGCTATCCCATCTTGCTGTTTTTTCATGGCGGCGGCTGGGTATTGGGTTCCATTGATAGCTATAACAAAACCTGTGCTACTTTAGCTAAATATACTGGCTGTCAAGTCGTCAGCGTTGACTATAGTTTAGCGCCGGAGTATCCTTTTCCGCAAGCGGTCAATGAATGTTACTTGGCAACGCGACTAATTTTTACTAATGCTGATTTGTTCGGCACAGATCAAGACCATATTACGTTGATTGGCGATTCTGCTGGTGGTAATTTGGCGGCGGCAGTGTCACTGATGGCAAGAGATCACGGTGAATTTATGCCGAAACGGCAAATTTTGATTTATCCAGCGACTTACAATGACCACAGTCCTAATTCGCCTTTTGATTCCATTCATGACAATGGCACCGATTATATTTTGACTGCCAAACGAATACAAGACTATATGGAATTGTATCTGGGCGACCATCAGGAAAATTGGTACAATCCTTACTTTGCGCCTTTAATTAGTCAAGATTTATCCCATCAGCCAGAAACGCTGATCATTACGGCGCAATATGATCCTCTGCGCGATGAAGGAGAAGCTTATGGCAAAAAATTAGCTTCTTTTGGCAATAAAGTTAAAGTTCGGCGTATTAACGATGCGATTCACGGTTTCTTTACATTGCCGCTCAGTCAGCCACAAGTCAAAGAATGCTATTTTTATATCAATCATTTTCTTCGTTTCGGTGCCGTTAATTTGTCTGAACCGTTAAAAGAGGGGGCTAATTATGAAGAATGAGCCTCGGCAGTGGAGTCGATTAGATAATGCAGCGAAAGTTTTTCCCGCTAACAGCGGTAAAGCAGATACAAAAGTGTTTCGTTTTGCGTGTGAACTGACTGAAGATGTCGATGCTGAAATACTAGAGGAAGCGCTGGAGAAAACGCTAAAACTGTTTCCTCATTATAATTTTGTTATGCGTCATGGTTTGTTTTGGCATTATTTTGAAAGCAGTGATTTGACACCGGAAATTACTCAAGAATGTCAGCGTCCTTGCCGCCCGATGTATGATATTGATGCTGGTCGACTTTTGTATGAAGTGACTTATTATCGTCGACGTATCAATGTAGAAGTTTATCATGCCTTGACCGATGGCACTGGAGCGTTACAATTTTTACGAGTGCTGGTTTTTCACTATTTGGTGCTTTGTCATGAAGATGATTTTATGGATGCACCACCAAAAATGGATTATGATGCCAGTTTTGCTCAGAAACTGGACGACAGCTTTCGTAAATATTACAGCGGTCAAAAAACTCATTACAAAAGCCAGCTAAAGCGTGCGTACAAAATCAAAGGTCAGCGAATTTCGGAACATCGCATCAAAGTAATTGAAGGCATTATGAATACGCAAACCGTACTAGCTAAAGCGCGAGAGCTAAAAACAACGGTAACGGTTATGCTGACTGCTTTGTTGATGCGAGCTATTGCCGATGAAATGTCTTTGCGGGAACAGAAACGACCAGTAGTGTTGTCTATCCCTGTCAATTTGCGTAAATATTTTGAGTCGCAGACCGCTCGTAATTTTTTTGGCGTTATCAATATTCACTACGATTTTAAAATGCGCTCTGGCACTTTTGACGATTTAGTAGCTGAAGTTGACCGTCAACTGAAATATGAGTTGGAAAAGGAACAGTTGGAAAAGCGAATGAATGCTATGGCAGCTTTGGAAAATAATTTATTAGCTCGTATGGTACCGCTACCCATCAAAGATATTATCATTAAAGGGGCCGTCAGTTTGAGCGAACTAGGCGTTACAGCGTCCTTATCTAATATTGGCAGAGTGAGTATGCCGGATGCTTTTAAACCTTATATCAGGCTCTTTGATGTTTTTGTTAGCACAGACAAACTACAAATTTGCATGTGTTCGTATGAAGACCATATGGTAGTCACTTTTACATCTGCTTTTGTCCATACGGACATTCAGCGGCGTTTTTTTCGCGCATTGACAGGAATGGGTGTTGATGTGGAGATTGTTTCTAATTTGATGGAGGAATGAGGCGGCGAGATGAATTACTGTGAACATTGTCAGGTGACTATTAGCGGCAACCGCAGTCGTTGTCCGTTGTGCCAAGCACCAACAACGACTCTTGATGAACGCGACGACGAGGTTTTTCCCTATGTGCCGACGATTTACCAAAAGTACCATTTATTTTTCAGAGGATTGATTTTTGCTTCTGTGGCTATTGCTGTAGCCGCTATCGTAGCCAATCTCCTTTTTCCCAGCGAACGTTATGGTAGTTGGTCTATTTTTGTCTTAGCTGGTATTGGTTGTTTATGGGCTGTTTTGTTAATTGCCATTCGCAAGCGCAATAATATCATGAAAAATTTGCTTTATCAGGCATTGCTGCTGGCACTTTTGACTGTGTTGTGGGATCGTTTGACTGGCTGGCATTATTGGTCTATAGATTTTGCGGTACCAATCATTATGTTGGTAACATTGTGCATCATGATTATCTTAAGTAAAGTATTAAGCTATACCTTAGCCAGTCAGTTGGTGTATTTGCTGATTAGCATCGGCTTCGGAGCAGTGATTCCACTGGGATTAGTTTTGTTCGGTCAGCCTCAGGTCTTATGGCCGTCCGTTATCACGATTGCGTTCAGTTTACTAATGCTGGCAGCTATTTTAATTTTTTTAGATAAACCGTTCAAACGAGAATTAAAACGACGATTACATTTTTAATGACAATATTGATAAAGAGAGGCGCTTATCTTTGCAAGGTAAGCGCCTCTCTTTTATGTTAATAGCCGATTATCCAAAACGAAAATTGTTGCATAATTGATTAGTTTACATTTTCAGCCGTTAGCTTAGTACCAACAAACACCATACTCTACTGCCTCTCTGTGTCAGCTTTATTATACCATATAAAATTTTGTCAAATAAGACTGGTCATTGTTGACTCACCATGCTAAACTAAGGCAACGTAAACTGAGTTAATTTTTGCAAAAGAATTTTCAAAGGAGAACGTTATCATGGAAAAACAGCAAAAAATTGAGGAAATGTATTTAGAAGAAACTATCAACATCGCTCAAAAACAGCTCGCTCAAGCACAAAAAGCAATAGCGGAAAATCAATCGGAAATGATTGCTTTAAAACAAGAGATTCGTGATTGTACAGCCCATAGTGCGAGCAATCTTTCCAGCGCTGACGGTTTTGAAAATCTGGTTGCATTAAGCCAAAGTATGGCGCCTGTTACTAATATAGCGGCAGAATGCGGTCAGCTAACTCAGAAAATAAAACGTTTGGAACTAATCATAGACTCTCCTTATTTTGCAATAAGTTTTCAGGAAGGGTGAGTACAATGTTATTTGGGAAATTTTGCATTGATAACAGCTCCGCACAATTTGATACTTCAAAACATTGTACGGGGCCTAAAAAACACGAGAACATTTATATTTAGGCTTGCTCCAACATAACCTTATCATGTGGGGCTTTGTTTGCGTGTATATATCATTATGATGTTCGGGCAGTAGGCAATGTTTTGTCTGCTGCCTTTTGTTATGCAGAGGGCGCACTGTATCGTGGCTACCCTCTGCTTTTTTATTCAGAAAGGATTTTGAGAAAATGAAAGAAGAACAGAATTTAACAACAGGAAGCGTACCGAAGAAGCTGATTATATTTGCGCTTCCTCTATTGTTTGCTAATCTTTTGCAATCTTTTTATAGTATTGTAGATATGCTTGTTGTTGGAAATATCGTAGGAGAAACAGGTATTGCAGCAATCAGCAATGCGTCTATGATAAGTTTTATTATCAATTCAATTTGTATCGGCGTAACAATGGGCGGTACTGTTTTAATCGCTCAATATAAGGGGGCAAATGATGAACAAGGACAAAGTGAAACAGTTGGAACACTATTCGCAATATCCCTTATCGCTTCATTTATCGTAACGATAATAGGATTGATTGTATATAAGCCGCTTTTCCATATTTTGAATGTTCCTGCGGCTTCTATGCAAGACGCTTGCGAATATATGAAAATCATCTGCTGCGGCACTGTATTTGTGTTTGGTTACAATGCAGTTTGTTCTATTATGAAAGGCTTTGGGGATTCAAAAAGTCCTCTATATTTTGTGGCGATTGCAACGGTTGTAAACGTCATATTAGACCTGATTTTAGTCGGCCCCTTTAACATGGGAACGGCAGGAGCCGCCTATGCAACTATTTTTTCGCAGGGTGTTTCTCTTTTTGTATCAATTATTCACTTGAAAAGGAAAAAGTTTGTCTTTGATTTTAAGATAAAGCACTTTGCTATCAAATCAGATAAACTGATAACTGTTTTAAAAGTCGGATTACCTACCGCTATCCAAATGGTAATTGTCAATATATCGTATCTTCTAATTACAGGAATGCTCAACTATTTTGGCGTATCTGTTGCCGCAGCGTCCGGTGTAGGTCTTAAAATCAATACATTTGCAGGTATGCCCTGTTGGGCGATCGGACAGGCTGTTACTGCTATGGTCGGGCAGAATGTAGGGGCAAACGATATAGAGCGTGTGAGAAAAACGACGAAAATTGGATTGTATTTGAATGTATCAGTTACTTTGATTGCCATTATCATTGTGCAATTATTTGCTGAACAAATCATCATGTTATTTGAGCCGGAAAGCCGAGAGGTCATAAAAGACGGCGTTCTATATCTAAGAATGTGTTGCGGTATTAACAGTCTGATTTATGCAGCCATGTACACATTTGACTCTTTTGCTATCGGAGTAGGCTCCGCAAATGTTGCCATGATAAATGCGCTTTTGGACGCGGTATTTGTCCGGTTATCTGTAAGTTGGATTTTAGCGTTTGTCATTCACATTGGATTTACAGGTATCTATATCGGTCAAGCTGTTTCTCCTGTATTACCCGCGATTGTCGGATTGATATATTTCAAAAGTAAATCATAGGAGAAGAAAAAGTTGATGCATCATGCGGAAAGGAGCGTGGGGCAGCCATGAAGCAAGCAGAATGGTTATTATGCCCTATATGCCATAATAAGACCCGTATCAGAGTACGAGAAGATACCGAACTAAAGAATTTCTTGCTTTACTGTCCTAAATGTAGGAATGAAGTTTTAATCAATTTAAAAAAGAAACATATATCCATTATCAAAGAGCCGGACGCATAGACGCAGAGCCGATAACACGCAGAGTAAAAATGCGGTTATCGGCTCCTTTTTTAATTGCGAGGAGGTCTATGGTGTTTTTTCCTAATTATTACGACATCTTAAAAAAAGACGAATATTTGCAACGGGATTTTGTGCCTATAAAGATGAATTTATAAATCATTTAATATGTTCTTATAGCTCATATTGTACAAGCACCCATGTGGTTTTCAATTTAGACGCTTGTTCCCCCTACTGGGAAGAAAGGGGGTGAGTTAGATGATTTATTCGGAAGAATACAAGGAGCATATCGAATACACCTTTGCCGCTTTTTGTAAAGTCGTTCTCTATAATGCGGCAATGACCGCTTACCGTGACTTCGGACGGAAACAGAAACGGGAAGTATCACTTGAATACTTGATGTCTGAAACGTCGTTTGAACCGTTTACAACGGACACTTATTTTGAGCAATACGACCAACCGACTGTCTTTGTTGCAAAAGGGCAAAAAATTGTTGTCGCAAGTAAGCGGTTAGCCGACGCACTATCAAAATTGACCGAGCAAAGACGCAATGTTTTGTTTCTGTACTTTTTCTTCGGTTATACCGACACTCAAATTGGAAAAGAGTATGGAAGAAGCAGAAGTACCGCAAATTACTGGAAATTAGCGGCATTAAAACAGCTACGAAAAGAAATGGAGAGATTAAAAGATGAGGAACAAGAAGCTGATACCTTTTGAAGTCATTGAAAAGGCAGTCGCCGGAGAGCCGGAAGCGATTGACATAGTTTTAAAACATTATATCCCACGCATTAAGTATCTGTCCAAATACCAAGGACATATCAATGATGATATTCAAGAACGTTTGAAAGCACAGCTTATTAAAGCTATACTGCAATTCCATTTTGACAGGTAGCAAGTAGCAAAGCCAGAGAAAGCCGTCAAGGATAAACTTCGCACTTCGCGTCCTTGACGGTTTTCCCTGTCCTTGCTGTTGGGCAACTAAGAGAGCGCAATCGGGTAAACCTGCTTACGCTCTCAATTCAGTATGATATGTTACGGAGTAGAAAGAAAAAAGTCTTTGATTTATGCGGCTTACCGAGAGTGTACAAAGTAAGGCAAGAGTTTTATATTCATATTCTCAAAATAGCGTTTTTTACTGCGTAACAAAATATCTATCTTTAAAATTATATTTTTTCAATACCACCCTTGACGTTCTTTTTCCATATCCTCAAAGTAATCATCATAATAGTGGTTAGTTTTGGTGGGATATTTTTGGTTCAAATATTGAGCAAATTGTAACTGTACAAGGTCATCATATTCATTACTATGATTGAAACTATATTTTTGCAGATACTCCATTTTTTTCTCCGCCGCTTCTTTGCTTAGTCCAAAACATTCTACTAAAAATGGAACATTGATAGAATATCCTCGTTGGGATATGGCTTTAATTAAAATATTGGGGGCATTCGCTTGTGCGGCAAAGAAATGTGCTTCAATTTCTTCTTGTTCACTATGCTTTTTATGTCCACATTTAATATGTCCAATTTCATGCCACAAAGTATGTTTCATTCGAGGGCCATATTTTTCTTTGTTATATAAAATTAGTGTAACATGGGGGCGTAACCCTTTAAGAAGAAAAGCATCTTCTAATTCATGTCCAAGTGTTATTTTTTCAATAGGTAGCCCGGTTTTTTTAGCATACTTTTGATAGCTACTAATTATAACATCTTTACATCTGATTTTTTTAGCAGGTATAGGAAATTCATGTATATCAAGTTCTAATAATGTTAAATACGCTAAGGAGGTAATTTTCGCCCAGTCGTAACGCATAATCAATCCTCCTCATCGTCGTCATCATCAAGAAGAAATCTATCAATAGTATCATTAAAAATTTTATATACTTCTGCTCGTTTCTCCTCTGATAATTCTCCTGTTTTACGTGCTATTATAACAAACTCCTCAGGTATTTCACTATATCCACATTTTGTTAGCAATAATGCTTTGTCAATCTTTAAAGCATTAGCAAGTTTTTCAAGAGTTTTTAAGTCAGGTGTTACCAAATCTGCTTCAAGCCGGCTGATTGTTGAGTTAGTTACGCCAGCTAATTCAGCTAGTTTTCTTTGACTAATTGATTTCTGTTCTCTTAAATGGACGAGATATTTTCCAAATGAATTTTCCATACGAACACTCCTTTCAAAAAGAGTATAACATGACCGTTCCACAAAAGCAACAAAAGATGTTGCATTTAAGGAACAAATGTGATATACTATTGTTGCACAGATGGAACGGTAGTTGTATAAAAAAGACAACAGATTATGATTCGCACTCACTCTCTGTTGTCCTCTCTAACGGCACTTTCATAAGAATTTAGCACCAACTTCCTGTACTTATTTTAACATTTTAATACCGAAAAAACAATCGCTATATCTTGTATGTGTCGTGCCTTCCTATACAAGATACCAATCTATCTGGAGATTTTTAGAAGGAGGTACACATTATGATGTACGCAAAAAAAATCAAAATGAAATACGGGTGTAGTAACTCAAACAATGTTCAGGAGATTGAAGAAATTTACATTGACTGTTGCAATAATCCGGGATACTTTAAAAAGTCTGTTCTTTATGATTATTTAAAAAAGAATCCCAGAAGTATCAAAGTCTATATTTCTCCTTATCCTGATGTACTGCCTGCATTAAGCTCTCGCGGTGAAAAATATGTTCGTTCAGAACCTAATGATACAGAACGAGACAATTTACTTAAATTACCAAGAGTATGAAAGGAGTGAAAGAGTATGGCTGTTCATCACGGCGGAAAAGTTGGGGCTGCTGGAAAAACCTTAGCAACAAAATCTTCAAGTAAAAGTGCTAAAAGTAAAGCGGGAAAAACTTTAGCTAATCATAAACATGAAAAGCACTAAGTAGTAATTTGTTACAGGAAGTTGTACGATGTCAAAAGGCGGTATCGCACTAAAAATAGTGCAATGCCGCCTTTTTGCTCCCTGTTTGTCAGCCGTTAATTTAGTTTGCTTCTAAAACTTCCTTATCGGCATTCACCAAATAGATTGGTGCGTACTTTTTTTCGTTTTCATCATGCCGTACAATGTACTCAAGGAACAAGAAAGTTCCTGAATTCACAATGGAGGTATTGAAAAAATGGCACTCTCAAATTTAACTGGTTGGAATGAAGAATCTGCTACATCTTCTGCTTGTGGAGCTGGTGACAAGCCAGAGGAAAAGCCCGCCGCTTGTGGTTCTGCTTGCGGGGCTTCGGACAAATAAGGAGTTTTAATTCCAACAATCTCCGGCAGGGCTGTTGTCCTGTCGGAGATACTTTCAAATAAAATCCGATACAGTCGGTTTTCAGATAAATATTAAATGGCTATCAAACGGAGGAAACAACATGAAACAATACTTTGCTTTTCAGTGGCATATTACGGACGAGTGCGACCAACGCTGTAAACACTGTTACATTTTTTCAGAGGATAATTGTAAAAAGTTAGACGCAATGGATTGGACGCAAATGCAGGAAACTTTTTATAACTGTCTTGATTTTTGTGAAGTTTACGGGCGGTTGCCTTATTTTTATATCACGGGCGGCGACCCTATTTTGCATCGGGATTTTTTGCAGCTTCTTGCTCTGATAAAAAAGCACGAAATCCCATTTACGATTTTAGGAAATCCGTTTCATCTATCAGATGAGGTTTGTCAAAAATACCAGCTTTCTCTTGACGGAATGAAAGATTCTCACGATTGGTTTCGTAAACCGGGTTCTTTTGATTACACTCTTGAAAAAATTGATTGTATCAAAAAGGCGGGGATTCGTTCTGTCATAATGACTACGGTATCTGGTACGAACCTCAAGGAAGTTCCCGATATAATTGACACTGTTGTTTCTGCTGGCGTTGATGTGTTTGCTTTTGCCCGTTACTGCCCTACCAGTGAAGAAAAAGATACGAGCATTTCTCCGCTTGAATACCGGGAATTACTTGCTACATGCAATAACAAATTTCAGAAATATGAAGCGGAGGGCTGTCACACCTATTTTAATAAAAAAGACCACCTTTGGACGCTTTACGAGTATGAAAAAGGGATTTTCAAAATCCCGGAGGACGCACAAGACGGTATGATATATGGCGGCTGTAATTGCGGTAACTGTCACATAACAATCTTACCAACGGGAGATGTTTACGCTTGCCGCCGGGTACAAGGCAGTAAAGTCGGAAACGTATTTAATGACCGTTTTGCGGATATTTGGGTTTGCCAAATGGAAGCATATCGTGATTATACAAAATTTGAGAAGTGTTCCAAGTGCGAGCTACTGGCGTTTTGCCGTGGCTGCCCCGCAGTAGCAAGCGGTAAAGACGGAAATTTTTATGGGGTTGATCCGCAATGTTGGAAGGAGGTTATTTGATTATGAATGAAACAATGCAGACCATTTTACACCGCCGTGCAATCAAACGTTTTGACGCAAGGCAGATAGATGAAGATATTTTACAACAGATATTACAAGCGGGGCTCTATGCTCCAAGTGCGGGCGGGAAACAGGGAGTGATTTTTGCAGTATGCCAAGACAAAGAAGTGAATGAACGGTTAGGAAAAATCAAACGGGCAAATTCCAATCCCCATATGGCAACAGCAACAAATTATGTATCAAGAGAACAGCCGAGCATTGCAGACGACCCGAAATTGACAAACGCTTTTTATGACGCACCGACCGTTATTACAATGTTTGCACCAAAAAAATTCCTTTTTTCTGTAGATGATTGTGCAGTTGCCGCCGAAAATATGATGTTGGCAGCGGACTCTTTGGGGATTGGTTCATGCTATATCGGACAAGGCTGGACAGCTTTTGCTGATAGTTATGGACAGGAAATTTTACGTAAATGGGAAATTCGCACAGATTATTATGCTGTTATGCAACTCTTGTTAGGCTATCCAAAAGCAAATGATAAGTATCCTACAGCAAAAGTACGCAAACCCGATAGAATTTTAAGATTTTAGTCATTCGAAAGGCTGTAATATTGTCGCTAGCTTTGGGAATTATAAAGAAACAACTTATAAAAATGCATATTGCCAGAATTAAAATGCTGTATCAAAAAATAAGCGCATAGTATAATGAAACAAGGAATTGCATTTGCAAAAAGCAGGTGCGATTTCTTTTTTTATATGAATATGACGGGATGATAATGATCGTTGCATTTTTAACTACGACAATCATTCATAGCTAATCTTTCGGCAACGCTTTTTTGAAATATTTTTTTGGCTTGCACGTTTAATTTGAATGTGTTTATTTAATGAGTTTTAAAATGTTATACAGTCTTGTTCGTTTTAGCAAGAGCTTTTAATAGCGATGCTCAAAGTATCAACAAAATGATGATAGAGATAATAATAAATTGAAATAATTGATTATATGCAAAAATGACAATGCAATTTATAGTATAGATAAAGGCAAGAACATTATTAAATCAAAAGAAGGGAAGAAAGTACATGAGACAAACGGCAGACAAAATTATTGTACTAGGAATTGATGGTATGGATCCTAGATTAACCAGAAAATATGTGGATCAAGGATATTTACCTAATCTTGCTCAATTTATTCAGCGCGGAGCTGCTAGGAAGGATTTGATGCTTTTAGGCGGTCATCCAACGGTAACGCCTTCTATGTGGACGACATTAGCATGCGGTTGTTATGCGACGATACATGGCATTACTGATTTTTACCGACAAAATCCTGCTCATTTAGATCAGCTGGATTATAATTTAGATTCGCGGTTATGTCAAGCGCAGCAAATTTGGAATGTAACTGCCGAAAACGGCAAAAAGACCCTTGTTTGGCACTGGCCCGGTTCATCATGGCCGCCGTCGTCATCAAGTGAGAATTTACATGTTGTGGACGGTTCTAGTCCCGGCGGTGTGAATATGAGTAATTCGCAGTTTGAAGCTGAATATTTAGTAGTAGCCGACAGCAGTTATACAGACGTTTCTTTTAAACCTAAAAGTGGCAATGAAATCACGCCTTGTATTATTACGGACTTGGAAGTAGAAGATCCCACTAAGCAAAAGAAATTTGGTAACGAAAACACTGGCAAAAATGGTTTTAGTGTGTTAATTACCAAATTCGGCGAAGGAGCAGGCAGCAAAGATTATAAATTTGATATTGCCGCCTCTCCCATCAAAGCGGCAGAAAAATGGCAGATTGCGATACCAAAAGGCGCTAAAGAGTTTGTTCTTTTGCTTTCGGGCGGGTTGATTCAACGCAATGGGCTGATTTTATGTAATGAAATGGGCGTTTATGACCGTATTGTACTTTATAAAAATAAAAAAACCGAAGAACCGATTGTTACGCTAATGTTAGATGAATTTAAGCCCTATGTTCATGATGAAGCCATTAAAAACGATGAGGTGCACCAAGTTGTTCGTCATTTGCGGCTTTTGGAATTGACGCCTGACGGCAATCATTTAAAACTGTATGTATCAGCAGCAATGGATAAGGATAACGATACGCTTTTTCACCCTAAAAGATTGTATCAAACCGTTAAAGAAGCTGCTGGTACGCCACCACCTTCTTCTATGCTTTTTGCTGCAAAAAGCAAAGCACTTTTTCATAAATGTGCGTTAGCTTCTTGGGAAGTTTCTGCCAATTGGCAGGCTAAAGCGTTGTTAACTTTGTTAAAAACTGAGCAGTATGAAATGGTTTTTTCTCATTTTCACAATATTGATATTCAGGATCACACTTTTTATAAATATATGGCGGAAGGAATTGAGCAAATGACGCCACAGGATTTTGAGGAATTGTCGCGAGCAATTTACCAGCAAACCGATCGTTATTTAGGACAATTTTTACCGCTTTTGGACGAAGGTTGGACGATCTTTATTGTGAGTGATCATGGTTTAGTTGCGCATGGCAATCAAGTGCCACTTATTGGCGATATGAATGGTTTAAATGTAGGGCTAATGAAAGAATTAGGCTTCACCGCGCTTAAATGCGATGAACAAGGTCAAGAGATCAAAGCGATTGATTGGAGCCGTACAAAAGCTGTAGCCAACCGCGGTTGTCATATATATCTTAATCTTAAAGGGCGCAATCCAGAGGGCATTGTGGCGCCAGAAGATCAATATGAAGTTGAAGAGGAAATTATGACGGCATTGTACGGCTATCGTCATCCTGATACAGGTAAACGAGTGATTGCGTTAGCATTACGCAATAAAGATGCCGTACTCTTAGGTCTGGGGGGCAGAGAATCGGGCGATATCGTTTATTTTACAGCTGAAGGATATAATTATGACCATACGGATGCTCTTTCGACAACGTATGGTATTTTGGATACCAGCGCATCGCCGATCTTTATTGCAGCGGGCAAAGGGATCAAAGCAAATCATATAACGGAACGGTATGTGCGTGAAGTGGATTTAGCGCCAACGGTAGCATTATTAAGTGGATTGCCTATGCCTGCTGAATGTGAAGGCGCGCCGGTTTATCAAATTTTAGCTGATGGGTTTGGCTGGTGAAATTGTTAGGAAACGATTGCAAAACAATCTCTCAGTAGGATGAAAATACAATCACGATAGGGCGACAAAAGATGTTGTGTCAAGCATAACGTTACTTTGAAATCAAAGTTAGATTGGGCATATTTCAGGGGAGGTTTGCAGCGACGAAAAGCACTTTTGTCGACAGCCTATCTAAACATGGAGAAAGTGGTGAGGATAATGACAAAAGCAAGTTGTGATTCCGCTAAAATGATTTCATATTATAGCCATTCGTTAATCGTTATTCTGTTGATATTTGGATTTCGTTATTTGCCAACTATTGCGCCGCTCACTGATTACGGTATGCAAATTATTGGGATTTTTTTAGGTTGTTTATATGGTTGGACAATGGTTAGTGTCATTTGGCCTAGTTTTTTGGGACTTTTAGCGTTAGGTTTTACACAGTTTGGCAGCGTGAGTGCCGTATTGCAGCAGACTTACGGTGGTGATACGTATTTATTTTGCTTTTTTATGCTCTCATTTGCAGCTTTAATTACTAAAGCGGGCGTTACTGATTATATTGCCAAATGGGTGATTTCGCGCAAAATAGCCAAAGGAAAACCGTGGACCATTGCTTTTTTAGTGTATACGGCAGCCTATGTTGTTGGCGCATTAGTCAGTGTGATGCCATCTATCGTTATTTGCTGGACGTTGACATATCAATTGTGCGAAAAATTTGGTTATACCAATAAAGATTTGTATCCCAAATTGATGGTTATTGGCGTTGTGAATGCTGCCTTAATGGGACATTGTTTATTTCCATTCAAGGCTTTTGCTGTTATGATGCTCAATGTGTTAAATGCGCAGCTGGATTTGACGGTTAATTTCGGGTTATTTACGATTTTTGCTTTTGTTATGGGTTTTGGAGGCGTTGTCTTATATTTATTGATTTGTCGATTTATTTATCGTCCCGATGTTAGTTTGATAGAAAACAGCGCTTTTGTTTATGAAAATACAGAACGGTTAAATACGTATCAAAAACAAGTTTTGGTTATCTTGGGTTTATTGGTTTTAGCCATGTTTTTGCCCGGTTTTCTGCCGTCGTGTGGGGTGAAAACGTTTTTAACAGCATTAGGCAATACGGGGATTGTAGTCGCTTTTTTAATGGTTTGCAGCGCTATTGTTTTAAAAAACGGTCATAGCTTTGCTGATGCAGCCGAACTGATTAAAACTGGCGTGCCGTGGCCAACAATGATTTTGCTGGCTACAGCTATGACGTTAGCCGCAGCTATTGGAGGGGAAACGGGCATTAAGGAAATGTTTCAGCAGATTTTAGGACCGATTTTAAATGGTCATGGTACGATGTTATTTTTTGCGCTTGTAATTATTATTGGTACAATTTTGACGAATATCATCAATAATGTGGTAGTGGGCTTGATTTTAATGCCGATTATTTGCTCTTTTTCTATAACGCTCGGTTTTCCACCAGAAATTTTGACGGTTGCTATTTGTTTGTTGATGAATGTCACTTTCTTTTTGCCATCAGGCAGTCCGGTGGCTGCTTTTCTGCATGGCAATTCGCAATGGGTGAGCAGTATTGAAGTTCAAAAATATTCTGTGTTGTATATTTTGTTAATGTTGCTATGGGCTATTGTGGTTTGTTTGACTTTGGGGAATCTTTTGTGGTAACGAGTGGCGCGGCAAGTATATTTTGCTCGTTGAATGACTCAAGAAAAAGGTTATAGATGTTACAACCTCGCACCAAAATCTTCATGAGCGTTTAGTTGCTCCGGTTTTGGTGCGAGGTTGCATTTTATACATTTTTGGTAAAATATATATGGGTTATCCTAATGGCGTTTTTGAATGTTAATACTTTTCACATAGACGACGGTAAATAACGATACCAATAAGGTATTCAAAAACGATAAATCCCCCTAAATAGATCAAAATTGGCGTAGCATCAGCAATGATTTCCAGTTGATCTAAGACGGCAAAAATAAAAGCGCTAAGGCAAGCGGTCGCCATTCCGATGATATAGGCTTGGCGTCCGGCTTTATTGCGTAGCATTTCTTTGCGTTCGTCAATGGCGTTGATGTGTGCTTCTTCTAAACGTTCTTGGTAGCGAGCGTTATTAGTTGGCGTGCGCCAATAGCAATATTTGGCAATACTAAACAAGCCGATTATCAGATAAGTAAAGCCTAAAGAAAATAATAGATTGTCTAATTTGCTTTCAAAGTAAAAGCTGATGACCATTAATATCGCACCAGTGAATAAAAAGCATACTGACGTCAATAAATTACTTTTTTTCATTTTCAGTCCCTCCTTCATAAATGAAAATGTCTTCAATGCGGCAATCAAAAAAGTCTGCGATGATAAAAGCTAGTTCTAACGACGGATTGTATTTGCCCGTTTCAATAGCGCTGATGGTTTGGCGAGATACTTTTAGCAGCTTAGCAAAAGTGTCTTGCGATAATCCTTGTTTTTTGCGCAAATTTTCCACATGATTTTTCAATCGGTCACCACCTTTTCATTTTTGTCAAGTTTCCTTGACAAAAATGAGTATAGCATGGAGGGGATATTTTGTCAAGGGAACTTGACAAAATGCTCTTAAAAAGTAATAGTACAACGCTGCATGGCCTAGAGAATTGTCGGGTTGGTGCTTTCTTATACGTAAGAATATCACTTAAAAGTGCGTACTTGACTGCTAAAAAATTCCACTTATAATAATGAATGGGGACAAAAAAGAATTATAGTAGAAAGAAAGGGGATTTTTGATCATGGGTAAAAAAGTTATTGTGATTACCGGAAGTCCAAGAAAAGAAGGGAACAGTTTAGCGATGACAGAAGCCTTTATTGAAGCTGCTAACCAAAAAGGGCATACTGTTACAAGGTTTGACGCTGCTTTTGCTAATGTTGGCGGTTGTCATGCTTGCGAAACTTGCTATCAAACAGGAAAACCTTGCACTTTTGATGATGATTTCAATAAAATTGCGCCGGAGATTTTGGCGGCGGATGTTGTTGTTTTTTCTATGCCTGTTTATTGGTATTCCATTCCAGCGCAAATTAAAAATGTTATTGATAAACTCTTTTCTTTTGTTGTTGGACAGAAAAATATTGCCGACAAAGAATGTGCGCTGATAGCTTGTTGTGAAGAAGACGATTTATCTGTGTTTGACGGCGTGCGTTTACCGATTGAGCGTTCTGCGGCTTTGCTTAAATGGCGTATGATTGGCGAAGTATTGATTCCCGGAGTACTTAATGTTGGTGATATTGGAAGAACTGACGGTTGTCAAAAAGCTGCTGAATTGGCAGAGCGCTTTTAAGGAGAGGAAAATATGAGCAAGAAAATCATGATTTTAAATGGGAGTCCTCGCAAAAAAGGAAATACCACCGCCTTAACAGCTGCTTTTACCAAGGGTGCTATAGAAGCGGGGAACCAAGTAAATGAATTTTTTCTCGGCGAAATGACGATAGGCGGATGCAAAGGTTGTTTTGGCGGTGGAAAAAATATTGGCAGCCCTTGTGTGCAAAAAGACGACATGGACAAGATTTATCCCATTTATCAAGAAGCGGATGTTGTGGTGCTTGCTTCGCCGCTATATTATTGGACCATCAGCGGACAGTTGAAGACCGCCTTTGACAGACTTTTTGCCGTAGCGGAATGTGATGCAAATTATCGCAATCCACCCAAAGAGATAGTATTGATAATGGCGGCAGAAGGATATGGTTTTGAAGAAAGTGAGTTTTGGTATGATCGTCTTGAAAAACATCTTGGCTGGCAAAATCTTGGCAAGATTCTTTGCGGCGGCGTGATGGAAATTGGCGATATAGCTGGGCATGAAAAATTAAAAGAAGCGCATATATTGGGCGCTTCTATTGGATAAAAATTTTTTAAAATAACAGGCTTCAAGTATTTTTTGTGTTGATGTTTTGGACATTTACATTCAAAAATGCTTGAAGTCTGTTTTTGTTATACGTAGTTTCTCTAGTGATAAAATATCATTATCGCGGAAAGTGAAAAAATTTGCTTTTTTGAGGGACAATTTATTGAAGGATATATTAAAATAGGATTGTACAAAAATTTTGCACTACAATTTGTGATAATAAACGATGGGGGTTATTTATGCTAAGTTTAACAAAGATGTTGACAGGCGACGTGTATTATGGTGATGAATTACGCTATAGCGAAAAATCCAAAAATCAACGGCATGGTGTTAGTGAAGGGCGCGGACCGGTGGTTGCTTGGAATTATACTAGGACATGCAATTTAAAGTGCGTGCATTGCTATTCCAACTCGGAGGCAAAAGCCTACGATAATGAATTAACAACAGATGAAGCCTTGGCGCTTATCGATCAGTTAGCGGATTTTAAAGTGCCGGTTATTTTGTTTTCCGGTGGGGAGCCGTTGATGCGGCAAGATTTTTTCACTTTGGCGCAACATGCCAAAGAAAAAGGCATTAGACCGACATTATCGACTAATGGTACGCTAATTACGCCGGAAATTGCCCAGAAGCTCAAAGATGTTGGCGTTGGTTACGTAGGAATTAGTTTGGACGGTTTGCGTTCGGTAAATGACCGCTTTCGTGGCGTTGAAGGCGCTTTTGATCGTGCTATGCAGGGGATTCGCAACTGTCGGGCTGTTGGGCAACGAGTAGGACTGCGTTTTACTATTAACAAAAACAACTTTAATGATGTGGGTGCTATTTTAGATTTGATGGAAACGGAAGAAATTGACCGCATCTGTTTTTATCATCTGGTTTACTCTGGACGAGGCAACGCCATTGTTCACGATGATTTGAATCATGAAGAAACCCGTCAGGTAATGGATTTGATTATTGAGCGGGTAGAAGATTTTCATCGACGGGGATTAAAAAAAGAAGTGCTGACAGTGGATAATCATGTTGATGGCGTTTATTTGTATTTGAAATACAAAGATAAAGATCCTCAACGGGCACAGTACATTTATCAACTTCTAAGTACGAATGGCGGCAATCGTTCGGGCATTGCTTTTGCTAATATTGACAATGAGGGCAATGTTCATCCTGATCAATTTACGCAGCACCACACGTTTGGCAATATCCGAGACCGTTCTTTCCAAGAAATTTGGATGGATGAAACCAACCCGTTGATGAAAGGGTTGAAGAATCGTAAGGGGTTATTACAAGGGCGTTGTCAAAATTGTGTGTGGCTTGACGTTTGCAACGGCAATTTCCGAGCTAGAGGAGAAGCAGTGACAGGTGATATTTGGGGATTTGATCCAGCATGTTATTTGACGGACGCAGAGTGTGCCGTGGAACGACCGGAGTAAAAAAAGGAGGGTTTGTTTGTGATCATTTCATGGAATACGACCAATAAGTGTAATATGTTTTGTGATCATTGTTATCGGGAATCAGGCAAAGAAGCCGGCGGCGAATTGACCACTGCTGAAGGCAAAAAGTTGATTGAAGAAATTGCTAGAGCGGGTTTTAAAATCATGATTTTTAGCGGTGGCGAGCCGTTAATGCGAGATGATATTGAAGAATTGATTGCTTATGCTAAAACACAAGGTTTGCGTCCTGTTTTGGGGACTAATGGATCGTTGATTACTGAAAAAGTAGCACATCAGTTAAAAGCTGCCGGACTAATGGGAGCAGGCATTAGTTTAGATAGTTTGGATAAAGTGAAACATGATCGTTTGCGTAAATTGGATCATGCTTGGGATTTGGCAGTAGAAGGCATGAAAAATTGCCACAAAGCCGGATTAGGTTTTCAAATTCATACGACGGTGATGGATTGGAACCAACATGAGGTAGAATCACTGACCGATTTTGCGGTGGAAATGGGAGCAGTTGCACACCATATTTTCTTTTTGGTACCTACTGGACGAGGCGAAAAAATTGTCGATCAAGCATTAAAGAGAGAGGATTATGAAAATCTTTTGATACGCATTATGACCAAAGCGAAAGAAGTGCCTATTGAAATTAAGCCGACTTGTGCGCCTCAATTTATGCGGGTAGCGGAACAGCTGGGATTAAATTTGCGTTTTGGCAAAGGCTGTTTGGCTGGTACTAGTTATTGTATTATTGGTCCTAAAGGCGATGTACAACCCTGCGCTTATATGAAAATGGCCATTGGCAATGTTAAGGAAACGCCTTTTGATGTCATTTGGGCGGAAAGCCCTGTTTTTCAAACGCTGCGTACGGCAGCATATTCGGGCTTGTGCGGTCAGTGTGGTTATCAAGCGAAATGCGGCGGCTGCCGCGCAAGAGCCGCTTATTATCACGAAGGAGATTATATGAGCGAAGATCCTTTGTGCATTTTGCAGCAGAATTCCTAAGGAGGCGTTTATGTATCAATTAGAAGCGGTGGATAAAGCTATCTTGATGATCTTGCAGAAAGGAATCCCTTTTGATTCACGTCCGTATTTTGCTATTGGACAAGCGGTTGGTTTGACGGAGCAGGAAGTGATTGAACGAATCAAACGTATGAAAGAAGAACAGATTATTCGACGGATGAGCGGCTTTTTTAATTCTCGCAATCTAGGCTATACGTCTGTTTTGTGCGCTGTTTCGGTAGCTGAAGAAAATATTGCTCAAGCTGCTGAACTCATCAATAGCTATGCGGGGGTCACCCATAATTATGTTCGAGATCATCAGTACAATTTATGGTTTACTTTGATCGCTGCTGGTGAAACAGCGCGGGAAAACATTCTTGACGAAATAGAGTCTAGTCCTTATGTAGACAAAATGCTGCGCTTGTATACTAATCGGCGTTTTAAAATCAATGTGACCTTTGATTTGGAGGTGTAAAGATTGCTGAGTCCATTGCAAATAGAGATTGTGCGAGCTTTACAAAATGATTTGCCGCTGGTGCCAGAGCCATATAAAGTATTAGCTGATGGTCTGGGTATTTCTGAAGAAACGTTTTTAAACGAAATGAAAGTGCTGCAGCAGGCAGGGTGTTTAAAACGAATTTCTATAGCGCTGCGGCACAACAATGTGGGCTATACTATCAATTCTATGATTGTTTGGGATGTGCCAGAAGAGCGAGTAAACGAAGTCGGTGAAAAATTGGCGGCGCATGAACGTGTTACGCATTGCTATGACCGCAATAAAGCACCAGATTTTGACTACAATTTGTATTCGATGGTTCATGCGGTAAGTGAGGCTGATTACCAACAGCTTGTCATGGAATTGCAAGAATTAGTTAAGCCGGTCAAATTTGCTGAGTTAAAAACATTGGCAGAGCTAAAGAAAATAGGGATGAAGTATTTTATGGAGTAATGCAAATTACCATTTATAAGATCGGCTGTAAACTTTTTGCTTTCAGCCGATTTTTGTATCATTAAAGCTATACATATGAGTTTTTAAAATAAGGATAACTTTTAAATCATGTGTATATTCGACGATATATGGAGGGAGATACACAAAACGAAAGTAAGCAAAATTTTGGCGCTTTTGATTGTTTTGAAGCGGCTGGAGAAAAAATGTTTTGTCAGTTTGCCTGCTTTTTTATCGTTAGTTCAACGGTTTGTTTTTAAAGAGCCAGTTTAGTTCTCTACTGGTTTTTTAAGTTAAGATATGATATATTAAATTCATCGAATGATATTTGGTGATAAAGGTGAGAGGATAAAATGAAAATAATAGCGGAAAACCGCAAGGCAAGACATGACTATATTATTTTAGAAACCTATGAAGCAGGCATTGAATTAAAAGGTGCAGAAGTTAAATCCATGCGGGCAGGCAAAGCTAATCTGAAAGATAGTTTTGCTAATATTAGAGATGGCGAGTTGTTTCTGTATGGCATGCATGTCAGCGCCTATGAACAAGGCAATACCTTTGAAAAGCAAGATCCATTGCGTACGCGAAAACTTTTGATGCATAAAAAAGAAATTATGCGTCTGTTAGGTAAGCTGAAGGAACAAGGATTAACGTTGGTGCCGTTGAAACTCTATTTTAAACAAGATAAGATTAAAGTTGAATTAGGATTGGCTAAAGGGAAAAAACTTTATGATAAAAGAGAAGCGGCAGAAGAAAAAAGCGCTAAACGAGAAATAGATCGTGCCATAAAAGAACGCAGCAGAAGTATTTAAAGTGAGGGTCTAAAATGAAAATGATTCGTAAAGTGTATTTGGCACAAAAACGTAAAGAAAGCATACGTTATTTACGGCATATTGGTTTGGCTTATGTTGTGGCAGCAGTATTAGCTGCTGTACTCAAAATTTGGGATAAATCAGAGAAAAAGGAAGAAAAAGTGACGTTAAATTGAAAAAAGTAGAAAAAAGAATAAAGAAAATGCAAAAAAGGTATTGACAAAAGGTGGAGAAAGAAGTAAGATAAGCAGCGTTGTCGGTC
>CATJSX010000081.1 GCA_949743265.1 uncultured Peptococcaceae bacterium
CGATACAGCCATTCTAAGCTCATTTTCTGCATCCACTGCGGCGCTCGCTTCAACTTGCCAGAAATCACATCTAAACAGCCGCCAACGCCCATGGCTACTGGGACTTGCAATATTTTTTGATGAGTAATAATCCAATCATCTTGCTTAGGCACACCCATGGCTACCAATAAAACATCAGGCTGTTTCTTTTTTATATCATTTAGAATAGCTTCTTCTTCCTGTTGGTCAAAATAGCCATTGTGGTAACCGACGATGGAACAATGGGGATATTGTGTTTGCAAATTTTGTACTGCCTGCTCAATAATTTCCTGCTTTGCTCCCAAAATATAAATTTTCCATTGTTTTTCACCAGCTATGCGGCAAATAGCATGAAATAAATCAATACCTGTTACCCGTTCCGGCAAAGGCTGTCCCAAATAATTGGCTGCCCACACCACACCCGCACCGTCAGCCGTTACTAAATCGGCATTATTGATGATTTGCCGACGCGTTTGATCATGATAGGCTTGATAAACAATTTCCGCATTGGCAGTAATAATATGATGCGGCTTGCCGCTGGCAATAAACTCTGCGATAATTTCCAGCGCTTCTTGCTGACTAACGCTATGGACATTAGTCCCTAGTATGGTTACTTGCTCGCACATGGCATACTCCCCCAATAATAATTACTAGGCAAAGTATACCACAGACCACGATATGGTGCAATGTTTTCAAAACAAAAACTATTATAAGCGAACGCATTGATAAAAAATTTAAAACGCTGCAAAAATCTACTAAATCAAATCTCAAAAGCATGCACAAATTTTTGTGTAATAAAATTAACTGCCAAAATTTTTTTGTGTGTTTACACAATATATACGCCTGCTGTTCTTGATCTCTATATTCCTTTGCGTATATTCGTCAATATATAGAGTCTCTTTTGCTATTAACGGAAAAATATTTTTATTTAGCGCTTTGCTTCAAGTTTTAATGTTTTACTTGAGAACAACAAAAAAACAGTTCACCATTACTTGTCAACTGTTTGTAAGCAAATTATCATTTTCTTTTACTCTTGAACCAATAAAAAAGCGGGCGAAGGGAATCGAACCCTCATATTCAGCTTGGGAAGCTGATGTTCTACCACTGAACTACGCCCGCAAAAGTTATTTTTTATTATAGAGGCAGTTTGTCGACTTGTCAAGAAAAAAATCGCCTTCTGCGAAAGCAGAAGGCGATTTCCCAATCTCTCATTTACTCGTTTTCACTCTACTTTTCTTCCTCAATGTCACCTTCATCATCTTCTGGTGCTGGCTCTTCAGGATTACCGTATTTCATCAAATCCATTACACGTTCAATCTCCGACTGATCGATTTCAAGACATTCCATACCATTATAAGTAATCGGTTTGCCTATAAGGCTATGTGTCTCTATATCGGTGGCAGTTATCCCCAAAAATTGCGTGCCGTAATAAGTCATATCAGCAACACCCATATCGGTTTCTAAATTATCCATAACGACGCTGGCAACGTTTAAAGCTTCTTTTAAGTTCATATTCTTGATTCCTTCAACCAACGCTGCCAAAAATTTCTGCTGACGCTCAATACGTCCCAAATCGGCTTTAGCATCGCCCCGCCAGCGTACATAAGCCAGCGCATCATAGCCGTTTAACCGCTGGGAACCCGGCTGCAAATCAATATTTTCCAACGGCTTGTACATACGCCGTTCCACATCAATCTGCACACCGCCCAACGCATCAATAATATCTTTGAAACCTTCAAAATTCACTTTTGCGGCGTAGTCAATATCCGTATCCAGTAAGTCTTCCAATGTTTTCTGCAGTAACGGCATATCGCCATAAGCCAACGCATGATTGATACGTGTGCGCCCATGACCAGCAATATTAACTAGCGTATCACGAGGAATAGACAACAGCGATACTTCTTTGTCCACTGGTCGCAACGTTGCCAACATAATGGTATCGGCTCGAGCAGCTTCCGCTCCCCTCTGATCGCAACCTACCAGCAAAATGTTGATATTCTGCAACGCCCGCTCTTCTCTAGCTGCCTGCTGTTCTTCCGGTGGTAACGTGGAAATATCAACTGGCGGTTTATTGCTCCCCAGCCAGTTATGAATACCGGCAAAGCTGACCGCTACGCCGGAAATTAAAAATACGGCTAATAAAAGCAAAGCAAAACTCAAGCGAATGCCCTTCTTTGCTTTGGTTGATTGCGGTGTTTTTGGCGATTTATGATGATGCCGACTACTACGGCTGGCATAAGATCGTTCTTGTTGGCGATCGTCCATAGCGGCTACGCCTCCTTGTTGATGATTCGTTAGTCATAGACTATTTGTTCGTTTCCTCTGTAAGTCAATACTTTAATAAACTATTTGTCCATTGTACATGATAAACATTCAGAAATCAACCATTCTATTTCTAACAAATCTCTTACGATGGCTGCGCCAACACATGCAAAACTACCCGACTAACAAAGTGATTATAAACTGATAATTGACCGCTACTGGTAATTGTCAGCTGCCAAACGCCAGCGGCAGGTTTATTGACGGTCAGCTGTTGTTCATTTTTCTGCAAATCGCCGTAGCTGGCGCCAAAGTAAGGCGTTTCTTGTGCCAAATGTCCTTGCGGATCATACAACCGCATACGGCAACGCCCCATTACGATTTGGTGCTCATAATCGTTTTGCGGCTCTATAGTTTCTAAAGCAAGGTCAAACTGCAACAAATCCGTATGGGAAGCCACATCAAAATAGAAGTAACGGCTCTGTCCCTGCGGAATAGCTGTGATCAATCGCAGCGGCTGTCCAGTAAATTTAGTCGCCGCATAAGGCTGAATCACCTCAACAGGCAGTAAAATTTCCGGTTGCTTAGCTTCGTCAATGGTAGCTGTCAAGATTGTACTGCAATGAACACCTGAAACGCTATTTTGCAGCTTTAACGTTACTTTTCGAGTATCGTAAGGCGCGATAAGCAACGATTCGCTTTGAATATCACCATTAGCGCTCTGCAAGCGAACAGTATGCGGTCGACTGTCATGATTTTGCAGCGCAACGACTGGTGACTTAAGGGTAACTGTTTTTTGAAACAAGTCGCTGCATTCGCTCAAAACCAAAGAAACAGTCGCTTTCTGCTGCGGCTGATAATCAATCAGCGACACCATTTTCCCCATATTTAAAAGTCCATACCCTTGATCGGCGGCGGGCATCTGCAAATCTTGCGCGCTTAGCGCCAAAATATTTTTGATAGCGTTCAAATCCAGTGTTATCTCGTTTTTTTTCGCATATTCCAAAATATGACTGACACTAGCTGCTGTAACCGCAGCAGCAGCGCTGGTGCCTTCATCATACATATAGCGTTCACCAAACCACATGGGCACCGGCGCACTAACACCTCCCGGCGCTACTACTGTCAAACTCCCTTGGCTGCCGCCTCTGGCACTATAACTGGGAATATAGCCTTTTTCCAAATAGACGCCTAATTCCAACTGCTGCAACGACGGCGCTATATAACAGCCAGCACTGAGCACTGACGGCTGATTAGCGGGAAAAGCCAGCGAATCTAACGCGCTGCCATAATTTCCCGCCGCCGCAATAATGGGTACCTGCGCTGTTTGCGCCGCTTCCAATGCGACCAAAAGCAACGGCTCGACAGTTTCATCAGCAGGCAGACTGAGGCTCAAATTGATAACGTCAGCACCATCTGCCAACGCCTGCTCAATAGCACGCGCTAAAATCAACTGACTAGATGTTCCGCGACGGTCAAAAATCTTGTACACAAGGAGCTGCGCTTGAGGCGCTAATCCTTGATAATAGTCGCCATTGGCACCAATCAAACCAGCGATAAAAGTCCCGTGTCCCAGAAAATCGCCCGAAAATTGCACCGATACGCCGTCAACGCTCAAATCGCTGAGCAATAAATTGACCGTTCCCCGTGCTGTTGAAAGCGCCAGATAACCGCCGTTCTCTTGATACAATTTCAACGGCTGTTCATCAGTAAAATCATTGTTTTGATTCGTATCGACATACACCGTATCATACGTTTCGCCTTCTGCTGTAACCAACAAACCAAACTGTCCCTCACCACCAAGCAGAATGTCACGCAAAGCCAACGTACCCAAACGATACTGCGCTTGATTATTATTGATTTGACCAATGTGATAAATCGTCCCGCTTAAATAAACTTGTTCCTGATGGTGCGAAGCTGGCGATGTTTGTATCACGCCTTCTCTGGTCAAATCCCTATAACAAGCGATTTTATCCTGTCCCACAAAGTCGGGATGTCCCACATCAATACCACTGTCAATGACGGCGATACGCTGACCGGAGCCGTCAGTAGCGCTATCTTGCATAAATTCATCCAAATGAATTATTTCACTTAAAACTTCAGCCGTTCTGCGCGGCTCCTCATTGTTAGAATACAACGGATCAAAAGGTGAGCTGATTGCCAAATGGTCATCTTCCGACAACCCTTTAAGCATCGGCTCTGCATCTGGTGTTAAATAACTAACCGCCGCCAATAATCCTAACCCCACTAACGGCAATACTTTTGCCCAATTCATTAACCATCCATCCTTTCCGCAGCTCAGATAAACTTTGTAACAGGATAATTCGTGATTTGGAAAAATATTCCTTTTAATAATTTGCGAGGCGCTTTGTCAACAAAAGGCAGCAACAAACAAATTCTTCACTGTTTCTTGACGAAGCTGTAACTATTTGTCGACACGTGCCGGAATATTTTGCTGTATAATAATTTTGTCACTTAAGCAGATGCGTCTTGATGTTATCTGCGGAAATATTTCTGTTTCCTTCAATAATTTATTCCCTTTTATTTTCATTTGACCGCAGCTTTATGGTAGGCTGCGGTATTTTTTGCGCACACAAAGAAGGCATGAGCAAGAATAATTTGCCCATGCCTTCTTTTTTTATTTAACTCAATTCCTGCTTACTGCTGCTGGAACGCAAGGCGTCCAAATTCTGCAAAGCTAAGCCGGTACCAATAGCGACACAAGAAACCGCATCTTCGGGAATATGGGTTGGCAAGCCTGTCCGTTCAGAAATCAAAATGTCCAACCCATGCAGGAGCGAACCGCCGCCAGTCATCACGATACCACGATTGATAATATCACCCGCCAGCTCTGGCGGTGTCTTTTCCAATACTTCTTTAACGGCAGCAATAATATCTTCCACCTGTTCGGAAACTGCTTTATAAATTTCTTCGGCAGTAACGCTGACCGTTTTAGGCAAACCTGTCATTAAATCGCGACCTTTGATTTCGGCAGAAGCGTTTTCTCGGTCTTGAGGATAAGCGGTACCGATCTCTTTTTTGACTTCTTCTGCCGTTCGTTCGCCAATCACCAGATTAAAATACTGACGAATATAGCGTACAATAGCTTCGTCAAACTTATCGCCGCCCACTCGAATAGATTTGCTGCAAACGACGCCGCCTAATGATAAAACGGCAATATCAGTAGTCCCGCCGCCAATATCGACAACCATGCTGCCGTTAGGCTCGGAAATGTCAATCCCTGCACCCAACGCTGCCGCTACTGGTTCTTCGATTAAATAGGCTTCTTTAGCGCCGGCTGCTACTGCTGACTGTTTAACTGCTCTTTCTTCCACACTGGTCACACCAGAAGGAATACAAACCATAACACGAGGCTTAAAAAATGATTTTTTGCCCACTGCTTTATTGATAAAATACTTCAGCATTTTTTCTGTTACATCGTATTCAGCGATTACCCCATCGCGCAAAGGACGGATAGCCACAATATTGCCCGGCGTTCTGCCCAGCATTTCTCTCGCTTCAGAGCCAACGGCAATCACTTTGTTGGTATTATTATCAATGGCTACCACAGACGGCTCGTTTAGTACAATTCCTCTTTTTTTGACATAGACCAGCACACTGGCTGTCCCTAAATCAACTGCAATATCTTCTCCTGAAAACAAGATGCCTCGCTCCTTCTCTATATTTTATTGATCAATTTTAGGTCAATAGTTTGCAATCAGTAGTTATGCCATTTTATTTTACGCTGAAACGCTGCTATAATCAATAACATTTTAATGACATTTTTGTAAGCCTGTCTCTTTTTCTGCTTATTTTTCTATTGTAGGCTTTCTTTAGCAACAATACAAGTTTTTTCCTAATAATGTCAGATAAATTTAAGAACCGTCTTTTGAAAATATTTCTTAAGATTTACCCAGAACGTTTGACAAAGAAAGATTGAGCGCATTATAATAATCCCGACAGCTTGTTTATACAACTTATCGAGGTGAGGAGTGCGTCATGACAACCCTAAATAGCTATCAATTAGCCCAAGAATTTGTTGATTTTTTAATGACTTTTCATGCTGCAACCAAGCGACCATCGTCACTATCAGAGCAAGTTAACGCCGGTTCTCGTTCGTTTAACGTGCTTTTTACGTTAAAACACCATCCCAACCATGATCTAACCATGAGCCAACTAGCTGATGATTTGCAAATGCCCAAACAACAGCTGACTAAACTGGTCAATTCATTGGAGGAAAACGGCATGGTCTGTCGTATTCACAACCCAACTAATCGACGTTTAGTCTCTGTCCATATTACGCCAAGCGGCACTCAATTAGTTGACGACAGCTTAAAAGAAGTCGTTCAAACCATTATTCCTGAATTGGAAATTTTTTCGGAAGAAGAAAAAACAGAACTGCACAACAGCATTACCACACTAAACCGCTTAATGGAAAAAGCCAATTATAAAAGATGGTAAAACACGCGCTACACTCGCGCCGCAAAATATCATAACAAGGAGGTTCCCATCATGAAAGCATTGATCACCGGATCCAGCTCCGGCTTAGGACGCGACATGGCAAAAGTATTAGATCAAATGGGTATCGAAGTCATTTTGGTCGCGCGCCGACAAGAACGTTTAATTGAGCTCGCCCAAGAGCTGCGACATCAAGCCCAAGTCATTGTTGCTGATCTTTCCCATGCCGATAACTGTATCCAACTATACGAACAATTGCAAGATCAATCTATTGACATTTTGATCAATAACGCCGGTTTTGGGCTGTTTGGTTCCTTTGAGCAAAGTAGTCTTGACGAAGAACTGCGACTAATTGACACTAATGTTCGCGCAGTCCATATGCTTACCAAATTATTTCTTAAAGACTTCAAGAAACGCGATTCCGGCTATATTCTTAACGTTGCTTCCAGCGCCGCTTTTTTGCCGGGACCGCTGCTCAGCGGTTATTATGCTTCCAAATCTTACGTGTTTCGTCTAAGCGAAGGGATTCGTGAAGAATTGCGTCATGACCACAGCAATGTTCACATCAGTGTATTATGTCCGGGACCGGTTAATACTGAATTTAACCAAAAAGCGCATGTTCGTTTCGCTCTAAAAGGTTTGGAGAGCTATCCCGTCGCCCAATACGCCATTACTGAGCTATTCAAAGGCAAATTTTTAATTTTACCGGGAACTATGGTCAAAATTTTGCGGCCGCTATGCAAGATTGTGCCCGACAGCATTTTGGCACGCTTTGCCTACCATTTTCAAAAACGCAAAGGAAAAGCAGCGTATGAGTAAACTGCGACTAGATAAATTATTAAGCCATATGGGTTATGGCAGCCGCAAAGAGGTTCGGCAATTGATCAAAAATGGCAGCATCACCGTCAATGATATTCTTTGCCGCCAGCCAGAAACAGTCGTTGACACCCAAAACGACCGTGTTGCAGTGGGGCAAACGCTGCTAATCTACGAAAAATACTGCTATCTGATGATGAACAAACCCGCTGGCTATCTCAGCGCCAATACCGACTGCCATGCTCCAACGGTAATGGATCTTTTGCCAGAGCCTTATGATCGTATGACACTTTTTGTTGCTGGTCGCTTAGATAAAGATACCGAAGGATTGCTGCTATTGACCAATGATGGGCAATTTGCTCACAATATGCTTTCCCCCAAAAAACACGTACCCAAAACGTATTATGCGCTAATTGACGGCAAAATCACAGCTGATGACGCTGCCGCTTTTACCGCTGGCATTACCCTAGACGATGGGCTATTGTGCCAGCCTGCCCAACTGGAAATTATCACCAACGGCAACCCGTCAGAAATCCTATTAACTATCACCGAAGGCAAATTTCATCAAGTCAAGCGCATGTTTGCCGCTCGCGGCCACACCGTTTTATACCTTAAACGACAAAAAATCGGCAAACTTACCCTTGATGAGACGCTTTCCAAAGGCAGCATCAAAAAATTGACTGATGATGACCTTGTCCTTATCGGCGCCGAAAGAGGCGTGTAACTTAAATGTAAATTCCTGCTGAACTTTTCTGCCATTTCGTCATAATAAGCGCCTATTTCCCATATAAATGCTAGTAAATCACGAGCACCTGTGCATTGACAGCAGGGCGAATTTTGGGGGGCGCATCATGCAGGAATATATCGAAAAAAGGGTGATGGACATATGTGCGTATATTTTAAAGACAAAAGCAACCGTACGGCAGACAGCTAACGAATTTGGCGTATCTAAATCTACTGTCCACAAAGACATGACGGAACGTTTGCCGGAAATCAATAAAGAACAGTATGAAGCCGTACGCAGTATCTTGGAAAATAATAAAGCGGAGCGTCATTTACGCGGCGGCGAAGCCACCAAACAAAAGTATGCCCACATGAATTAAGAAAAGACCAAGGCAAAGCCGCACTGCGTTTGCTTTGGTCTTTTTTATACTAATACTCAAGTCGATAAATATCCTTGCGTCTGGCAGCCAATAAAGGCAATTCTTGACGAACTTGCCGGATGCGCGCTAGATCGATCGCTCCATAAAGAATCGTTTCTTCCGCTCCCAACTCGCCGACGATGGTGCCCCACGGATCGCTGATCATCGAATGTCCATAGGCTACATAAGAAAAATCTGTATCTCTAGCAGGAGAAGCAGCGGCAAAATAAACTTGATTATCTACCGCTCGCATACGCACCGACAACTGCCAGTGAGCTGGGCCCGTTGTCATATTAAAAGCGCCGGGCAAACAAATCATTTCCGCCCCTTCTAACGTTAACAAACGCGCTAATTCAGGAAAACGAATATCAAAACAAATGCCGACGCCAATTTTACCCAGCTCTGTTTGCACCACCAATGGTTTGTTGCCGGCCGTCAACACTGCCGACTCTTGAAACACTGCTCCACCAGTAATATAAACGTCAAAAAGGTGCATTTTGCGATATTTACCCAAAATTTTCCCCTGTGAGTCAAAAACATAACACGTATTATACAATTTGTCTGCTTCAATTTCCGGCAAACTGCCACCCACTAAGTAAACGCCATTTCGGCGCGCACACTCTGCCAGCGTCCGCACCGAATTACCTTCCACTTCTTCAGCATATAAAGGAAAATAAGCGTTATCGTAAGGACAATTAAACATTTCCGGCAGCATTACCAGCTGCGCCCCTTGCTGCGCCGCCTCGCCAATCATTGTTTCTGCATGAGCTAAATTTCTTTTTTTATCATCAACTACCCGCATTTGGCAAAGCGCCATTGTAAACATTTTTTCTCTTCCTTCCGTTATCATTTTGGTTATAAGTATACCACCAAAAAC
>CATJSX010000082.1 GCA_949743265.1 uncultured Peptococcaceae bacterium
GAGAAGCTGCAAAAGCAGACAATGTCAGTGTTGCACACAATTTTTTCTTGTTCATTTTATAACCTCCCATACTTAACTAAAAAAGCGTTCAAAAATCTTTTGTTGAACACCAAAAATCGTTCAGCACTTTTTATAGTTTGAACGATTCGGAATCGTTTGGCCGATTCCTAGAAATGCCGATTTACCGGCCTTTTTGCCACAAAGTTTGGGATTCCCTTACTTCTGTTCGAAGTGTCAAAACTTAACAGTTTTGACACCGTTTTTATAATTGTCTGCATTGCTGCAAAAACGCTTTAAAAAACAAAAAACCGCCTCGATTTTAACGCTCGAGGCGGTTTGAATAGTTTGGATAAAATTTTTCAAAAGACCATATTTCAACATTTTTTAGCAGGCAATATTTTCAAGGTGTGATAGCTTGATTGACCATAAGGGTGTTATTTAACGCCGATGCAAGGAATTTTGGATTTCAGTAAGGCAAACCAAGCTATTAACATAATAATAGAAGTTACAAACATAATTACGCCCAATGCGACCACAATATTGCTCCATGCAGCAGAAGCTGCCATCATTCCGATACTACCGCAAACTGTGTTGCAAGCGTTGATAAGTGACGAAGCGCTGCCAGTATCAGATTGCTGTTGGTCCAATAGGATATTAGTGCTAAATGGTCTGACGGCTGTTCCCATAAGAGAAAAGGGAATAAAAGTCAATAAGAATAGTATCGGTGCCATTTTGCCAAAATTTATGATTAACACGCTGCAAATAATGGCGAGTACAAAACAGCCGCTGGCGAACTTGGCTTTATTCATTCGGCTGAAGAATTTTACAAATAAAATTGGTCCTATTAATGAACAAAGAGCGTTAATGGCAAAGAAATAGCTATAAGTTTGTTCGCTCAATCCAAAATAATCAACATAAATGTAAGATGATACAGCGATGTAGCCCATAAATGGCAGTGAATACAGTGAAAAAATAATAGTTGGCGCTAAAAAACCAATATTACGCCCGACAACACTCAAGCGACCTAACGAACCTAAAAGTGTGCCTTCATAGCGCTCGTTATCAGGTAGAGTTTCCTGATAAAAAATAGTGGTGAGCAAACACAAGCCGCCTACAACCGCCAGAATCCAAAATGTTTCCCGCCATGAGGCTATCTGCAAGATAAAGGCGCCAATAATAGGAGCAATCATTGGCGCTATGCCTGCCATAGATTGCACAAGTGCCAAAATATTTTCTCGTTGTTTGCCTTGAAAACAATCCTTGATAAGCGCTGTTGATACAGCAGTAATACTGCCAGCGCCAATACCTTGCAAAATACGAGAAATAATTAAAAAATAAACGTTAACGGCTAAGGCACAACTAGCACTGGAAAAGACATAAAGCAAGGTACCAATAAATAAAATGGGTTTGCGGCCGTATTTGTCGCTTAACGGTCCCCACAGAAGGGTGCCTACTGCATAAAAAAAGAAAAAACTGACTAATGTTAAATTAGTTAAAGAAGTCGATACGCCGAAATAAGCGCTCATCGTTGGCAAAGCCGGCAAATATAAATCGGTTGATAGAGGAATGAACATATTCATTACCGTGATAAAGATAATCAATCCCATATTACCTAAATATTTTTGTTTAGTTGCCATAATTGAAAATCCTCCTTAATGATGCTAATTAAAAAAAGACAACTGCATCATGTGGACACATTGCTCCTCCTTACTGTCAGCAGTGCCTCAGAATTAGTTGCTTATGCAACTATACTAGCAAATTTTATGAGATTTGTCAATGGTCAGCTTGCATAGAATTTACTGACTTTTGTGATGTTCTCTTTACCTTTTGACGCAAATGCGTTACTATAGACGAGGAAGAAATAACTTTATCGCTTATTGGGAGGTTATCCTATGAAAGTATTGATTATCGGCGGTGTTGCCGGCGGAGCGTCGACTGCTGCCAGACTGCGTCGTTTAGATGAAACTGCAGAAATTATTATGTTGGAAAGAGGTTCTTATATCTCCTTCGCTAATTGCGGCTTACCTTATTATATTGGCGATGTGATTAAGAAAAAGGAAGACCTTGTTTTGCAGACGCCAGAGAGTTTTAAGGAGCGCTTTAATGTTGATGTACGAATTTTGTCAGAAGCGACGGCTATTGATCCTAACGCTAAAATTGTTACCGTTAAAGATTGGCGTTCTGGCGATACGTATCAAGAAAGCTATGATAAGCTAGTGCTTTCACCGGGCGCTGAACCGGTGCGTCCTGCTCTAGGTGCGGCAGAAAGTCAGCGAATTTTCACGTTGCGCAATATTCCTGATACTTACAAGATTAAAGATTTTATCACAATGAACGAGCCAAAGAGCGCCATTGTCATTGGTGGCGGCTATATTGGTTTGGAAATGGCAGAGAATTTAAGTCACGCCGGCTTGTTTGTGACGCTTTTGCAAAGAAGCAATCAAGTTTTGCGCAATACGTTGGATTTTGATATGGCTTGTGATGTTCACAATGAGTTATACGCTAAAGGCGTTGACTTGAATTTTAATCAGACCATCAAAAGCTATGCTGAAGAAAATGATCAGGTTATTGTCACGACCGAAAGTGATCAATTTACTGCCGATATGCTGTTGATTTCTGTCGGCGTTTCACCAGAAAGTACATTGGCTAAAAATTGCGGCGTCAATGTCAATGAGCGGGGCTATATTGTGACCAACGACCGTATGGAAACCAATGTGGCGGATATTTACGCTTTGGGGGACGCGGTGGAAGTTACCCATTTTGTTACGGGCGAAAAAGCGGCTATTCCGTTGGCCGGACCGGCCAATAAGCAAGGACGTATCGTTGCCGATAATATTTGCGGTATTGATAGTCATTACGAAGGAACACAAGGGACATCTGTTTTGAAATGTTTTTCGCTGACCATCGCCGCTACCGGTTTAACGGAAAGTCAGGCGAAGAAAGCGGGCATCGATTATATTGCGTCGGTTACTTATTCAGAAGATCACGCCGCTTATTATCCTAATGCAGCTAAAATGGGAATTAAGTTGCTTTTTGCGCCTGCTGACGGTAAAATTTTAGGCGCTCAAATTGTAGGAAAAGAAGGCGTAGATAAGCGTTGTGATGTTATCGCTACAGCTATCAGAGGCGGCATGACCGTTTATGATTTGACCAAGCTGGAATTGTGCTATGCACCGCCATTTTCTTCAGCCAAAGATCCCATCAATATGGCGGGATTTGTAGCTGAGAATATCCTTTCTGGCAAGGTCGATATTTATCATTGGGATGAAATTCCACAGTTAGATCAGACAAAAGTAACAATGCTGGACGTCATGACGCCTAAAGAATATCAAAAAGGTCATATTCCCGGCGCTATCAATATTCCCGTTGATGAACTGCGTAAACGGATAGGTGAATTGGATAAATCCAAACCGGTTTACGTCAACTGCGCTATAGGCTTGAGAGGCTATATTGCTTGCCGTATTTTGACACAAAATGGTTTTACCTGCAAAGATCTTTCTGGTGGGTATAAACTTTATAAAAGCATTGAAGCTAATTTATAATATTGTTTCCCATTGTTCTGACGGCACCAAAAGTTTTAAGACTTTTGGTGCCGTTTTTTTTGGCGTGAAATAGTTGATGGAAATAAAAAAAGTATGAGTGAGCCTCTTGACAATTATCCGAAATCGGATTATACTACTATAGTCCGATTTCGGATAATAATTAAGGAGGTTGTCTGATGGATAGACGCGATTATTTGCCTTTACTGATATTTAATCAGATTTATAAAGAAATCGATGGGCTGTATCATCATTATGCTAAAAGTTGCGGTCTGCCAGACGCTGCTTTTTGGGTTTTGTACTCGTTGGCAGAAAATGATCAAATCAGCACGCAGCGAGAACTTTGCTCGGCATGGTGCTATAGTCCGCAAACGGTTAATTCAGCGTTAAAAAAGTTAGAAGCTCAAGGACTGGTCAAACTGGAATCAATGAAAGATAGTGGAAGAAATAAGCAAATTTTGTTCACTGATGCTGGCAAAGCGTTGCTTCAGACGGTTATTCTGCCGCTGATGGCAGCAGAACAGCACACGTTTGACGACTTGGGAGAGGCGAAGCGAGATGAACTGCTGTCTTTGACGCAGGAATACGCTTCATTGCTGCGTATCAATATCAATCAAATTATCAACACGTCATCGGAGGACTGACCATCGCAATGGTCAAGATAGTTTATGACTGTCTTAGTCGGAAAAGATGTCGGGTGCGCCCGGTTATTGTTGAATAACTGGGCGCATTTTTGTTGTTAAACAAAATCTTAAGTTTGGATAAGCAGGAGGAAAAGAAGAATGTTTAGTTTAAGAAGCAAAAAAGTTATGCAATATGTTATTCCAACGATGTTGAGCAACGTTTGCTTTTTTCTGTTTACAGTGGTAGACGGCATATTTGTTGGCAGGGGAGTTGGTACCAACGGCTTAGGCGCGGTCAATCTCGTTTTGCCTTTTGTTTTAGTGGTCAATGCTCTTTTTATGCTGGTCAATATCGGCGGCGCAACTATTTTTGCTATTTGTTTAGGGCGAGGCGAAAAAGAAGAAGCTAACCAAGTTTTTCGCCATGGAATGATTATGCTAGGCATTGTTTCCACTGTATTGAGTGTGCTGGGAACATTTTTTGCTGAACCATTGTGCACATTGCTAGGAGCAGGCGGCGAAACTTTTCATCAGTTGTCGGTCGGCTATTTGTTTTGGTATGCGCTGTTTATTATTCCCTCTGGTTTCAATATGGGTTTGCAAAGTTATTGTCGCAATGATGGTGCGCCCGGTTTAGTTGGCGCGGCGGTTATCATTTCTACTATTTTTAATATTTTCGGCGATTGGCTGCTTATTTTTCCTTTATCCATGGGAACGAAAGGGGCTGCTATCGCTACGGGTGTATCGCAAATTATAGCCTTGTTGATTATGATGCTCCATTTTGTACGCCGCAAAGGGGTTTTGCGTTTCGGTGAGATTAAATGGAAAAACAGCACTGCAAAAGAAATTATTGTGCGCGGCTTGCCAGAAGGCATTGGACAGTTGTCTACACCCGTTATGACGCTTTGCATGAATTTGGTTTTGGTCGAAATGATTGGCGATATTGGCGTTAATGCTTTTTCCATTATTTCTTATGTGGCGTCGTTTACAGTTGCTGTCTTTTTTGGCACTAGCGAAGGATTGCAGCCGTTGTTTGGGCAAAGCTATGGCGCTGAAAATAGAACGGATTTGCATTTTTATTTCAAAACGGGGTTGTTGATCAATTTTTTGGGAAGTTTTATGGTTACGGGGATAATTATTTATTTAAGCCGTCCCATTTACGTTTTATTTGGCGCTGATGCAATAACATTGGACTATACATTGCAAGTTATGCTGTTATATGCATGGGGATTTGTGGTAATGTCCTTTAATGTGATGATTTCAGCTTATTTATATTCAACGGAGCGCTCAGCCCAGGCTGTTATTATCAACTTTTTACGCAGTATTATGGTCAATACGTTGGTCATTTTGTTGCTGCCGAAGTTGATAGGTATCGGTATCATCTGGCATACGTTTGGTATCTATGAAGTTATGGTTTTGGTGGTTGCGATCGTTTTATTATATTATTCAGAGTATCGGGAAGTAAAAAAAGGAGGAATTATAGGATGATTATTACTGTCAGCAGGGAATTTGGCAGTGGCGGTCGCGAATTAAGCAAACGGTTGTCTGAAAAGCTCCAGATGTCGTATTATGATTATGAAATTATTGAAATGATTGCTCGTGAACATGGTTTTGATGAACAATATCTTCATCAGTTATCAGAAAAAAGTATTCAGGCAGTTTATTCACTGACAATCGGGCGACGATTTGCCACAACGCCCAATTATGTTGCTCAGCAAACGGTGAAAATTGCTGTGGAGCAGCGCAAATTGATTGAGCGTTTGGCGGCGCAAGGAGGCGGCGTCTTTGTTGGACGATGTGCTGATATTATTTTGCAAGATTATCAGCCATTTAATATTTTCGTTTATGGAAGCAAAGAAGCTAAATTACAGCGCTGCATTGAGCGTTCACCAGAAGATGAGCAGCTCTCCGGTATTGAAATTGAGCGAAAAATGCGGGAAGTAGATAAAAATCGTGCGCGGCAGCGAAAATTTTTTACAGACACTAAATGGGGCGCTAAAGAGAATTATCATTTGTGTCTTAATACTTCTGGGCTAGAGATCAAAAATGTGGTGTCCATTTTAGCGGATTATATCATGATGTGGTTTGCCAAAAAAGAACGGCTATAATCTTTGATGAAAAATAAAAGTAAAAAACGTCTTGCTGCTTTGGGGGAAAAGCAACAAGACGTTTTTTTACTTTTATTTGGTGAAGATAAGGAAAACATTAGTTATTAGCAATCACATAAATAAAAGAGACACCTAAAAGACAACTTAGTCCCATAGCTAAAAACATCGGAAACATTTTCATCACATCCTTTTTCTGTTTAGGTCAATACACCCTGCTGTCATACTATGATTTCCGCTTGAGTTAATCATAGCATACTTTTACTGAAATGGCGAGTGTTTTTGGCAAATCCTCACAAATCCTTAACAAGTTCGTAAAAATCTTGTAAGAAATCTCCGCATTTGCTGAGCTTATGATTAGTTTTGCCCATCATCAAGGGTTTTAAACGAACATTTTCTATATTTTTGCGTAATATTTTTGACATATTATCATGTCGTTGCTTGAAAAGGACATGCATTAGTTGGACAAGATTTTTTGGCAATGCGGAAAGATTTTCTGGCAATTTTAACGGATAATTGGTATAATAATAAAACTAGAATGAGTATAGAAAATTATGATTTAATAGACGCTCTATTTTGAGCCGATAAACGACGAAGTTTCGCCGTTTGTCGGCTCTTTTTTTGTGCAAATTAGCCTGTCTACTAAACTATGATTTTTTGGATCAAATAAACAGCGCGTCATTACGCAGTTAAAATGTATGGTGAAAGGATAATTAAAACATGCTAAAAGCCTATATAAAACTGATGCGGGTACATCATTATTTGAAGAATTTATTGGTATTTGCTGCACTAGCTTGTGGTGGGGAGTTTTTTGCGTGGGATAAATTGTCTGCGGCTTTTATTGGTTTTGTTGCCTTTTGCATGACGTCTTCTGTGGTATATATCATTAACGATATTCAAGATAGGGAAAAAGATCGTTGTCATCCTAAAAAGTGTAATCGTCCTATTGCTTCCGGTGCTGTACCCGTTAGAAAGGCGATAATATTGGCAGTAGTACTTTTGATAATTGCCGTTGTCTGTAATTTTAGTGTATTTCATGTTGTATCAACAGTGGCGTTATTGATTTATTTTATCATGAATCTTGCCTATAGTATGGGGCTTAAAAACATTCCCATTGTGGATATTGGTATTCTTGCGGCAGGTTTTTTGATTCGTGTGATTTATGGAGCGGCCATTACGGGAATCGTTATTTCTAACTGGTTGTATTTGACCGTAATAGCGGGAGCGCTTTATTTTGCATTAGGTAAGCGTCGAAATGAGCTGAAGAAAATAAGCGGCGGTGAAACGCGCAAAGTTTTGAAAGCTTATCCTGCAGCGTTTTTGGATAGAACGATGGTTATGTGCTTGACGCTTACGAATGTATTTTATGCACTTTGGAGCATGGATGAAAAGACGGTATCTTTTTATAATAATCGGTATTTGATATGGACTGTTCCTTTTATTTGGCTGATTACGATGAAGTACAGTATGACCATTGAGGGTGATTCCGATGGCGATCCGGTAGAGGTTTTGCTGCATGACAAAATGCTGTTGAGTTTATGCGTCGGATATTTGGCGATAATGTTTATCATTCTTTATTGGTGAGTGTGATTGATGATGAATGTGTATGATTTTGATAAAACGATTTATGATGGAGATAGTACAGTGGATTTTTATTGGTACTGTTTGCTGAAACACCCTAAAATTGTTCTTTGTCTATGGGAACAAATTTTAGGCTTCTTTTTATATAGTAGGCATAGGATTGACACGACAGCTATGAAAGAGCGCTTTTTTTCATTTTTATCGAAACTTGATGACGTGGATAAATTGGTGATTTCTTTCTGGGCGTGTAAACAAAACAAAATTAAATCGTGGTATTTGCAGAGAAAAAAAGAAACGGACATCATTATATCGGCTTCCCCTGCTTTTTTATTGGAGCCGATTTGCAAAGAACTTGGCATATCTGAGCCCATTGCCACAAGGGTTAATCGATATAATGGTAAGATTCAGGGAAAAAACTGCAAAGGTGAAGAAAAGAAGCGTCGATTTTGTGAACGATACGCTGATGTGTCAATTGAGCAATTTTATTCTGACTCCAAAACCGATCAGCCTTTGGCAGATATGGCGAAGGAAGCTTTTTTGGTAGACGGTGATAAATTGTATATTTGGTCAAAGGACGGTGAAAAATATGGGGCGCTCAAAAACACATAAAAAGAAGATAACGTCTGCAACAAGAAATAGTGTTTCACAAAGGAAATCTAATATGGAGTTGCTGCGGATCATTAGTATTTTATTGATTATTATTTTTCATTGCGTATACAAAAGCGGTTTTTCTTTTGAAGCAGGATTTAGCGTCAATAAGCTGATAGTAAAATCTTTTTGGATGTTTGGCGAATTGGGTGTTAATTTATTTATACTAATTTCTGGCTATTTTATGATAACGGGTAAATTTAAGTGGCGTAAGCTGATTTTGCTGTTGGCAGAAGTGTTGTTCTATCATTTGCTAATTACATTATTTGCTTGCTGTATTGGAATTTATGAAGTAGTGGGCTGGAAAAACATTTTTTTGTCTTTTTTTCCTGTAACTTTAAATCGCTACTGGTTTATTACCGCATATGTTATTGTTTACCTTTTGAGTCCTTATCTTAATGCCTTTGCCCATGCCATAGACAAAAGAACCTACAAAAAATTTCTTCTTACGGTATTGTTTTTATATAGCTTCATACCGACAATATTTGGTATCTTTTATAATACGACAGAATCATTGTTATACTATAATCGCTTGATATGGCTTGTGATTGCGTATTTTGTGGGAGCGTATATTAGGCTATACAATATTTCCATAATACATTCAATGAAAGCGGCCATAGTGACCAGCATAAGTTCGTTTTTTGTCATGGTCGTTTCGATTTTGTTTATTGACCAATTCAGTTCATTTTTTGCGGTGTTAGGAACGACAGAAATTGCTTATTTTTGGCCACCAAATACCGTACCAATGGTCTTTTTGAGCGTAGGGGTATTCGGAATCTTTCTTCATTGGGAAATACCTTATCATGTAGTGATCAATCGTATAGCGTCAACGACATTAGGAATTTATATCTTGCACGATGGTTTATTAGCTCGGTGGCTATGGCGAACAGTTTTTCAGTGTACGCGATATCAAAATTCACCATATCTTATTTTCCATATTTTGGTAATGGGGGGGGGTATTCCTTGTTGGAATGTCCATTGATTTGTTGCGTCAGGCGCTTGAAAAAGGAGTGCTGTACAAAATTTTGGATTCAAAAGCAGTTTGTCGGCTGTCGTTAAGATTAAAGCATATCGGAGATAAAATGTTAAAATAGGAGTTTTAAATATGCCAATAAGAATAGATAAGGTAAGTAATTTAGAATGGATAATGGCTATTTTTTTAGCGGGCTCGTTTGCACTATTATCTTTTTATCAGCTTGTATACTATCAAAGATGGTTCATCATTTTCACGGTTGTATTATCTTTTTTACTATCGTTATATTTTGTGTTAAAAACCTATAAAGAGAATGGGGAATATATAAAAAGTCATTCTGCTATATCGTTTGTAATGATTTTGCTTGCTGTTCTTTTAGTGCGGGCGATGTATCAGGCAAAAGGAGTTCCTAATCTTGAAATGCGTTTCGAGTTGCTGCCTTTTAGCTTTTTTTGTTTCCAATGGTGGCTGTGGGCTATTCCAGCGCTTTTTTATCTGCTTATTTGGATATGGCAGAAAGCAAGCCGCTTTTTTGCGGATTTTTGGGATGGACTAGATGGGGAAAATAAACGGCTTTATATTATTTTAACCATTGTATTTTCGAGTATTATTCCTATTTTGTACCTAGTAGAGCCGCAATGGTATTTGCAGTACGATCAAGTTTATTCCATTGACTCGGGGTATTGTTATCAGCGATTGTTTCCGCAAATGACATACTACGATATTAGGCATCCTGCTTTGAGTGTTATCGCTTTTCCAATATGGTCGATAGTTGAATGTATTTTGCGCTTGTTTGTTCCAAGGCAATTTTTAAGTATTTTATGCGTTGCCTGTGTCCAGTTGGTGAATATACAATTTCTTTTAATAATCGGACTGATGATAGGAAAGCTATCAAAAAGCAAATGGATTCCATTACTTTATATGGCTTCATCACCTGTGTTACTTTTTGTGATGTTTTTTGAAAAATATCAGCTTTGTATTTTTCTGTTAGTAATATATGTCTATCAACTTTGCCAAAGAGCTAAAAATACAGAAGTTAGTTTAATTTTAGCTACCGGAGCCATGGCAACCAGCATTTTTATCGTTTTAAGCGAATGGTTTATTCGCGAACCTATTCAAGCTAAGTCTAACAAAATGAATAACATCGCTAAAAATAAACAAAAAATAGAAAATAACGAATGGCATGTCAAAGGTAAGCAATTTTGTCGTATGATAATTTTTGGAATTGCGTTTTTAATAAGTACCGGACGCATTCATTTGCTAAATCCAATGATACTATTGGCAGAAGTACAACATACCGCTCAGCGATTTGGTTTGAAAAGTTTATCAGTAACAGAATGTTTGAATTCATTGACCAAAATGGTGCATGGTTCTTTCCTAAGCCTATCGTCAGTAAGTGAGGCTAAATATATTTGGAGCGATATTATGGGCAGTGTTTCGCTTATTGGTGTGTTTATTTTGGTCATTAGCATTATGGGAATTATAGTCAATCGCAGAGAAAATTTTGTTAAGGTTTGTACGGTTTGGCTGTCATTTGCTTTTTTACTATTTACAGTTTTTCAATGGAGCGTCCATGAGAGTCCGTTGTTTAGTATCTATTTTTCTTGGGCGATTATTCCATTATTTCAAAAAGGGCTGCAGTATATGATTGATAAATTTCATTGGCAAGAACGATTGGTTTATGTACCTCTTTTGTTGGTGATGCTTGTTGTTAATGTTTTGGATATTGTTAACATTGGAATGTTTCTGAAGCGAGTGGTATGATGAAACGAAAAATATTTAAAAATAGGGTAGGATTATATATTTTTTTTGGCGGGTTGACGGTGTTAGTCAATTTAATTTGTTTTTGTATCTTGACCAAATGTTTCAACTGGTTTGTGGATCTTAGCAATGTGTTGTCAATTATTATTGCGTTATTGTTTGCCTATGTTACCAACACGCGATATGTGTTTTGTTCAAAATGCGATTCTGTTAAAGAACGATTTTATGAGTTTTTGAAGTTTGTTTCGGCTAGAATATTCACCATGATATTGGAAATTGTGGGGGTGCATATTATGGTGAATATTTTGTTATGGGATAGCGTCATATCAAAAATAATGTTGCAAGTAATTGTTGTGGTACTTAATTATATTTTCAGCAAGATGATTGTGTACAAAAGTTCGTGATTTTGGGAACAGTTACTCAATTGACAGGAAGAAGAGAAAAATACAGGCAAGGTGGTGTTTTCTTGAAACTGGAACATATCAAATTATTTATTGATGTTGTGCAAAGCGGCTCCATTACGCAAGCGGCTAAACAGGGATTTATTACACAACAGGGTTTGAGTTTAGCGTTAAAGCAGATTGAGAAAGAATTGACGATCAATTTATTTCATCGCAGCAACAAAGGCGTGCGGTTGACAAGCGAAGGGCAAAAATTTTTTGATGCTAGTTGTCAAATGGTGCGGATTTATAATGATTTTTTGTATGATATTCATGATGATGGGCGTAATGACGTGTTTAATTTATACTTGCCTAGTAGTGTTTATAAAAGAATGCCTTCATTAAATGAGGCGCCGTTTGCTAAACGAAATGGTTGGTATTTCAGTTATGTGGAGCGGTCAGCGGCAGAAATTATTGAGCTGATCAATGACAATAAGGGGATTGGTTTATTTTGCCTGCATGGCGCCAGTGATCAGCGATTATTGGAACGATTGCGGCCTGAGTTGACGCTTTATGATTTGGGCAGTGAAGATCGCATGGTTTATGTTTGCGACAGAAACAGCGAATTGTTGACTTGCGCAATAGAGGAGCTGCCAGAAATTTTAGCTCAGAAGAAGTGCGTGATTTCTTCTTCGGAGCATGATTTGATTTATCCATTTGAAAAAATCCGCAATACTTTTTGCGTGCCTGATATTCATAGTCATAAACAGCTATTGAAAACGAGAGATATTTACAGCATGATGACCTTTAGTATGTATAAAACGTATTTTGAGCCGACGGAATATGGTATTTTTATGGAACAGGCAGCTAAAGTGATACGTTATTTTATGGTGTTTAATCTCAAGAAAAACGATGTCAATTTGCGCTTGGAGCGGGAATTGGTGTCATATCTTAAAGAAGTTTTGAATACAAAAAGTTAAACGAAAAAGGTCAACGAGTTCCAATAGACTCGCTGACCTTTTTTATTAAGTAAAAATCATTAGAATTCCCAGTCAAGAATGGGGTAAACCGGTGAGCCTTCGCATTGTGCTGGCATTCTTACGCCCATAATGGCTGAAATAGTTGGCGCTACGTCGATTTGGCGAATGATACGGTCAGTACGATAGCCTGTTTTAAAGCCGGGACCACCAGCAATAAAGATGGGCGATACAGATGTTTCTTCTTCACCTTCAAAGGTGGAAAGACTGTCGCCATGATGCTGATTGTAGCCTTCAGCTAAGAAGTAAATGATGTCGCCGCATTCGGGTCCGCCTAAGCCGAAATGTACAGCGTCTTTGTTGCGTACGGCTAGGGAAACAACCCGCTTGCCGGTAATGGGCGATTTCAAACTGTACAAATCGGTCATGATTTTTTCTTCCAGTTCGTATTGGTCGGCAGGATCAACAAGACCGTCAATTTCCACGCCATCTACTACATGTTTGTTGCGCCCTTTTAAATTGATATAAATATCTTCGGAACGGTTAGCAATAGCCGTTGTTTTCGTCCAGTCAATGTCTCTGGTAACGTTACCATCAGCGTCCTTCTTTAAGACGGTATAGCCGAATTCTTCCATAGCTTTGACTGAATAACCCGTTACCGAGCCCAAATGTGGGTATTTGGCGTAAGAAGAAGCCACTTGCGCATGGTCAGAAGTGATAATAAAGCTCCAACCTTCGTCCAAGAAATGAAGATAGGTGCCCAAATAACGGTCGGTTTGTTCATATACGCCGACTAGCCATTGAACGTATTCTTCATGAGAAATACCAGCTTTCTGACCAGTTGGGTTTTTGTCCATCATGGTGTGCAGCGTTTTGCTGCAAAAGGTAATAAAAGTGTGATCGAGTAAGTCAACGTTGTGCATATGGGAGAAGACCACTTGAATACCTTCCCGTTTAATGATTTCGTGAATGGCTTTACTTTGCCATTGGCAGTTAAATTCCCAACTATCCATCATACATTCGTGAATTTCTGGATCTTGTTCATACATATTAGAAGTAGGCGGCGTTGGACCACAGACTTCTTTGATGTAATCATACATACGCTGCGGGTGCCATGTTTCATAAACATTGACGTTCATAGCGGCTGAAACCCAGCATCTGAAATAAGAGCCGTCTTCTGCCATGTCGTACAGGCGCATATTGCGAGTGATGGTGACTTTTTCGTCGTTTTTGTCAAAACCGTCATCAATAATATTCATCTGTACTTTTTTCATTTCTAAAACAACCATAGGTTCAGCATCTTTTTTGCTCTTGTAAACGGCGAGACTATCATAAACGCCTTGCGCATTTTTTAGCAGTAATACAGGACGACGAATTAAGCCACGACTCAAAAGCAACACGCTTTCTTTGGCGTCTGTCGGTGCATTTGCCCAACCGGTAGCCGGTTTGATAGGCGATTGTACTGCGTCAATACGAGGCGTTGGGTGTGGACCGCAATCATCACAAATTGCCATGCGATCCAATCTGCCGGCAGCGTCGCCAACGTTCCAGTCACGACCGTCGCTTTCACTTCTATCAGGCAGTTCTTCAACAACACAAATGGCAACAACGTTGGGATCGGCGTTGCTTAGAAATTTGGGATTTTCTACTTTATCAGTACCCGTGATAGTGAATTCTTTTTCAGTTTGTGATGTTGCCATGCCTAGCGCACCGGGCGATGTTCCATCAATAACGAATAAATTTTCACTGTCACTGGTTGGCGGCCAGCTGGAGCCGGGCCAGTGAAAGACTAAAGTTTTTAGACCGGCCTCAGCAGTACAATTCCAAACTTGTTCGGCATGACAGTCGCGAGAATCCAATGCATAAGTGACCGCTTCCAAATCAAAGGGGTGCTGCCGATAAAAGCCTGTGATGCCGTGGACATTGGCATAACAGCCGGTAGCCAGCGTGGTCCACATAGGCGGAGTGATAGTCGGATGTCCGCCCAACAAAACCAAATCGTCACGGCAAGCGCCTTTTTCCACGAATTTTGCCAGATTGGGCATTTTGCCTTCGCGCAACATTCTTTTGGTAAATTTAGGATCTAAACCGTCAACGCCTAAGACCATGAGTTTTTGAGCATGTGCTTTTCTTTCCATAATAATGACTCCTTTCGCAATACACCAAATCAATGAAATATGGCGAAAAGTTCCCGGGATTTTCGCGTTTATTTGACTGATTTAATTATATCATTGGTCAAAAATAGTCTCATAGCAGGTATCTATTGTTTTGCCACAACCAACTTTTGTACTACGTTTTTGATTTTGCTCTAAAATTTCGTTTAATTACTTTGTAGCAAATGATGGTTTTTGGTGGTATACTTATAACCAAAATGATAACGGAAGGAAGAGAAAAAATGTTTACAATGGCGCTTTGCCAAATGCGGGTAGTTGATGATAAAAAA
>CATJSX010000083.1 GCA_949743265.1 uncultured Peptococcaceae bacterium
ATGTCATCGCCGATGACCACATATTCGCCCGGTTTTCTGCCTAATGTCAGCATGGTCTTACCTCCTTGTAAGTTTGCCAATCAGCATCGTCCTTGTCAGTTGTGAACAAAACTTGTTTGGTACAAATCGACAAAAAAATTGCCTGTCTCAAAACTTATAGTTTGTTAGACAGGCAAAAAGGCACAAAAAAAGAGCCGAAAAGCGGCGAAACTTCGTCGCTTTTCAGCTCAAAATAGGCAATCTAAAAATTTATGATTTTATAGACAAAAAAATCATATATCTTGATGCAATTTTTTTATTGTTCATGAAGAAAACGATTTTGTTTTGTTCATAATATGTTATCGGCAGAAACAGAAAAAAGTTAATAGCGCACGCTAAAATTTTTTGAAAAAATTTTTAGCAGCCTTGCTCAGCAAATTTCAAAGTTTACTGAGCAAGGCTGCTAAAAAATTCTCCCTCCGAATGTCAGCAAATTTGTTTATCGTATAAAAAACTATCCTTGAAATCAATTCGACTTTCAAGGATAGTTCATTAGTGAAACTTGTGCGAAATCATCGCCCTATCCACGCCCAACCTATTATTAACCAAAATGATGTTTCTTAAATTCTATAGAGCCGTTTGCCGTTTTCATAAGTCGCCTGTGCTACTTCTTCTGGTGAAATTCCTCTTAACTCGGCAATTTTTTCAGCAATATGCCGAACATACATGGGTTCATTGCGTTTGCCGCGATGAGGAACTGGCGTCATATAGGGGCAGTCAGTTTCAATAAGCAAGCGGTCTAACGGGACATTTTGAGCAACTTCCAGTAATTTATTGGCATTTTTAAAAGTAACCGGACCAGAAAGAGAAATATAAAAATTCATCTTGAGAACAATTTTCGCCATTTCCCAACTGCCGGAAAACGAATGAAAAACACCGCCAATGGTTTCAGCTTTTTGATTTTTGAGCAAATCAATGGTATCTTGATGAGCATCACGATCATGGATAATTAACGGTTTATTCAAAGTGCGTGCTAAATCAATATGTTTAATAAAAAGAACTTTCTGTACATCGGGAGCAGCGTCATCCCAATAATAATCCAACCCCGTCTCGCCAATAGCTTTTACTTTATCATGAGCAGCCAAAGTGCAGATTTCTTGCCACAAATCGTCAGTAAAATCGTTAGCATCATTAGGGTGTAAGGCAACCGCCGCATAAATTTTATCATATTGTTCAGCTAAACGCACCGTACGACGACAATCGTCAAGATTACAGCCAACATTCATGACTAACGCCATATGATCGTTGACATTGGTCATGACTTCATCAAAATCAGCAGTAAACTTTTCATCTAATAAATGAGCGTGACTATCAAATAATTGCATAATAATAATCCTCGTATTATAAAGTAGTAGTGTTTATAGTCCCTCTCCAAGGACTGTATGCTATACTGTTGGAGATACTGTGGATTGTTTTATCGATCCTACCAC
>CATJSX010000084.1 GCA_949743265.1 uncultured Peptococcaceae bacterium
CGTTCAATGGATTTACTATTTCAAGAAATGGCAGAAGCAAATGTTGATATGGGTGTAGTACCTGTTAGAACAGCTGATGGTGTGCTTAATGATGATTTGGTTTCTTTATTGAAAGAGTATCCCGATCAATTTATCGGAATGGCTGGTATTGATGTGACAGAAAGCACATGGAACGCTTTAGAGGTCATTGACCATTATGTAATCAATGGTCCTTGCACCGGCATTGTGATGGAATTGCCTTTTTGCAAAGGTGGGCCGCTGCATGTAGATGATCCTTGTTTAAATAGTATTTATGAAAAATGTCAAGCGCAGAATATTCCAGTTTATTTGCAATGGGGAGGCTTATTTGCTCCTAGTTTAGGCTTATATAATCCGACTGAGTTGGATCATATTGCTGCTGCTTATCCAAAAATGACCATCATTTGCGGTCATGCAGGTTGGCCTTTTGTCACTGAAATGTGTCAGATTGCACTTTGCCGCAGTAATGTTTACTTAGCACCAGATACGTATATGACACCCAATACGCCGGGCTATGAAGGTTATGTTATCGCTGCTAAAAATATGCTTTCGGAACGAATCTGTTTTTCATCAGCGTACCCTCTAGCAACTATTGTCGAAACTAAAGCGAGCTATGACGCTTATGATTTCTCTGAGAAAGTCAAGGGAAACATTTTTTGCAATAATGCCAAACGCGCTTTAGGCTTATTATAAAAAGAAAAGAGGCTATATATATCATGAAGAAAAACAGAGTTTGCGAAGTATTGTCTATTGAAAAACCCATTATTTGCGGTCCTATGGCTTGGACTTCTACGGCACCGTTGGTTGCTGCTGTTTCCAATGCTGGTGGAATTGGTATTTTAGGCGTAGGATTTGCCCCTTTGGAATTTGTAGAAGAACAAATTCGCGAAACCAAAAAATTGACTGATAAGCCATTCGGTATCAATGTTATCATGATTCCTGATTTTACTTTATTAGATAAAATTACTAAAGTGGTAGCAGATGAACAACCTGCTGTCGTTTACGCTGACACTTTATTGGATCTTGATGAGAAATTATCAAAAACTTACTTTGAAAAATGGCATAAACTAGGAAGTAAAATCATCGTCAAAGCCAGTACCATCAAGGACGCTGTAGTTGCGGATCAAGCGGGAGCTGACATTATTATTGTGAAAGGATGGGAAGGTGGCGGCCATGTTAGTTATGAAACTACTATGGTATTGACGCCACAAGCCGCAGATCTTATCAAAGCGCCATTAGTTGCTTCTGGTGGTATTGCTGATGGTCGTGGAATGGCTGCAGCTATCGCTTTAGGCGCTGAAGCTGTTGAAATGGGAACAGCTTTTTTGGCGGCAAAAGAAACCGCAGTACATTCCAATGTCAAACAAGCCGTTGTTATGGCACAGGATATGGATTCGATAATCACTGGCAGTTCCACTGACGAACCCTGTCGTCAGCTCAAAAATACATTATCTGACGCGTTATTAAAAATAGAAGCAGAATATACAAAAGCGGAAGCTGCTGAACTATTGCGTCCTGTAGCAGAAAGTTCATTAAAAAAAGCTATGGCAGAAGGCGACATGGAAAACGGAGCGGTAATGGCTGGACAAATTGCGCCGTTGATCAAGCAAATTCGTCCAGCAGCTGAGATTATTGACAGCATTTTGAAAGAATGTAAAGAAATATTAAAAAACATACAGCAGTTTTCATTTAATTGAATGATATTGAAACTTTACAACACCTATTTACTAAGATAAGGTTAAAAACATTTTCCATTAAATGCGCATCATATTTTATGTTAATATCGTGTAAATATGGTGTGCTAATAATGGAAAATTTTTAGCTGCAATTTAATTTTGATAAAAAATAGCAGCAATCTACTGCACATTCCTGAATAGTTTTTGATAGTAATCGGTATAGACGCAAATTTGATTTGGAAAACTGAAATAGTTTGCCAATATATCCGTCCATATGATATATTAAAAATGTTATAATACTATAAGTTTTTTAGGGAAAATAAAAGGAAGTGGACGTGTGCGGATTGCTATTTACAGTGACAATCAACAAGAAAGTAATAAAATTTGTCATTTGATTCAACAATATCCAACAGCTGATTATGATTTCATTTTAGAAACTTTTGTTGATGAGAGTGCCTTGGCGCGAAGCAACAAACTGTATGATATGGTTTTTTTAGATATTGAGCCCAACCACCAGCAAAGTATAAAATTGGCTACAAAAATCAATAAGCGTTCGCCGCTGACGATGATTATTTTTATGGCAATTCATGATTGGTCTCACAAGCTGTCATTGAAACTTGACACTATTCAGGTTTTATTTAAACCGATTGCAAAAGCAATTTTTGATCGAGAATTTACCTATTATTTGACCTATTGTCATCAACTTCGCCAATACTTACCAGTATTCTATAAGGGTAGTTTTTCGCTACTTGATAAAAACGATATTGTTTATTTAGAAACTCATAAACGATTGATTACGGCTCATTTATTTGATGGTAAAAATTATTCCTATTACGGACGACTGATTGACGAAGAAGAACGGCTTAAAGAACATGGTTTCATTCGTATACACAAATGTTATTTAGTTAATTTGCGCTATATGGAGCAGTTTAATCATCATAGTGCAATGGTAAATTTCGCGCATGAATGTAATAAAGTTGTATTGCCTTTGAGCAAACAACGTTATGCACTGATGATAAGCGGCTTGCAGCGTTATTTAAGTGAAAAATAGAATCGTTAAGACAATTGATGAAAGAGCAAAACAATGAAGCAAAAATTTTAACAGTATTTCCCAGCAAAAAAACAGGAAGCCCTCTAAGGACTTCCTGCTTTTTTATACGGGTTATATGTTTAACCTATACGAAATATTGAAAGGTTTACCCCAACATTTCATATGAAACGCTTTCATCAAGCCAATTCAGCTTTAGGGTGTCTAGTAATAATTGGCGGTTGATTTTCAGTGATACATTCTTTGATAATAGTCACTTTTTCAATATCATTGTCAGAAGGAATTTCATACATAACATCCATCATGATATTTTCAACAATAGCTCGCAAACCGCGTGCGCCGGTATTGCGTTTTAAGGCGTCTTCGGCAATAGCTACTAAAGCATCGTCAGTAAATTCCAACGTTACATGATCCAACTGCAAAAGTTTTTGATATTGTTTGATCAACGCATTTTTCGGTTCGGTTAAAATTTGAATCAGTGCTTCTTTATTCAAAGCATTTAATGTAACGATATACGGCACACGACCGATAAATTCAGGAATCAAACCGAATTTTAATAGATCTTCCGGCAACAGATGGCTCAAAATATCGTCCTGCATTTTTTCTTCTTTGGATTTAATTTCTGAATTAAATCCCATTCCCTTTTTGCCAATGCGATTTTCGATGATTTTCTCTAATCCATCAAAAGCACCGCCTAAAATGAAAAGAATATTGCTGGTATCCAGCTGGATAAACTCTTGATGAGGGTGCTTGCGTCCACCTTGCGGCGGTACATTAGCCACGGTTCCTTCAATAATTTTTAGCAGAGCTTGCTGCACGCCTTCACCAGAAACATCGCGGGTAATAGAGGGATTATCAGATTTGCGAGCGATCTTATCAATCTCGTCAATGTAAATAATTCCTCGCTGTGCCAATTCCAAGTCATATTCAGCAGCTTGAATAATTTTCAACAAGATATTTTCTACGTCTTCCCCTACGTAGCCTGCTTCTGTTAAAGAAGTCGCATCAGCAATAGCAAAAGGAACATTTAAAATTTTTGCCAATGTTTGTGCCAAAAGCGTTTTGCCGCTGCCAGTAGGTCCAACCAAACAAATATTTGTCTTTTGCAGTTCCACGTCATCACTGTTGTTGTCGGCATTGATGCGTTTATAATGATTGTATACTGCGACAGCCAGCGCTTTTTTAGCTTTATCCTGTCCGATGACATATTGATCCAAAATCGCTTTGATCTCAGCAGGTTTCAAAATATCAGTCAAATCGACCTGCAATTCCGGTCCAAATTCATCAGCTAAAATTTCTTTGCATAAATGAACGCATTCATCGCAAATGTATACGTTAGGACCTGCGATCATTCTTTTTACTTGATCTTGATCCTTACCGCAAAAGGAACAGCGTATGATGTCTTGATCGTCATCAAATTTATTATACATTTTTTCACCTCAAATATCTTATCATATTCATGATAAGGTGCAATGCCTAATCTGCCATCGAAACTTATACGATTCGTTATGATTAGCCTTCGTTTTCTTTTGATGTTTTTCTGCTTTTAAAAATATCGTCGATTAAGCCATACTCTTTTGCTTCTTCGGCAGTCATAAAATTATCGCGTTCTGTATCTTGAGCAACTTTTTCTTTGCTTTGACCTGTCCGTTCAGCCAAAATAGTCGTCAATTTATCTTTAGTTCTTAAGATATTTTTCGTATGAATAGCAATATCAGTCGCCTGTCCTCGCACACCGCCTAATGGCTGATGAATCATAATTTCACTATTTGGCAATGCGTAGCGTTTACCTTTTTGACCAGCGGCTAATAAAAACGCGCCCATACTAGCTGCCAAGCCAACGCAAATCGTAGAAACATCAGGCTTAATATGGTTCATCGTGTCAAAAATTGCTAAACCTGCCGAAACAGAGCCGCCGGGGCTATTGATATAAAGAGAGATATCCTTATCGGGATCTTCTGCTTCCAAAAATAAAAGCTGCGCAATAATGACATTAGCTGTCAAATCATTTACCTCATCTCCCAAAAAGATGATGCGATCTTTTAACAAACGGGAATAAATATCATAAGACCGCTCACCGCGATTGGTCTGTTCAACGACCATCGGCACCAAATAACTCATCGACACTTTATCCTCCTTTTTGGTATTTACTTTATCTTAACCAATTTTAGCGTTTTCTAAAAGAAAATCTGTGACTTTTTCTAATAAAACATTTCTCTTAACTGCTGGATATTGTCCTTGCATAGTAAAGACTTGTTTAACTTGTTCCACGGGTTGTTTATACATTTCAGCCAGCTTAGCAAATTCTGCGTCGACTTCTTCTTCAGAGACTTCAATGTTTTCTTTTTCAGCGATGGCTTCCAAAACCAATCTTTGTTTAACAAAACCTTCTGCTCGATTACGGCAGTCTGCTTTGACATCATCTAAAGAACCGCCCACTAAATCCAAATATTTTTCTAATTCAATACCTTGCTGACGCATCTGGAAAGCCAAATCATTCAAATAGTTGTCAGCTTCTGCCTGTACCATGGATTCTGGCGGAACCACATCGGTACCTTCGGTTACTTTTTCAGTAATATTAGCTTTATACTGCATCTTTACAGCTTCTTTTTTTCTTTCTGTCAACATTTTTTCTACGTCGGCTTTGTATTCAGCCAGTGTATCAAATTCGCTGACATCTTTAGCAAATTCATCATCTAATGGCGCTAAAACTTTGCGCTTAATTTCATGAACTTTGACTTCAAAGATAACCGGCTGACCGGCTAAAGTTGGTTCTTGATAATTTTCTGGGAAAGTTAATTCCAGATTTCTTTCTTCACCGATTTTCATACCAATCATTTGTTCTTCAAATCCCGGAATAAAACTATGAGAACCAATGCCTAAAGCATAGCCTTCTGCTGTACCGCCCGGGAAAGCAACACCGTCTTTTTTGCCGCAGAAATCCAAAGTAACCATATCACCATTAGCAACAGTAGCTTCTGGATCGGTAACTTCTTCGATTTGAGCATGTTTGGAACGCATATCGTCTAAATATTGATTCATGTCTTCTTCAGTAACAGCTTCTTCAATTTTTTCAATTTCTAAACCTTTATATTCGCCTAAAGCAATTTCTTGCTTGGTATCAACTGTCGCTTTGAATATAAACGGTTTGCCTTTTTCCAACTGTACAATTTCAAAATCCGGCTTGGCAATAGGCTGCACTTCTTCTTGGTGTTCTTTCATAACGTCAATATATACGCGGGGAATCAACATATTGACAGCTTCTTCATAAAAAATTTCAGCGCCGTAAACTTTTTCAATAACAGCTTTGGGAGCGTGACCTTTTCTAAAACCATCAACATTGATTTTAGGCGCCATGCTTTTATAGGCGTCCATAACGGCTGCGTCAAATCTATCTTGATCGACTTCGATGGTGACAGCTACTTTTACTTTGTCTAATCTTTCTGTGGTTACATTCATGGGTTATAATTCCTCCTAAAAGAATATCTTAAAACAAATTTTATCATTTTACTCATCAGACTGGCTTAAAGCGCCAAAGAATTAAATGTGTTGAAACGGTTTTTAAACCAGTCGATCTATTGCTCACAAAATGATTACGTAAAATGGCTACTTTTTTCATTATACCATAAAACATCTCGCTGGAAAGAGTAATTTTCGTTTTCTGTCCTTAAAAAATCATTTTTTTATTTTAGAGGCTACAAAAAATAAATTGTTTTCATTTTACAGCGTTGTTTTCATCATTCGTTTTAAATAATTTTGTTTTAAACGATTTTAAGAGTTAAAATATTTGCTGAATCATTTTTTGTTTCGTCGCTGCTGATAAATTTGCAGCAAGCAGCATTATAGACTCATAAAAAATGGAAATATTCTCATCTATAGTTAGAATTTGCCGTCAAAATTAGTGACTTTTTTTGGTTTAATGATTATAATTAAAGAGGGTTACTTCATAAATACATAGAAATAGATAAAACAAGGATTACAATTAAAGGAGAAAGAGAATGGAAAAGTTTTCCGGCGATGGTCAACGACCAATTACAATAGAGCTATTAAAAGAAAAACCGTTGCCTAAGCATATCGCTATTATTATGGACGGTAACGGTCGCTGGGCAAAAAAAAGAGGATTGCCCAGAACCATAGGACATCGTTATGGTGTAGAGAGTCTAAAAAAGATCATAGAAAGTTTTGTCGATCTGGGCATAGGCTATTTGACCGTGTATGCTTTTTCAACGGAAAATTGGAAACGTCCAGAAGATGAAGTGGATGCGCTGATGGATTTAGTAGTTGAGTTTATTGACAAAGAATTGGACTACTTGGACAGCAAAGGCATAAAAGTGAATCCCATTGGCTATATTGAGCGCATAACGGGATTGACTTATGAAAAAATTATGACTGCTAAAGAACGCACGAAGGACAATACGGTTTTGACTTTAAACGTCGCTTTAAATTACGGCGGACGCCAAGAGATTGTACGCAGCGTTAAAGCTATTTGTCAAAATGTCCTTTCAGGCGAAACGACTATTGATGAGATTGATGAAGAATTTTTTGCCAATACGCTTTATACTGGCGGGCAGCCTGATCCAGATTTGTTGATTAGACCTTCTGGAGAGATGCGCGTAAGTAATTTTCTGTTGTGGCAAATTGCCTATAGTGAATTTTGGATAACTAATATTCTCTGGCCAGATTTTAAGCAGGAGCATTTGTGGCAAGCAATTTATGATTATCAGAATCGACAGCGCCGTTTCGGAGGGCTGAAATCATAATCAATAAGGCGGTGTAAAATGAAAGCAAGGATAATAACAGCGTTAATCGGTGCGCCTATCCTGCTGTTGCTGGTTTTTTTAGGCGGAATACCGTTTACAGTGTTAATAGGAATTTTAGTTATCATTGGTACTTTGGAATATGGTCGCATGATTCGCCATAAAAACCACCAGTTTATGACGGCAGCTGTACTAATCAGTCAAATGATTATGCTCATAACAAGGTATTTGCAATGGAATAGTTGGGCGTCAATAGGACTAATGACGGCATTTATTCTGATTTTTATGCAAGCAATCATCTGTTATCCGAAAATCGAGCTGACAGATATCGGGCTTAATTTTTTTGCCGTTATTTATATTGGCTGGACGCTGCCTCATTTGATTGCTATGATTCATTGGCCGCAAGGAACGCTAATTGTGCTTTATTTATTCTTGGCCATATGGAGCAGCGATTCTGGCGCTTACTTTATTGGACGTTTTTTGGGCAAACACCCATTGGCCCCTCAGTTAAGCCCTAAAAAGACTATTGAAGGCGCTCTTGGCGGTATTATAACGACTGTGGTGGTTTTGGAAATAGTCAATTGTATTATTAAACTTTTTCAGTGGCAAGAAATCATTTTGATTGGCGTTGTGCTTTCCATCATTGGGCAGTTAGGCGATTTGGTTGAAAGTATGGTGAAACGTTTTTTAGATGTCAAAGATTCGGGTAATATATTGCCTGGTCATGGTGGCATTCTGGATCGGTTTGATAGTTTAATTATGACCGCTCCGTTTATTTATTATGTGATTGCGGTTTTTATACTTTTAGATATTCATATATGATGGGTGGATGATAGCATGAAAAATATTGCGATTTTAGGCAGTACTGGCTCAATTGGTACACAGACGCTGGAAATTGTTGATGAATTTCCCCATGAATTTTCGGTTAAGCTATTGGCAGGACACAGCAATGATGAGCTTTTATTGGCGCAATGCGTCAAATATCAGCCGGAGTACGTTATTTTAACGGATAAAGCTGCTTATGAACGGTTTTGTCAAAATAATGTTCAACTAAAAAGCAAACCTCTGTGGGGAATGGAGCAGTTACTCAATATTTTGTCAGAAGTGCCTCTGGATTTGGTGGTTGGTGCTATGAGCGGCGCAGTTGGTATTGCCCCAACGCTTAGAGCTTTAGAATTAGGTATTGATGTCGCTTTGGCCAATAAAGAAACTTTAGTAGCTGGCGGTGATTTAGTACGCAAAGCGCAAGCAAAAACACAGGCAAAAATTCTGCCGGTAGACAGCGAACATTCAGCAATTTTTCAGTGTATGGCGCAGGAAGGCAAATGCGTATCGCGTATTCTTTTAACGGCTTCTGGCGGACCTTTTCGTAATTCCTCTTTAACTGAATTGCAGCAAGTAACACCAGCTAAAGCGCTGAAACATCCAAATTGGACGATGGGACGCAAAATTACTATTGATTCGGCAACATTGATGAATAAAGGGCTAGAAGTTATCGAAGCCAATTGGTTATTTCAAATGCCTTATGAACAAATTAACGTTTTAGTTCATCCGCAGAGCGTCATTCATTCGATGGTAGAATATGGCGACGGTTCTGTGTTGGCTCATTTGGGGCGAGCGGATATGCGCATCCCTATTCAGTACGCACTGACTTATCCTAATCGTTTGGTTAATCATTTTCCTAAATTAGATTTCACATCTTTGAACGGTTTGACTTTTCATGAAGTGGACGATGATCTTTTTCCGGCATTAGGATTAGCTTATGAAGCAGGGCGAACAGGAAAATCTATGCCAACGGTGTTGAATGCTGCTAATGAAATGGCTGTACAGCTATTTTTAAATGAAAAAATTTCATTTTTGACCATTCCCGCTTTGGTAGAAAAAGTTATGACACGTCATCAGCCGCAAATTTTAACAGATCTGGCGCAACTGATAGAAATTGACACTTGGGCAAGAAATGAAGCACTACGCCTCAGTGACAGCTTGGTCAGATAGTGGAGGAAATCAGATGCAAACAGCAATAATTGCTATTCTAGTTTTGGGATTTTTAGTTTTTGTTCATGAATTCGGGCATTTTGCAGCAGCCAAACTTTCTGGTATGCGCGTGGAAGAATTTAGTATCGGTATGGGACCGACAATTTATTCTGTACAGAAAAAAGAAACCAAGTATAATTTAGGCGCACTGCCTATCGGCGGTTATGTTAGAGTCACTGGCGAATATGCGCAAGAATTTGACGACGGCGTCTTAGATGTCGATGACGAACGACGATATCAAAATCGCCCGATTTGGCAACGATTTATTTTTGTTTCAGCCGGATCTTTGATGAATTTTTTAACAGCAATCGTTTTATTTTCAGCTATTTTTTGGTATATCGGTATCCCAACGCCTTTAGGGGATAATACCGTCAGCGCTGTTGTCGAAGGGGGCGCAGCGCAACAAGCCGGCATTATTGCTGGTGATAAAATTATTGCCATCAATGGCGAGACTACTAGCACTTGGGAAGATATTACCCATCGCATCGAAGAAAGCCAAGGTCAAACGCTTTATGCAATGATTGAACGAAATGGCGAACAATTAACTTTTCAAGTTACGCCTGTTTATAATGAAACAGAACGGCGCCTATTATTAGGCATACAACAGGACATGGTCATGAAGCAAGGAGATTTATTGCAATCTGTTCGTTATGGCGTGAAAGAAACTTATGAGATTACTTTGCTATTGATTGATGCTGTAGGCAATTTAATTACTGGTCAAGTAGCGGTAACCGATGATGAAGAAGGACTAATGGGACCTGTGGGAATTTTTCAGACTATAGATACTACCGCTAAAGCTGGTGCTATCTACGTTGTCAATTTGATGGCTCTTTTGTCAGTTAATCTTGGACTGCTCAATATTCTGCCAATACCAGCGCTTGACGGCAGCAAATTAGTTTTTTTAGCAATTGAAGGATTACGTGGCAAACCGGTTGATCCTTCCAAAGAAAATTTCGTACATTTCATCGGCTTTGCCTTGTTAATGCTGCTGATGATTGTGGTAACTTATAAAGACATTTTGCGGCTGTTTTCTTAATAAAATAGGCGGGTGAAAAAATGGACAGACGACAAACAACAACTCTAAAAATTGGCGATGTGGCTATTGGCGGTCAACATCCCGTCAGCATACAATCCATGACCAATACCGATACTCGCAACAAGCAAGCAACTTTAGCACAAATCAAAGCCTTAGCTCAAGCCGGCTGTCAAATTGTACGCGTAGCCGTTTTGGATACCGAAGCCGTAGAAGCGTTGCAGGATATTTGTGCACAGAGTTCTATTCCGGTAGTTGCCGATATTCACTTTGATCATCGTTTAGCCTTAAAAGCGCTGGAAAACGGCGTTAAAGGTTTGCGTATCAATCCCGGCAATATTGGTGCCAAAGAAAAAGTCGCTGAAGTGGTAGCACGGGCAAAATATGCCCAAATTCCTATTCGTATCGGTGTTAACGCAGGATCTTTAGAAAAAGATTTGTTGGAGCGCTATCACCATCCTACAGCGGAAGCTATGGTTGAAAGCGCCTTAAGACATATTGATATTTTAGAAAAAATGGATTTTCGTGATATTAAAATTTCACTAAAATCTTCTGATGTTTCTATGATGATCAAAGCCTATCGTTTGATTGCCGCTCAAGTGCCATATCCGTTGCATTTGGGCGTAACGGAGGCTGGCAACGCCAAACATGGCATTATCAAATCGGCTATTGGCATTGGCACCTTATTGGCAGAAGGTATCGGCGATACCATTCGCGTTTCATTAACCGGTGATCCTTTGCAAGAAATTCCTGTAGCCAAACAAATCTTGCAATCGCTCAATTTGCGTCAAGACAGCGTTGAATTGATTTCTTGTCCCACTTGTGGTCGCTGTCAGATTGATTTAGCTTCTTTAGTCGATGAGGTGGATAAACTAACGTGTCATCTGCAAAAACCGTTAAAAATTGCCATTATGGGCTGTGTCGTTAATGGTCCGGGTGAAGCCAAAGAGGCTGATTTAGGCATTGCTGGCGGCAAAGGACAAGGATTACTATTCAAAAAAGGAGAAATTATCGCTACTGTGCCAGAAGAACATCTTTTAGCAGCTTTTAAAACAGAATTAGAAAAAATAGGGAGAGAATAAATCATATGAGAATGAGTAAAGCATTGATACCAACATTAAGAGACGTTCCTGCTGAGGCAGAAATTATCAGTCACCAGTTGCTTTTGCGAGGAGGTTTTATTCGCAAAACAGCAGCAGGTATGTATACCTATCTGCCACTAGCTAAAAGAGTGCTGACAAAGATAGAAAATATTATTCGTGAGGAAATGGATAGTGCTGGTGGGCAAGAAATTTTGATGCCCATTACTCAACCAGCAGAATTGTGGCAAGAATCGGGACGCTGGAACGCTTATGGCGAAGAAATGATTCGTGTAACGGATCGTCATGGCCGTCAATTTTGCTTAGGACCTACTCATGAAGAAATGATCACCGATCTGGTGCGCAACGAAGTAAATTCTTATCGTCAGTTGCCATTGCGGTTGTATCAAATTCAAAATAAGTATCGTGATGAACGACGGCCACGTTTTGGTTTGATGCGAGGTCGAGAATTTATCATGAAAGATTTATATTCTTTTGACCGTGACCAAGCAGGATTAGATGAAAGCTACCAAGCTATGTACGAAGCGTATAGCCGCATTTTTACCCGTTGCGGTTTAAAATTCCGTCCTGTTGAAGCTGACAGCGGCGCTATTGGCGGCGGATATACTCACGAATTTATGGTTTTAGCAGAAAACGGTGAAGCGACTATTGTTTACTGCGATCACTGTGATTACGCCGCTAATATTGAGATCGCTCCTTGCGCTCGCCCTGTTATTGAAAATAATAGTGAACCAATGAAACCATTAGAAAAAGTTCATACGCCGGAAATGAAAACAATTGAAGCAGTGGCCCAAGGGCTTGGTGTACCTGTAACCAATTGTATCAAAACATTGTTTTTTCAAGCTGATGACGAAATTATCGCCGTTTTGGTGCGGGGTGATCATGAAGTCAATGATATTAAAGTACAAAAAATCCATCCTTGTGATGCTATAGAAATAGCTGACAGTGAAAAAGTCGCGTCAATAGTGGGCGCTTCTGTCGGCTCATTAGGACCGGTTGGTCTAAAAGGAATCAAAATTTATGGCGATTGGGCAGTAGAAAAAATGGTCAACAGCGTTTGCGGCGCTAATGAAAATGACTACCATTATCTTGGCGTCAACCCTAATCGCGATTTTCAAGTGAACGGTTATTATGATTTGCGTTTGATGAAAGAAAATGAGCCTTGCCCCAAATGCGGTCAAATGATTAAAACTGCGCGGGGCATCGAAGTCGGACAAGTCTTTAAACTAGGAACTAAATACAGCGAAGCTTTAAAAGCAACGTTTCTTGATGAAAACGGTAAAGAAAATATTCTCCAAATGGGCTGTTATGGCATTGGTGTTAGTCGTACGATTTCTGCTGCTGTTGAACAAAATTTTGATGAAAACGGCATCATTTGGCCGAAAGCTATTGCACCTTATACCGTTGTGATTGTTCCCGTTCAAATTAAAGATGAAGCGCAAATGAATGCTGCAGAAAAATTATATCATGAACTGCAGCAAAAAGGTATTGATGTCATGCTTGATGATCGCAATGAACGGGTAGGCGTGAAATTTAAAGACGCTGATTTGATTGGCTATCCTATTCGTATTACGGTGGGCAAAAAAATTACTGAAGCTACTCCGTTAGTAGAATATAAATTGCGTACAGAAGCAGAAAGCCAAGATGTGGCACTTACTGAAGCAGTCGCTAAAGTCGTTGCCTTTATGACAGAATAAATAACTCTCTAACGCCTATTCAGTTAAATGGTACTGAATGGGCGTTAATTTTTGTTTCAAAAAATTCGGCAAGCCATTCATCACAATATAATCTCGACAGTTCGCTATAAATATCATTCTCAGGAATGATCAGTCTAAGATATGCCGAAAAGCATAAATAGCTAAAAATATTTATACTGGCATAGAAAAATAAAGCCTAAAACTATGAGAGAATACTGTAAACAGTCGTTAAATGACACGCAAAAAAACATATGAGTGACTATTATCCAGCACGCTCTTTGCTTTAGATTGCTCAACAAAATAATGTGCTAAAATCCTTTCGGATTATATCATTCAAACTTACTTAACTTGTTTCAGAAACAGACCTTACGAAAAGAATAACACTTTTTGGGCTATTTATACTTTTTTAATATATTTTAATTTATCATAGTCAAATAACTCATAAATACTTTAATCAGATGATGAACTTCTCCACTAGCCAGACTATATAAACAGCCTGATACCGCATGAATATCTTCTTTTAATTTAATCTTAGCAATAGAAGACATATCCAATTTGTTTTGTTTGACCATATAAGATGATATGTCTTGAAATAAACCCACGCCTACCCCACTACTAATAGCATTAAGCCATAAAGTAATGGAGCTGGTCGTAAAAATAATATTCAGTGCGCCATACTGCTCAGCAATAAAGCGCAACGGTGTCATATTACCTTCACTGGAAGAAAAAATAACAAAAGGATATTCGAGCAATTCTTTGATTGATAGTTCATTCTTTTTGGCTAAAGGCGCTTCTTTACCAACATAAACATAATACGGTTTTATCTCCAATGTTTCAAAATGAAGCGTATTATCTTTACCCAATCCATCAAAAAAATCTTCTCGTGATTCCGGTACTAAAACAATGCCTAAATATGGCAAACGATTGCCTTCCTGCTCTGCTCGTTGTAGCCACTGATAGATGCCTTGTGGATCCCTTTCAATAACGGTCACTTTTATTTTGGGATTCTCCGCGCAAAATTTTTCCAACACGCTAGGCAATCGTTCCAATTCAAAATAAGGGTTAGTGTAAATAATTAACTCACCTGAAAGTTCATCGGCTGTATAGCGTTTCTCCTGAATTTCCTGCAAAGTCCTTCGATACTCCCAGACAATTTTATGGGCAGAGCGCAAAAAAATTTCACCGTATTCTGTAAAGCGCACGCCTTGCGAACTGCGTTCAAACAGTTTGACGCCTAATTCATTTTCCATTTTGCTAACAGAACGGCTCAAAGATTGAGGCGTTAAATATAAATTTTCACTAGCACTGCTAAAAGAATTGGCTTTTGCTATCTCAAGCAAATATTCTAATTGTTCAATTCGCATGGTTTGCTGCTTCCTTCCTGAATTTTGGTGTAATCAAGCTTGATCTGTTTTCATTATAACGAATGATCGTCAGCATGACAAGTTTATTTCGTTTGCCCAAACTTCGCAAAAAACACTGAAGTATTTCAAACATAACTATACTCAGCCAAGCGTTATGTTCAAATTCCTTCAGTGTCTAAAAATCATCTTATATTAGTTTTAAAACTTTTGCGGCGTTTTGATACATAACCGCTTCATAAACATCAGCTGACAGCATCTGTTTATAGTGCTCTGTCATATCCTTGATAGCAATAACCGGATAGGCCGAGCCGAAAATTATTTTTTCAGGAATAAAATAATTCATAGCTCCCAAATAATCGGTACTGCCCGGAACATTGACTGCATAAATATCGGGCGATAAATAAACATTTTTATGATTAAACGCAATATGTGCCATTTCTTGAACATACGGCCAACCGCCATGAGCAAGAATCAACGTTAAATCGGGAAAATCAGCAGCAATATGATCAATCATTGAAGGGGCGTTATGATCTACAGTAGGCCCCAAAAAACCGCCAAAACTTAATGTAACTGGAATATTTAACCGTTGGCACAATTCATAAATAGGATAATTTTTCCCATCGTCTGCAGCAAGCGGCGGCGTGCAAAAACCGTGTTCAATGATAATTCCCGTTGCTTCACCTTTGATGATATAGCGCTCAATATCCGCAAAGGCCGTTTGAATATCATGGGGCGTTACGCCAATCATGCCTACAAAACGATGAGGATATTCTTGAAGCAAAGCGGCTAAATCATCATTTTTCATACCAATAGACAAACGGACTTGTACTACTCCCTTATCTACTCCTGCCTCGTCCATCTCCTTGAGTAATAACTCCATAGATTTTTGTTTAGTCGATTCAGCAATTTCTTTACCAAATCGCTTAGCAAAAGATTGACGACGCTCCAAATTCCACAGAGCTCCTTCCCCTAAACTTTTATACGGCGGTCGTACACGAAAATCAATAATCATTTCCAATACACTCCTTTTAAATTTTTGTTAATCATTAACTTTAAATAATACTTTGATTTCTTTTATTTTTCTAAAAAATTCCCATCAGATGCCACCATGGAATTTGCAGCAAACCAAATAAAATAAATACGACTAGATTTTTTAGCGAATATAGCTTGATAAAATCGCTCATACTCATCATACCAAAACCGAAAAAAATCAATAGTACAGCCACTTCATAAGGCAAAAATACCATATCGGTGGAATAAATGATTGTCAAAATCGAGGGCCAGACGTTCATACCTGTATCTAATGCCACTTGAACTAAAGGCGTCGTTAAACATCCCATCATAGCAGTCGGCGTTAAAACCAAATTGCTCAACGTCCCAATGATTAAGATTACATACAGTACCAATACTGGCGACATACCAGAAACAATAGGCGTAACCATTTCCGATAAAATCGTATTGATGCCCAAAGTCGTCGCTACGCTGCCAATAGACATACAAGCCGAAACGAAGAAAATGACACTCATGTTGATATTTTTAATGCTTTCTTTAGTGCCGACATTGATGCCGGGCAAATAAAACAGCCAAGGAAATAACATGAACCCGTATTCTATTTTCTGTCCATGCAAAGGATTAGTCAAAATATAAAGCATCATAGCTAATAAAATGAGCATAGATTTCTTTTCAGCGGTGGACATAGATCCTAATTTTTGATATTCTGCTTCAAAGTATTCTCTGCCGCCTTCAAATTTGATGTTCTTTGTGTGATAAATTTTGGTCAATAACCAAATGAACACGATCGCCATAATAAAAGCAGGAAAATTGTATAGCAGTTGATGATGCCAAGCGATGGTAAATTCAGGAATCAGTTGTTGTGTACCTGCTTGCGCTAGCGAAACGTATACGGGATTAAAAATAAATACTTTCACGGTTAATGCACCCATAGCGCCAGTCATCATCACAATGGCAGCTTCTTTCGATTTGCCGAATCCCATCGCTTTGCAAATTCCATAAGCTAAAGTCACCATAATAACGTATGAACTATTAAACGTCACAACAGCCAAAACAATACCTACCAAAAATGTTCCATATAAAACGCCTGTATAACTTCCGCCGCTTTTGCGGATACACCAATAAGCAATGCGTCGTAAAAGCCCGCTCTCATCCAAAACATTAGTCAACACAAAAGCGCCAAGTATCATATATAATGTCAGTGACGTCCATGAACTAAAAGCCGTTTTTGCCTCAACTACATTAAATACCGTATATAAAGTAGGCAATAGCAGCGCTGGAATTAGCGAATCAAAAAATTCAAAAGCGACCATCAAAATAATCATTACTGTAAAAACAAAAAATAATTTAATATTTCCGGTATATATTTCCGTATTAGGAATTAGAAAAAGGAACAGAGGAATTCCCAATGTGACTAACCATTTGAGAATGAGAATTTTATCTTGTTTTTTTAAAGCAACCATCATTATAAAAGCCTCCTTTTGTTTTGCATCAATGGAGCATATTAAACGTTAAGCGACGAAATTTGCAAATGATCAGTTTACAGCGTCAAAGCGCCCATAAAAATGTACCAAGGAATTTGAATCAAACAGAAACCAATAAACATAATGGCTGTTTTTAGCGACGCAATTTTGAAAAAATCCGTCATGCTGATCATACCAAATCCAAACATTAGCAACAAAGCAGAAACTTCATGAGGCAAAAAATACATATCTGTCGAGTAAATTAACGTCATAAGCGACGCCCATGGCGAAATGCTCATATCGTTGCAAATCTGAATGACTATCGGTGCCAGAAAAGTAATCATAGCTAACGGTGTTAACAGCAAATTGGAAATGATACCTACGATTAAAACAATAAACACCAAGCCTAAAGAACCAGCTTGTGCTGCTATGGGTGATATAATCAGCGAAATCAAATCAGGAATTCCCACATTAGCTCCGGCTGTGGCAATAGTTAAACAACTAATGACAAAAAATACCGTGCCAATATTGATTCGTTTGATACTTTCTTTGCTGGCAATCTGAATACCCGGCAAAAAAGACAGCCACGGTACGACCATAAAAGCATAGGCGATATTTTTACCATGCAGTGGATAAGTCAAAACATATAGTAGTAATATCGAAACCATGAACAAAGCTTTCTTTTCTCTCCGATGCATTTGCCCTAATTTGTTGTATTCATTAACAAAATATTCTTTGGTGCCAGTAATATTCATTTGCGACGTTTTGAATAATTTAGTCAGTGAAAAAATAAAAACCAGACCGAGCAGAAAACACGGAATATTGTACAAAGGAAAATGTTGCCACAGCATAACGAAATTTTCATCAATAGTTTGCGCTGCCGTCGAAATAACACCACCCCATGACGGACGATACAAAAATACGCCGGGCGTCAAAGCCCCTGAAGCGCCTGCCATCATAACCACAGCCGCACTTTTGGAACGAGGCGGTAAATTTAACGCCACACAGATTGCAAAAGCAAGGGTTACGACGATAGCATAAGCACTATTAACAGAAATAAAAGCCAACACACATCCAGCAATATATAAGCCATACAATACGCCGTTAAAATTCCCGCCCATTGATTTGATACAAAAATATGCAATTCGTTTCAATAGCCCGCTTTCATCCAAAACGTTAGCCAGCAAAAAAGCACCGATAATCATCCAGCCAGTCGGCTGCGTCCAACCGCTAAAAGCAACAGAAGAAGGAACTATTCCTGTAATGTAATAAGCTGTCGGCATCAAAACAGCAGGTACCATAGGATCGGTTAATTCAAAAGCAATAGACAAAATAGCGCAGATAGTGATAGCCAAAAAGACTTTTATTTGCCATGTATAAATTGCATTAGTGGGCATTAACAAAATTAAGACACCAACCAATACCATAATCAACCATTTTATCAAAACTTTTCGTTCCAGTTGCTCTACTTCTTTATCCACCTCATTCACCTCTATTCTTTATCACATATTATCCTTTTTTAAAGTTTTTAAATGTGGTAACCAGCAGCAAAACCTTCCTGAATATTATGCTTACCATCTTTAGGATTGGAAATGTCGCCACATTTGACCACCTTGCCATTATAAGATTGCAAGAAATCAAATTGACAATTACGCGATTGTACACCAAGAGCCAGAATAATAGTATCAATATTTGATAAAATCATCTCGCCAGTAGTATTTTCCGCATAAACTTTATCATCTTCAATTTTGGTAACTTTAGTATCGGTTATCAATGTTACATCTCGCTTTTTTAACCGCTCCAACAAAGGCAAGCGAACTCTTGGCGAAGCATCACGAGCGATCTGCGTCGTCATTTCTATAACGGTCACTGATAAAGCGAACTGTGACAAATACTCTGCTGTTTCTGCGCCTACCAAACCACCGCCTATAATAGCGATACGTCCTTTAACAATGACTTTCCCTTTTAAAATCTCATGTGCTGTCGTCACATTTTTTTGCTCAATACCGGGAATTGGCGGAATAAGTGGTATACTGCCAGCAGCCAAAATAATAGCTTCTGGCATTTCGCGCTGTACTATTTCTTTGGTCAAAACCGTATTGAGCAAGACATTAACCCCTAAACGCTGCAATCGCTGTTCTTGCCAAATCACATAAGTAGCAAAATCCGTTTTACCCGGCGGTACGCAGGCCAACCGCCATTGCCCGCCCAACTGATTATCCTTTTCATAGAGCGTCACTTCATGTCCTCTTTCTCTCGCTGCAATAGCCGCAGCGCAGCCAGCTACACCGCCACCGACAACAAAAACTTTTTTGCTCATTGATGCCATTACTTGAGGATATTCCTTTTCGTGCCCTAATCTGGGATTGACGGTACAGCCTCTGGTACATCCTTGCATACAGCCAATACACAAGCGAATATCTTCATATTGATTCTGCATGGTTTTTAATGGTAATTGAGGATCCGCTAAAGAAGATTTTGCCATAGTAACCATATCTGCTTGTTGAGCAAGAAGAATTTTTTCTGCTAAATAAGGATTATTAATACGCCCTACCGCTATTACCGGAATCTGTACTACCTGTTTAATAGCGGCAGCATTATCAGCAAAACCAGCTTTCGTTTCATGAGAAGATGGTAAAACAACATTGATTCTACGTGGTGTGCCGCCTTGTGAAACATGAATTAAATCAACGCCGGCTTCTTCTAATTGCATCGCCAATATTTGCGCTTCAGTAATATCCAAGCCACCTTCTTCATATTCTGCGGCCGACATTCGATAAAAAATCGGAAAGTCGTCGCCAACAGCAGCGCGCACAGCCTTAACCACTTCTACAGAAAAGCGACTTCGCCCGATAATATCACCGCCATACTTATCCGTACGTTTATTGGACAGTGGTGAAACAAAACTATGCAGCAAATAGCCGTGAGCGCCATGAATCTCGACGGCATCAAATCCTGCTGCCTGAACGCGCGCCGCTGTGTAGGCAAATTGTTTGACGATTTCTTGAATGTCTTTTGTGGTCAAAATTTTGGGCACCAGATAACCTTCTCCATAAGGAATAGCTGATGGACCTACTGGATAAACACCTGTCGCTTCATAATTGATTTGTCTGCCAGCGTTATAAATTTGGCAAGCAATTTTAGCGCCAGCTGCATGAACGCGTCTGACCAATTCTTTATGACTGGCAATTTGTTCATCACTGTATAATCCCGGCAATTCGCTATAAGCGCCCACACCGCGAGCAATAGTATAATTTTCAGTAATGATCAGCCCCCAGCCGCCTTGAGCCTTTTCCTCATGATAAGTACAAAACCGTTCATTAGCAATGCCGTCTTCTGAAAGGTACTGCGTTACCATAGCTGACACGACAAGACGATTTTTTAGCGTCAAATTTCTGATATGAATTGGCTCAAAAATTTTCTTAAAATAACCCACTCAACTTACCTCCTCTTTAAAATATAAATTTGATTTGTTTGAACAATTTCATTATAACTATATTAACCAAAAGAGAGAATCAGTTATTTTGAACAGTTATCTTTATGGTATCACTTTTTCTGTACAGCACAAAAAAACAGCTTCAACTCGTTGAAGCTGTTTATATTATTGATTTTTAATAAGTACTGACTATCTTTTATCGTTTTTCTGCGGACGAATCAAGAAAGTGCAGCCCAACGAAATGAGCAAAAAAATTGCTAAATAAACGTAATCGGTATTAACGGCTCTAATGGCGGCTAAGCGATAAGCCATAGTTCCTTCTTGCGGCATGCCAATATTTCCAGCGGCTAAATAATAGCGGTTTAAATTTAAACTAAGCAATACAGTCAAAATATTAGTGGATACTACTTGCACCACTTGTTTTGTCCAATTAAACATAGAGGAAGCGTGACCAGACAGTTCTGGTGCAATGACGCTCAAGCCGTAATTGGTTAAAGGCATTTGCACCAATGCCAAACCGAAAAAACGTAAAGTATAACAAAATAGCACAAAAATTAAATTGCTCTCAATGGATAGATTACATACCCCTAAATTCCCCAACAAAACGAGCGTCATACCGCCGGAAATGAGACTGCGCATCAAGCCTTTTTTATGCAGCGCATTAGATAGAGCATTGCCCATGAGCATGATGATTGAAGGACCCATAAGTAATAAACCAGTAGCTGCTGGTGAAAATCCTCGTCCAGTTTGAAAATAAAATTGCGCCAAAATACCATTAATGCCTAACGTCATGGCCAGCGTACATTGAACCAGTAACGTTAAAACAAAAGGACGATACCGAAGTACAGCAAAATTCAGCAAAGGGTGAGCTGTATGAAATTGCCGTACAATAAAAATTATAGCCAACAATAAACCAGTCAATAAACAACACCAAAAACTAACCGACACCCAACCCCAACGATCTCCTTGCGCAAAAGCAATCATTATCAAACCCGTTCCTAAAGAAACTTGCAAAACGCCGATAAAATCCACTTTTGCCGCATCACTGCTTACTTCTGTCGGAATACTTTTCCAGCCGCTCCAAAGAATAATTAACGTTAACGGCACATTAAAGAGAAAAAGAACATGCCAGCTGGAAACTTGCAGCAAAAGTCCCGCTAGCGTGGGACCAATAGCAATACCAAGCGATTGAAACAAAATGGTTGTGCCCAAATAATTAGCCTGCAACTGTTTGGGCACATAGCGATAAAGCATAGCCATGGTACTGGGAACAATGATGCCGCCGGCAATACCTTTTAAAAAACGAAAAACAACCAGCCAACAAAAATTGAACGAACAAGCGCAGCCCAATGAACAAATTCCCAATGCCGCCACGCTCAGCAAAAAAACCTTGCGATAAGTATATCGTTCGCATAAATAACCAGACAAAGGCATCATCATGCCCAAAGGCAACATATAGCCAACAACAACCCACTGTACTGTGTTAATATCAACTTGAAAAACCGACATATAGGTAGGCAATGAAATCGTCACCGTTGATGTGTTAAGCATAGCCACCACATTGGTTAATAAAATTGCTGTCAAAAAGAGTGTAGTATATTTTCCAGAAATTCCTTTTTGTTTATTTTCTTCCACAAAATTCATCTTCTTTCTTTACCTATTTTTGTGGAGCACTTCTCCTAATATGATAGTACATCAGCTGGATATTCTTGTCAATTAAATGTCATTGATAACCCGATAGAATGATAGCTCTTTTTCATCAAGGTAACAGCGACTACAATAATTTTTTAGAGCTATTTTATTATAATGAAGCGAAAAAATACCGAAACTTCTCTGCCAGAGATATTTCGGTATTTTTTGTTCGAATGAATATCACTAAGCCATATCATCTCTAAGCGAGTCAATGATATTCTCTTTTTTAATTTGGCTAACGGTATACGCCATGGTGAGCATGATAATAAGAAATACGCCAAACATGCTGACAATAATACTGCCATACGGCAAAACAAATTCAATTTCACCGCCGCCAAGGGATATGCCTTGATAGATAAGCCACGAAAGCAAAAGAGAAAGAGGCAGCCCGATAAGCAGTGTTCGCAATCCATAAAGCGCACATTCAATGAGCATCATTTTGTTAAAATCGCCGTCAGACATGCCCACAGAGCGCAACATAGCCAGTTCACGCCGCCGCAATTTAATATTGGTTGAAATGGTGTTAAAAACATTCGCAACAGCAATTAAAGAAATCATCATCACAAAAACGATGGTAAATAACCGTACGATAAAGGTCATATTGCGATTTTGATCTAATATTTCATGAATGTTGTATAGCGTATAATCAGCCGTAAAACCTACGCCGGCCAAAAGAAATTGAATTTTTTCCACAGAAGCCTTAGGATTTTCCGACCAGAAAAAAAATCCCATTTTGCTTGGTGCCTTTAAACCGTCAAATTGTGATTTCATCTGATAAGGCGCAACGACCATAAAAACGTAGTTTGTTACGTCAGATAATTCTACTGGCAATGGATCCAAAGGATAAGTATCCACAAAAATTGTCTGTATGCTTTTAGCAGAATCTGTTTCAAAATTGTTTAGCGTGAACGTCATAGCGCTTTCAGTGAATATATCCAATCCGCCGTTATATTTACCAACGATAATCAGGGGATTTTCTGTATTGGTCAATGCTGTTTCTACCCCTGAACTTTTGACAAATTGCTGATAAATATCGTCCTCAATAAATTGAACGGTCAAAGATAACGATATGGTTTCAGTTGTTGCAGGCAGATGATGAGCATTTTGATAATACTGCCAAAAATCATCAGTCAATGATTGCACAGCGACTTCGCAATCATAAAATGACAAGGCTTGATAAGTACTTTGCTTGACACCATCAACAGCTTTCATCTCGTGATAAAGCTGAAACATATCTTCTTCGGTAATATTTTTAGTTTCAAAAATAATATCACCGTCTACTGCTACTGTTGAACGTTCTGTAATCTGTCCCAAATCAACACAAAAAGCGCTAGCAGCAATCAAAAATACAACGCTTAATGTAAGAGATAAAACGACGCTGCGATACCGTCCGCGGTTTCGTTTAAAATTTTTCAAAGCCAGCGCACCTTCCAGTCCCCAGAAATGTTCCAGCGTTTTGGGCGTATATATGGCGCGAACGTCAATTTTGACATCATTACTTTGACGAATACAAGTCATGATAGGTACGCTGGCGGCTTTTTTAGCTGGAATATAGGCAGAAATCAAAATTGTAACCAAACTGACAACTGCCGCTGCAATAAGCGCAGGAAAAGAAATCGACAGCGTTAAAGGCACCGTATCGTACAACACATTTTCAAAATTTTTATTAACTAACGAAAGGATTCCCTTGATAGTGGGTATTCCCATAAGCACGCCTAAAGGAATACCTATAGCGCCCAGACAAAGTCCTTCAAATAAAACCATTTTTCGCAGCTGTTTTTCTGTAGCGCCTACCGAAAGCAGGATACCAAATTGATGTGTCCGCTCGTTTAGTGAAATATTGAACGTATTGTGAATCATAAAAATTGAACCCAGCATAATCAAAAGTATCACTATCATACCAACGGCGTACAAAAGTCTATTGAATGATTGATCACCGGAAAGTCCCATAAAACGTAGCACATTATCATTCAAAATATACTCATGATTTTTGGCTGTAGCGGCAAGATATTCGCGAAGCTGATACGGTTTGTTCAATGTGACAAAAGCGCTGAAACGATCAGTCGTTTTAAAATTATCCATAGCCGTAATCATCGTATAGCCGGGCGCTGAGTAATCTTCAAAAGGCGGGCGCTGATAGATGCCAACAACGGTATAAGTTCGTTCGTCTATAGGCACTAATTTTTCTTTGGCAATAGTGGCACTGTTTTGATAAATATACGGATTACCTTGACCTAAAATCTCGCCCTCATAAATACGATTGCCTACTGTTAATGAAAACGTATCGCCTAACGCTAATTTTACACCACCGTTTGCCGCCACATGCGACGGCACAATAATTTCATTGCTATTTTGCGGCAAACGACCAGAAATCAGCATAAGCGGCAAATGGTCAAACGTTTCTTGAGCAAATCCAGCAATAAACAAATAGGGCTTGTTAACATTTTTGCCGCCTTCGAGTTCAGCGTAGCCAATATTCTCATAGACGGCATAATCTTTGACGTTTTGATCAAGATGGCATTCCTGAACAAAGGCAGCATCAACGTCCAAAAAACCTACCTGCCAAGCGCCATATTTATCAATAGCGCCGTTAATTAAATAATTTTGCAATGAAACGGCAAAAGTCGCCACAGCCGTCATCATAGCTGCCGAGAGCATAATGCCAATGATGGTGACAGCAGTTCGCGTACGACTCATTTTTAAACTTTGCCAAGCAACTTTGTGAAAAATTGTCATAAGCGACGTCCCTGCCTTTCGTCTCGTATAACTTTACCATCGCCAATAGTAATGATACGATCGGCCTGCAAAGCAATATTTTCATCATGCGTAACGACAATAAGCGTTTGACCGTATTTTTGATTGCTTAGTTTCAGCAGATTAACAATTTCCTGTCCGTTGCGGCTATCTAAACTGCCAGTCGGCTCATCAGCCAAGCAAACTTGCGGCGCATTCATCAAAGCGCGTCCAATGGCTACTCGTTGCTGTTGACCGCCGGAAAGTTGATTAGGCAGATGATTGCGACGGTCTTGAAGTCCCAGCAGCTCCAAAAGATCATTGAGCCGTTCTTCATTGACTTTTCTTTTGTCCATCAAAACAGGCAGCGTAATATTTTCCACGACATTCAGCGTAGGGATAAGATTGTGAAATTGATAAATCAATCCCACTTGCCGTCGACGAAAAACGGCTAGATTTTCACGGCTTTGTCCGTAGACGTCCTGATTGTCTAAATATACTTTTCCTCTAGTGGGTAAATCAACCCCAGCAATAATATGCAATAACGTTGATTTCCCAGAGCCAGAAGAACCGATAATCGCCGTAAAATCTCCTTTTTCAATGGTCAATGAAATATCATTTAGCGCAACTACTTGATTCTCTCCTTTGCCGTAGACCTTATACAAATTTTCAATTTCTAAAAACGCCATAGTCGGCACCTCCCCTTTAATTCATTAAGGTCATTATAATACGACAGGCTGACGTCTCGGTGACTTTTGAGTGAAAGATTAGTCACTTTAAAAAACGAAGTGTAAAAAGAGCACCGCCTTTTAGATGATTTTTAGCGGTAACCGTACCGCCTTGCTGGGTAATGATAGTCTTACAGAGCGCTAAACCGATGCCATAGCCTGCAGCGGCAGAATTTTTACCACGATAAAAACGATGAAAAAGATACGGTAAATCTTCTTGAGCAAAGCCGCTGCCACTATCATGAATTGTAATTTCAGTAAACAGTATCGTATCACGGCAAGCAATATGAAGCTGTCCATTATCGCCAATATTTTCTAAGCAATTTTTGAAAATATTCTGTAGCGCTTGCACTAGCCAATCATTGTCAGCTTCGATGACGATTTCTCGCGAAACGTCCAAACGCACAGTTATATTGTGCAGATCCATAGTAATCAAAAAAGAACGCAGAGCCGCTTGCAAAAGCTGGTAAACATTGATAGGCTTTTTTTGAAATGTTACAATACCAGCGTCTAAGCGGGATAATTTTAGCAGGGCTGTAATCAACCAATCCATTCTATCATACAAATTTTCCGTTTCACGCAGCAGATTTTTTCGTTCGTTTTCGTCGGCAGTATTTTCTAATAACGACAAAATCAAATTCATTGTCGTTAGAGGTGTACGAAGTTGATGAGCGATGTCTGCCAAAGAATCAGCCAGATGATTTTTTTCTCTTTGCAGCGCTTCGTTTTGTTCCCGAATACGTGACGTCATTTTGGTTATTTCACTTTGTAAAATAGACAATTCACCTTCTTGAGCTTCGCTAATATACAGATGATCGGCATTGTGCAAAACGAGATCAATTTGTTCAGAAATACGGGCAATGCTTCGGTAACGCGCTTTAGTAAAAATAAAAAATATTCCTCCCAATAAAGTTGTTGTCAATAGTACCAACACGCCAGCATTAGGCTGAAACCAAAAACCTATCCAAGAAGTAATGATAGTAATCATGGCAAAACAAAAAGCAAATTGCTTGATTTCTTTATTCCGCAGCATCGCCATTACCTCCTAAACGATAACCAATCCCGCGAACGGTCAAAATAATTTGCGGCTTGGCTGGATCTTGCTCAATTTTTTCCCGCAGTCGTTTAATATAAACCGTCAGCGTATTATTATTGACAAATTCACCAGCAGCATCCCATAATTCGTCCAATAATCTCTCTCGTGTGATAATGATTTGGGGATTATTGATAAAAAGCAACAGCAAACGATATTCCAAGGGCGAAAGAAAAACTTCTTTGCCTTCTTTTTTAACCAAACCGCTGGCGATATCAATATGCAAACTGCCAATATTAAAGACAGACGGCGAACACGCCCATTTTCTTAGCGCCGCGTTGATTCGCGCCACTAATTCGCGAGGTCGAAAAGGCTTAGTGACATAATCATCAGCGCCCATGTTTAATCCCATAACTACACTAGTTTCATCACTGGAAGCGGTCAGAAAAATAACCGGAACATTCTGCTGATCTTTAATTGCTGTACAAACAGCAAAACCATTGCCATCGGGCAAAGAAATGTCCACCAAAGCCAAATCAAACCGCTGTTCATCCAAAACTACTGACGTTTCTTTTTGGTTGGCAGCATGAGTAACTGCAAAACCTTCCCTAGAAAGCAAGCGGATAAGATTTCTAGCAATTTCTTGATCGTCTTCAACTAAAAATATGCGTTTCATTTTTTTCTCAGTGCTCCTTCTATGATAAAGTAGTCGTCATGTACTCAGTTATTTTTGGAAACTATGTGCGTACCTGAAGTTATAGTTTGTCACAAGGTAAAACATTGAAAATCATATGGTATTGTGGTAATATTTTCTTGCAAGATAAAAAGCGTCGTTTCTTACCGTTTAATTGATAAACTAGCGGGTAGACATGCGTCAAAATATTGTCAGGATAGTAACAAAAAATGCACGCTTCATCAAAAGCATTATTTTAAGGAGGCGCTATCATGCGTTTAGAACAACTCGTTTATTTTATAAAAACAGCAGACAATCGTTCCTTTTCAGCTGCCAGTGCCGAGCTTTTTATCTCACAGCAGGCACTAAGTACCGCTATCAAAAATTTAGAAGCAGAATTTAATACGCAGTTGTTTATTCGCACGCCAAAAGGCGTTGTTTTATCCGAAGATGGCAAATATTTCTATGAAATATCCGCACAAATCATAGCTCTTTTTAAGCAACTGCATTATCATTTCCTATCAGAAAAAAAATTACTTTCCGATACGATAAAAATCGTATTGAATAACAAAAACAAAAATCATTTTTTCCCAAAAATAACCAGCTATTTCTACAAAGAGTATCCACAGCTGCACATTATTTATCAAGTCGTGGAAAATAACGAAATTGTAACAGCTTTGGTAAATCATACGGCAGATCTTGGCGTTATTTCTCTGTTAAATATTGACAAGAAATTTCTTATTGATTTACCTGAAAACATTCAGTTTATTCCTTTTTATGCATCAGATTGCGCCTTATCAACCAGTATTCGTTCGCCGCTGGCAAAATTAAATACAGTTTCTATGGCGACAATCGTTAAATATCCTATTATTTTAAACGCTGCGTCCACCTATACCGAGGATTTATTTTATCAGTTGATCGCCTACTATGCCAGAACACCTGAACTCATCTGGGCAGATAGTTTTGAATTGCAAGCACAGATGGTTATTGACAATATCGGCAATATGTTGACGCCGAAACAAGAACCGTTATCAAGTAATATGGTATGCAAAATTCCTATCACGAACAATATTGTTATCACTACTGGTTTTCTGCTTCGTTCCGAACAACAAAAAGATATTTTGCTTAACTTTTTTGTGGAAAAAACCAAAACCCTTCTCGCTGCTGTCGCCGATTAAAATTTGTTATTGTAACGTCAAAAAGCACCTCAGCCCATAACGCGCCATGAGGTGCTTTTTTTATAATCGATTGCGAACGTCAATCAAACCAGAAACATCGTCAATCGCTACCAATTCCAAGAGGCTTAAATAATCTTTGACCTTTTTCTGTTTGGGTTGCGCTGTGCTAATGAACACGCCAACGCCTTCTACTTTAACGTTAAATTCACTCATCAATTCCATCATACCATAGGCTGTGCCGCCAGCTTTCATAAAATCATCAATCAAAATCACCTTACTATTGGGTTTGATTGCTCGTCTTGCCAGCGTCATCGTCCCGATTTTTTTGCTGGAACCAGAAACATAATTGATGCTAACGGCAGATCCTTCGGTAACGCGACTATCGTTACGAATAACTACCAGCGGTACGTTAAAAGCTCGGGCAGTCATTGTTGCCATAGGAATACCTTTAGTTTCTACTGTTACGATATAATCGGGTTGGCAATGAGCAAAACGTCGAGCAAAAATTTGTCCCAGTCGGTCAATCAAATAAGGATCATAAATTAAATCCAACATATAAAGGTAGCCGCCGGGCAAAATACGAGATGGATCGGATAATTTTTGCGCTAAATCATCCAGCATATTTTTTTCCCTTTCCGGCGATAAATAGGGCAAATAGCGCACGCCGCCCATCGCGCCACTTACTGTCACCACTTCGCCTAAGCCGGCTTGGTTTAGCGTCTCTTTGATCAATGCCAGATCTTCGCTCAAACTGGATTTAGCAGCGCTAAGTTGCTGACTAAAATAACCCAACGGATACAAAAAATGCGGTCGTTCTACTAACGCTTTTGTTAAAAAAATTACTCGCTCGCTGCGACGCCACCTTTCTATCTTCAGCACCTCCTCCAAACAGACATTTTTCGATATTTTCCATTATACTCAACGATTAACCAGTTAGCAATGTGAATTATTCGGCAGTTTTAAAAAGAAATTCTTAATCACGAAATAGTGACCCTTCTTTATCCATAGCAAAAATCATGGCATTTTCAGCATTTTCAATGTGTTCTGTAGCCAGTTTGGCAGCTAAGCGAGCGTCTCGTTCACCTAACGCTTCAACAATTTTTTTGTGCTCATCAAGCGCAGTCTTGCTGCGACCGGGTTTGGACAAAGACGCGGCTCGAAAACGCTGCAACTGCTCTTGTAAAATATTGATAAATTGTACCAATCGTTGATTATGTGCCGCTTGATACAACAAATCGTGAAACGTTGTGTCAATGGCTACAATACCACTTAAATTGTTGAGCTCCGTTTCTTCGGCTTCTTTTAAAACTTGCCGCTCCATTTTTTCCAACTCTTCGTCAGTAATTCTTGCAGCTGCCAAACTAGCAGCTAACGCTTCCAAAGCGCTGCGTAATTCGTAAACTTCATGAATGTCTTTCATAGAAATGCCGGCAACATAGGCGCCTTTACGGGGTACCATAACAACCAAGCCTTCCAATTCCAGTTTGCGAATAGCTTCACGTACCGGCGTTCTGCTAACGCCCATTTCATCAGCCAGCTGAATCTCCATTAAACGTTCTCCCGGCTTTAACGTTTGGTTGATAATGGCTTCCCGTAATGTTTCAAAAACAATATCACGCAGCGGTTTATACCCATCCAATTTGATGGGTATTAGTCTCTTTTCATGATTCGTCACTGATACTCACCCTTTCTTTTAGTTCCGTCGCTGTTATGGTTTGGCTGAAATAAATTTCCTGAAAATATTCTTTTGCTTTTTTATAAAAAGTTTCCGCTTCTATTTTTTCCTGAAATGCACAAAAAACAGTAGGTCCGCTGCCGCTCATCAACACGTATTTTGCGCCTAGTTGCTGGAGTTGTCGCTTGGTTTCGGCAACATCTGGATAAAGCGCAAAAGTGCTTCGCTCCAAAGCGTTACTCATATGAGATAAAATAATCTTGCTATTTTGTGTTTGCAATGCTTGACAATAATAGTCGAAATCGGGACGATCTTTGATTTCCGCAGTATTTAAGTGACCATAAATTTCTGCAGTAGAAACGCCAAAAGGCGGTTTAACCAAGACGAGGTATAAACGAGGACACTCCGCTAAAGCAGTAAGTATTTCTCCACGCCCGCTGGCTAAAGCAGTGGGACCTGATAAACAAAAAGGCACATCGGAGCCTAATTGCGCCGCCAACTGCAATAATTTATCCATTGAACACTCCAAATGAAATAGCGTCTTAATGCCCAAAAGCACTGCCGCGCCGTCAGTACTGCCGCCAGCTAAACCGGCTGCTACAGGAATATTTTTTTTAAGTTCAATAGCTAGTGGCGGCACTTGCGAAAAATTTTTTTGCATCAAAAGCGCCGCTTGCATTGCTAAGTTACTTTCATCATTAGGAATATTTGCCGTTGTCAGCCAAAGCCGGTTTGTTTCTGCCGACTGAATAATAATTTCATCGTATAGATCAATCGCTTGCATAATCATTTGAACATCATGATAGCCATCATTTCGCTTGCGCAACACATCAAGCAACAAATTGATTTTAGCATATCCTTTAATTTTAGCTTTCAAATACAAACCTCCTTGTAAAGCGCCCATCAATGCTCTATCAATATGATATTATTTTAACGTATTTTTAACGGCTCGTCATCTTTTTTTCAGCAAAAATAGCCGCAAAAGTTTTTATTAAAGTAAATTTTCAGCAATACTTACCAAAAACAGCCGTTGTCGCAAAAAATTTTTCGACAACGGCTGTTAAAATTAAATAATCGTAAACGCTTCAATTAAAAGGGGTTGTTTCTTAATTTTTTCTTGAAACCAAACAAAAGGAATATACATATAGCCGCGATCAGTAGGTCCTTTTTCTGCCGTACCCCAGCTTTGTACTACTTCAATAAGCTCTGTCTGCAAATCATAATTGAGCGCCACCATCGAATGACCGCCGATTTTTTCGCCTCTAATTTGCTTACTAACTAAGCCGCGATCCGCTTCATAAAAATCAGTATAAATAATCAACGAAAAAGCCACAGCTCGTTCATCAGAAAGCGCTAACAAAATTTCATCCAGATCATCACAACGAACATAACTGCCAATTTTAAACTGAGCCGCTTCTTGCATTAGCGCCTTACCGCCTTGCTGCAAATGAGGAAAACGGTGATTGCAATTATTTTTAGTGCTCGGATAAAATCGTTCTTGACAAACGCCTTTATGATATAACGTCTGCATGGTTGCTTTTAGCGTACTACCTTTGACATTCATCGCCAAACCGTCAAAAAGCCGATTGAGTTTATAAATAAAAACTGCCGAAAAATCAAGTATCTTGCCTGTACGCTGATAATAGTCCACCGCCCGCAGATAAGCGCCTGCTGTTCCAGTACAAATGGGCAACTGATGCTGATGATGAATGGTTAGCGGAATTTGACCGACGCCGCCATTTTCAGGCAAAGAATGGTTGCGACTAAAGCAAATTTCCCGATAGCTAATTTCATCATCACTACGACTACTGGGCAAAGCTCCGGCGATAATTGGCTCCATTTTTTTATCTCACCTCTCTTTGCGATAGCTCCATACTATTATATGGTCAAAGAAAGTCATCGGTCAAAACAGCAAAAAAGTCAAAGCCGACAAATAGCTTTGACTTTTTATGCTACTCCACAATTTTTAGCGCCTTTTTGCCACACTTCTCAGCGCACAATCCACAAACTATACATTTCTCAGCATCGACTACCGGTGCTTGATAACCTTCTTGCGATAATGCTTGCATAGGACAAATCGTTACCGACGGGCACGCATGATTTTGCGGACAAAGATTCGTATCGACCATCAATTTTGCCATAATATCCCCTCCATCAAACTTTATTTTATTATAACACAACCTATCGGTTGAAGAAAATTCTTTCTGCTAAAAAATCGGCTAAAATTTTTATCATATATTAAAATAAACCTCATCACTGTCATTGTTTTTCAACTTATTTTATTGACAATCGTATTGATAGAAATTAACATTTTAAACGCTTTGCAAAAAAACAGTCGTTTCTGTGGTGACTGCTCAATAAATCAGCATCAAATTTTTAATTTCTCGCTTTTAACTGATTTAAAATCCAATATGTGATTGGTCTAAAAATAACATAAAAACCATAACCAAGCATTCCGCCAATTACATTAGTAATTAAATCTGTAATATCCGAAGATCTGAAACCATTGATGAGCGGTTGTAAAATTTCAATACTCAAGCTCATCAAAAAACAGAAAAAAAACGTTCTGCTAAAGTTAGCCGTTCTATTTTGGGTCAATGGAAATAGAAAACCAAACGGCATTGTCATTACAACGTTTAATATTATCTGCCGAAAAAAATCCCCTCGCCCCGTCAAAACATCTATAAACGGCGTCAAATTCATAGGCGTATAGGGATGATTTAAAATAAATGGTAGAGAGGTTATTATCGGCATTAAAGTAAAATAAAGCACAAAAGAAAGATACACATACATCAGTGTGTTAACAAGTAATATATCTTTACCTTTGATTTTCCATTTGCGGAAAAAAACAAATGTATATAAGAGAGCCAAGACGATAAAATCGATCAAATATTTCATATTATTCCCCTTTAAGTTTCGATTTGTTATTCCGAAATATATCGTGGTCAATTTTCAATTTCAATAAACAGTTAGCAAAATCGCTATACCCTGCGCCTGTGAAGCCAATGAACGGCATTTTTGATCAAGCCAAATAGTGAATTTGTTGCTAAATTATGCTATAATTAAAAAATATCCGTCATAAAAAATGAGCGATTAGTTGAGAAATTTAATTAACTCTCTTTCACTCAAAATATTTTAATTTAACAAGAGGTAAGTTTATGAAACTAGATCAGCTGCGCTATTTTGTGCAAATTGTGGAATGTCATTCCTTTAATCAAGCTGCAAAAAATCTATATATGACTCAACCTGCTTTAACAGCGTCAATGCAAAGTTTGGAAGAAGAACTGCAGATTACGCTGTTCCATCGTTCCCACAAAGGCGCTTATCCCACTAAGCAAGGGTTGCAAATTTACCATGATTGCAAAGATATTTTGATGGCTCTGGAAGACAAAATGCAGCAATGGCAAACTCTTGCCAAACCACAGGAAAAACCAAGCGGCGTCGTTCATTTAGCAGCTATTCCTGTCGTCTGCAATTTCATCTTAGAAGATATCATTTACGGCATACAAAAACAGTATCCTGAAGTTACTATTGCTTTGCATGAAGTTGGTATGCTTGATTTTGTTCATGAAATTTCTTTGGGTCATTATAATATTGGATTAACTGCTGTAGATATTGCCCAGCGCGAGCAAGAGCTGCATCGCTATCACCATATCAATTTTCAAGCTAAAGTTCTTTTAGCCGATGAATATTATATTTATTTAAGCACCAAACATCCCTATGCACAAAAAACCGCTCTAAGCAGAGCGGAATATGAAGAATTGGCTTTTATTACTTATTCGTTTGCCGCAGAAACTGATTTTACCAAACGATTCTTTCCGACCAAAAATATCCGTCATCTTAACAGCCTTGGTAATATTTTGCAAGCTGTTGCGGAGAATAAAGGAGCAAGCATTTTTCTTCATCGCGCATTAGAAAATAATTGGTACATACGCAACCATTTCATTTGCGCCAAACCGATAGAAAATAAAGTAATTTGCCCCAGTGAATACCATTTAATCTGGGCGGAAGAACAAACATTGACCTGTGCTGAAAAAGCCGTTGTCGAATTTATTCAGACACATTATGCCGAATTCTATGGCCGTCGCCTTTAATTTGGAAATAACACAGTCAGCTAGACCTAATAACTAATTTGTTGACGTATATTTTCTATTGCCGAAAAATCCGAATTCAGCCCGCCAACTTCGTTAGTTATATAATTATTCAAGCAACGCAAACTAATCTTTGGGAAATTTTAATGTTGTCATTAACAAATTCTCCCCACAATAAGTATTAGCAAAAATTTGCTGCGTTTGCGATAAAAATTCATTACAATCACGCATAGCGGGACTATAATGCGTCAACCATAATTGATTAACATGTGCATTTTTGGCTACAGTAGCCGCTTCTGAAAAAACCATATGGCCTTTTTCTGCCGCGCTGTGTTTTTTATCATCATCACCATACAAACCTTCAGCAACAAGCAAATCGCTTTCTTGCGCTAAAATTTCCAAAGCTGAATTTGGGCGGCAATCAGTAGCATAAGTAACTTTTAATCCTTTGCGCGATGCGCCCAGCACTTCTTCAGGAGCAATGATTCGACCTTGATGGCAAACTGATTGTCCACTTTGCAAAATCCCCCATTGATTCGTTGGTACTCCCAATGCTTTCGCTTTAGCAACATCAAATTTACCTTGGCGTGGTAGCTGTAAACTATACGCCAAACAAGGAACACGATGTTCTACCGGCAACGATTGCACAGTCAGTCCGCCTAAAGAAAAAGCAGTCTGTTCGTTAAATGATATTTCGTGAATCACCACTTCAAAAGGCAATTGCGGACAAATAACCAGCAATCCTGTCATAACCGCTTTAAGTCCCACACCACCATAAATATGCAAAGGTTCTGTACGCATATTGTTGCCAATAGTCATCAGCAGTCCCGGCAAACCAGCGACATGATCGCCATGAAAATGCGTAATCAAAATATAATCGATATTTTTGAGGCTGAACGGGCTCATATATAATGCCACTTGTGTTCCTTCGCCACAGTCAATTAAAATATTACTGCCTTGATGACGCACAAGCAAAGAAGTCAAAAAACGCTCAGGTAATGGCAACATGCCGCCACAGCCCAATAAACAAATATCAAGCACAATACTTCCTCCTTAACGCTGGTTTTTGTTGCGTTCATATAAAATACGCAATCCTTCTAGCGTCAATAACTGGTCTACTTGCTGAATGCTTTGCGTATGTGATTTAATCATTTCTGCCAACCCGCCAGTAGCAATTACTTTTGTTTCTTTAACATCCTCTCCCAGCTCGTCAATAATTCGTTTGACCATACCGTCAACTAAAGCGCAATAGCCATAAGTCAAGCCGGATTGAATCGCATGCGTGGTATTGCGACCAATGACTGTTTTGGGTAGCGCTAAATCTACTTTAGGCAATTTGGCTGTTCGTTCGAAAAGCGCATCAACAGAAATCCCAATTCCCGGAGCAATGGCTCCACCTAAATACTCACCGTTTTTATTGACAGCGCAAAAAGTCGTTGCCGTTCCAAAATCAACAATAACCAACGGCGTTCCATATTTCTGAATAGCTGCTACTGCATTAACCACACGGTCGGCACCTACTTCTTTAGGATTTTCATAACGAATAACCAATCCCGTTTTTAAACCTTGTCCTACGATTAAAGGCGCAACATGAAAATATTGCTCCGCCATATGCTGCATAACGCCAGTCAAATTAGGTACTACTGAACAAATAATTACAGCTGTCACGCTCTTATGAGCTAATTGATGATGGGCGAATAACTGTTGGAGCAATATACCGTATTCATCTACCGTTTTATTTTGGTCACTGGCAATACGCCAATGCGCCAATAATTGTTCACCTTCATAAACGCCCAAAACGATATTGGTATTGCCAATATCCATTGCCATCAACATATATTTTCTCTCCTTATCCA